>NC_006300.1:330357-660714 GCF_000007745.1 [Mannheimia] succiniciproducens MBEL55E | reverse complement strand
CAAAGGGGCTGAACTATGCATAACCTAGTACGGCTTTGCCGTGCTAGGCAATTCACGCACTTTTATTAATTAAATATTTCCTAATCACCTGTGCATTATTGGGTGATTTAGTCAGTTCTGCCGCTTTTGCAGGTTCTAGCCATTGATAAGCTAAATGTTCCGTTAATACAGGAACACGCTCATCAGGCAATTCGAGCAAAAACCAGTGCTCTTTGCAATGCGTCACATTCGGTGCGTATTTATACCGAAAATGCGGGAAAATTTCAAATTCCACCGATTGATGACAATCAACTAATGTTAAATTTTCCCGTTTGATATCAATCCCGGTTTCTTCCTTAACTTCGCGAAGTGCGGTCAAAAACGGCATTTCTTTTTCCGCCAAGGATCCCGTCACCGATTGCCAGAATTCAGGATCGTCTTGGCGTTGCAGCATAAGAACCCTGCCTGAATTTTTTGCATAAATGACAACGAGAACGCTATTGGGATTTTTGTAGTTCATTTTATAACGGTTATAAATTACAAATAGGGCGTATGCGACATGCCCCTACAAATTGTCCAATAATTATTCCTTATCCGTTTTCACCACAGAGATTGAAAGCTCCTCTAACGCTTGCGGATTGGCGAAACTTGGGGCTTCGGTCATTAAGCAGGCGGCGGCGGTAGTTTTCGGGAAGGCGATAACGTCGCGGATATTGTCGGTGCCGGTTAACAGCATGGTTAAACGGTCTAACCCGAAGGCAAGACCTGCATGCGGCGGAGTACCGAATTTTAAAGCGTCTAATAGGAAGCCGAATTTTTCCCGTTGTTGTTGTTCGTCAATACCTAAAATGCGGAACACGGTTTGCTGCATTTTCGGATCGAAGATACGTACGGAACCGCCGCCTACTTCGTAGCCGTTAATCACCATATCGTAAGCGTTTGCCACCGCGCCTGTCGGATCCGCTTCCAACTGTTCCGGACTGAAATCTTTCGGTGAGGTGAACGGATGGTGCATAGCGGCAAGATTGCCTTCTTCGTCACGTTCAAACATCGGGAAGTCGATGACCCATAACGGCGCCCATTGGTCTAATTGGGTTAAAGCTAAATCGCGTCCTAGTTTCAAACGTAGCGCGCCCAGTGCATCCGTAGCGGTCTGCCATTTATCCGCACCGAAGAATAAAATGTCACCCGTTTGGGCGGAAGTGCGGTCGAAAATCGCCTTAATTTTTTCTTCCGTTAAGAATTTTGCAATCGGACTTTGTACGCCTTCAAGACCAGCATTCACATCGTTCACTTTTAACCACGCCAAACCTTTTGCGCCGTAAATGCCCACAAATTGAGTATATTCGTCAATTTGTTTACGGGTAACGCTTGCGCCGTTCGGCACGCGGATTACCGCTACGCGACCGTTCGGATCATTTGCCGGGCCACTGAATACTTTGAAATCCACATCTTTCACGATATCCGCGACATCCGTGATTTCCAACGGATTGCGCAAATCCGGTTTGTCCGAACCGAAACGTTGCATAGCTTCAGTCCAGGTCATCACCGGGAATTTGCCTAAATCCACATTAATGGTGTTTAACCACAAACCGTGAATCATTTTTTCCATAATTTCACGCACTTCCGGCGCGGTTAAGAAACTGGTTTCCACATCGATTTGGGTAAATTCCGGTTGGCGGTCGGCACGTAAGTCTTCATCTCGGAAACATTTGACGATTTGATAGTAACGATCAAAACCGGACATCATTAACAGCTGTTTGAATAACTGCGGCGATTGCGGCAAAGCGTAGAATTTGCCTTTATGCACGCGGCTCGGCACCAAATAGTCGCGGGCGCCTTCCGGAGTGGCTTTGGTCAGCATTGGGGTTTCGATATCTAAGAAACCGTTGTCATCCATAAAACGACGTACAAAACTGGTGATCTTGGCGCGGGTTTTCAAACGCTGCGCCATTTCCGGACGACGTAAATCCAAATAACGGTATTTTAAACGCTGTTCTTCGGTATTATTCTGGTTAAAGTCCAGCGGCAACACGTCGGCGGCATTGTAAACGGATAATTCTTTCGCCAGCACTTCCACTTCGCCGGTCGCCATATTTTTATTGATTTGATTATCCGGACGGGCAATGACTTCACCTTTAATTTGAATACAAAACTCATTACGTAAACTTGCCGCCCGGGTTAATGCCTGCTGATATTTCGGGTCAAAACAAACCTGCACGATACCTTCCCGGTCACGCATATCGATAAAAATCAAACCGCCT
Organism: [Mannheimia] succiniciproducens MBEL55E; assembly: GCF_000007745.1. Classification (GTDB taxonomy): domain Bacteria; phylum Pseudomonadota; class Gammaproteobacteria; order Enterobacterales; family Pasteurellaceae; genus Basfia; species Basfia succiniciproducens. The sequence goes on along the minus strand of NC_006300.1, from coordinate 658,471 downwards.
AAATCGCGACGACGGTGAACCCAACCGCTTAATGTCACTTCCTGACCAATATTTTCACGGTTTAACCCACCGCAATAATGAGAACGCATCATATCTGTTTTCCTTTAAAATTTATTCTGAAAAAATAACTGGCAAATTATAGCTGAAAAAAATCAAAACTTCTTCTAAAATAACCGCACTTTTTAACCCAAATAGCAGGAATTATGAGCAAAGACACGATTTTTTCCACCCCGATTGAAAAATTGGGCGATTTTACTTTTGATGAAAATGTGGCGGAAGTATTTCCCGATATGATCCAACGTTCCGTGCCGGGATATTCCAATATCATCACCGCCATCGGTATGCTTGCCGAGCGTTTTGTCACCGCAGACAGCAATGTATATGATTTGGGCTGCTCGCGCGGTGCAGCTACCCTTTCCGCCCGCCGCAATATCAAACAAGCGAATGTCAAAATTATCGGCGTAGATAATTCTCAGCCGATGGCGGAACGCGCCCGTCAGCATATTCATGCTTATCACAGTGAAATTCCGGTAGAAATTTTATGCGACGACATCCGCAATATCGCCATTGAAAACGCCTCAATGGTCATCTTAAATTTCACCCTGCAGTTTCTGCCGCCGGAAGATCGCCGGGCCCTTCTGGAAAAAATTTATCGCGGATTAAATCAGGGCGGATTGCTGGTTTTATCGGAGAAATTCCGCTTTGAAGACGAAACCATAAATAACCTGCTGATCGATTTACACCATACCTTTAAACGCGCCAACGGTTACAGCGAACTGGAAGTGAGCCAGAAACGCGCCGCGTTAGAAAACGTCATGCGTATCGACAGCATTAACACCCACAAAGTGCGGTTAAAAAATGTCGGATTTTCTCATGTGGAACTGTGGTTCCAGTGCTTTAACTTCGGATCGATGATTGCCATTAAATAAACTGTAGATTATTTTTCACTTCGTGCCGATAGCGGCTACAAAGCATTAAATAATTTTCACCGACCGATAAAAGTGCGGTCATTTTTTTCATAATTTTAAGGAAACCCAATGAAAAAATTATTACTTTCAACTTTACTTATCACCACAGCCTTTGCCGTATCGGCAAAAGATATCAGCTTTGCCATGGAACCGACTTATCCGCCTTTTGAATTTACTAATGAAAAAGGCGAAATTATCGGCTTCGACGTCGATATCGCCAATGCACTGTGCAAAGAAATGCAGGCAAACTGCACATTCAAAAGCCAAGCATTCGACGCCTTAATTCAAGGGTTAAAACAAAAACGTTTTGACGCGTCTATTTCGGGCATGGGCATTACCGAAGCGCGTAAAAAACAAGTGTTATTCACAGAACCTTACTTTTCAAGTTCCGCCGCATTTATTGCGAAAAAAGGTACGGACTTTACTAAAGTGAAAACTATCGGCGTGCAAAACGGCACCACATATCAAAACTATATCATCAAAGAAAAACCGGAATATGAAGTAAAAGCTTACGCTTCCTTCCAGGATGCACTTTTAGATATTCAAAACGGTCGTATTGATGCGATTTTCGGCGATATTCCCGTTTTAGTGGATATGATTAAAAAAACACCGGAATTAGCTTTTGCGGGCGAGAAAATTGATAACAAAACCTATTTCGGTAACGGCTTAGGTATCGCCGCCAATAAAGCGAACCAGGAATTAATTGATGAATTTAACCAAGCCTTAATTAAAATCCGCCAAAACGGCGAATATCAAAAAATTTATGACAAATGGATGACGGCAAAATAGTTAGCGGATTTATCCTTTTGCTTATGGCATAATACCAACGCTTAATTTTATCAAGGAGTTTAATAATATGATGAGAATTCTACACACCATGTTACGCGTAGGCGATTTGGATCGTTCCGTCAAATTCTATCAGGATGTTTTGGGTATGCGTTTATTACGTACCAGCGAAAATCCCGAATACAAATATTCATTGGCCTTTTTAGGTTATGACGACGAAGATAAAACGGCGGTTATCGAGCTGACTTATAACTGGGGCGTCACTGAATACGAACTTGGCTCGGCATTTGGCCATATCGCCATTGGCGTGGATGACATTCACGCCACTTGTGAAGCGGTAAAAGCGCACGGCGGCAAAGTCACCCGAGAACCCGGTCCGGTTAAAGGCGGTTCCACCGTGATTGCTTTTGTGGAAGATCCGGACGGTTATAAAATCGAATTTATCGAAAATAAAAATGCAAAAGCGGCATTAGGCAACTAATTTTTACTTATGCGCTCAGCAGGTTAATGCTTGCTGAGTTTTTTAAAAGGTTAATATGGTAACTGAAACACAAAACGAAACGGAGACAACGGAAAAAATTGATTATAATCTGTTAAAAAACCGTTTCCGCGGTTATTATCCCGTTATTATCGACGTTGAAACCGCCGGCTTTAATGCCAAAACCGACGCATTACTTGAGCTCGCGGCGATTACGCTAAAAATGGATGAAAACGGGCTTTTAGTACCGGATCAGAAATGCCATTTTCATATTAAACCCTTTGAAGGCGCCAATATTAATCCCGAATCCATTAAATTTAACGGTATTGATATCGATAATCCGTTACGCGGTGCGGTTCCCGAATCGGAAGCTATCACCGGCTTATTTCAAATGGTACGAAAAGGGCAAAAAAATGCCGGTTGCCAACGCTCGATTATCGTGGCGCATAATGCAACATTTGATCAGAGCTTTGTAATGGCGGCGGCTGATCGCACTAAAATCAAACGTAACCCGTTTCACCCTTTCAGCAGTTTCGATACCGCCAGTTTAAGCGGGTTAATGTTCGGGCAAACGGTGCTGGTAAAAGCCTGTCAGGCGGCACACATTGCCTTTGACGGAAAACAAGCCCATTCCGCTTTATACGATACGGAACGGACGGCGGAATTGTTTTGCTATATGGTCAATCACCTTAAAGCATTAGGCGGTTTCCCCCACATTGCTGAAAACTAGCGAAAACCGACCGCACTTTGCTTTTATCATTTTGTATAAAGTGCGGTAAAAATAATAAATTTTTTATCTTAAATCTAAGGAAACATTATGCTAACCAACGAAGTGGTCATTTCTATTCTGGTTTTGCTCATATTGAGCCTGCTAAGAATCAATGTCGTCATCGCCTTAGTTATTTCCGCACTCACGGCGGGATTGGTAGGCGGTTTAGGCATCACTAAAACCATTGAAACTTTTACCGGCGGTTTAGGCGGTGGGGCGGAAGTTGCAATGAATTACGCCATCTTAGGCGCTTTTGCCGTGGCGATTTCAAAATCCGGCATTACGGATTTGCTGGCTTATAAAGTCATCAAACGCCTCGGTAATCGTCCTACCGGCAGTTCCATAGCCGGTTTTAAATATTTTATTCTTGCCGTGCTGGTTGCTTTCTCTATTTCGTCACAAAACTTATTACCGGTTCATATCGCCTTTATTCCTATCGTTGTGCCGCCGTTATTAAGCATTTTCAATAAATTAAAATTAGATCGCCGCGCCGTAGCCTGCGTGTTAACCTTCGGTTTAACCGCAACTTATATGCTATTACCGGTGGGTTTCGGTAAAATCTTTATTGAAAGTATTTTAGTAAAAAATATTAATGAAGTGGGCGCCGCTTTAGGATTACAAACCTCCGTCGCTCAAGTTTCTATGGCAATGTCTATTCCGGTTTTAGGAATGATTTTGGGCTTATGCACGGCTATTTTCATCAGTTACCGCAAACCGAGAGAATATATCGTCAAAATCGCCGAACCGACTACCGCCGAAATTGAACAACACATTGCCAATATTAAGCCGTTCCATGTAATGGCAAGCATAGTTGCCGTTTTAGTCACATTCGGTTTACAGCTTTTCACCAGCTCAACTATTATCGGCGGTTTAGCCGGGCTGATTATTTTTGCAGTCTGCGGTATTTTCAAATTAAAAGAAAGCAACGATATATTCCAGCAAGGCCTGCGCCTGATGGCAATGATTGGTTTTGTGATGATCGCCGCTTCCGGTTTTGCTAATGTAATTAATTCAACGGGCGGTGTTACCGAACTTGTTAATAGTTTCAGTCAATCTGTCGGCGCAGATAACAAAGGTATTGCAGCTTTCTTAATGTTGGTTATCGGTTTATTTATCACCATGGGGATCGGTTCATCATTTTCTACCGTACCTATTATTACTTCTATTTATGTACCGCTTTGCCTTACTTTAGGCTTCTCGCCGCTTGCCACCGTTGCCATCGTCGGGGTTGCCGCCGCATTAGGCGACGCCGGTTCGCCTGCATCGGATTCTACACTGGGGCCGACTTCCGGTTTAAATATGGACGGACGACATGATCATATTTGGGATTCCGTAGTACCGACTTTCCTTCACTTTAATATCCCGCTATTAGTATTTGGTTGGTTTGCCGCAATGACTCTTTAATCTATAAAATCTCCCCTAATAAAATTAGGGGAGATTTCTTTTTAGGCTGAAATTATGAAGAATTTGACCGCACTTATTGAGCAGTTACAAGCTAAAGTTCAACAACTTACGCTGCAATTTGCCGCTTTTTCCGATAAAAAAATCTACGCAAAATTCGACCGCACTTTATTCAGTGAAGATTTCGAATCCGGGCAATTTTATTTTGATCAAATTCAACATACTCTGGCGCAAATTGCAGGATTAAAGGAAACCGAAATTCCGCAAATTCAATTTTTCAGCGAAAAACTTCTCGCGCAATGTACCGCACTTTCCGATGCAATTAATCAAAATAACGGTAGAAAAACGGCACCGACGCCCAAAATCCCCTCGCAACGGGAAAAGATTAAACATGAACTAAATCAGCTCCCGCCGAGAGAACGGTTAGTTCGTTATTATGAGGCATTACAAGCCTTAAACGAAAAGATTAATGAATTGGAAGACAAACGGGACACCGCACATAACGAACAACAGAAAGCGGGCTATCAGCACCAAATCGACATCACTTTGCCGCGGCGAAAACGCTGTTTGGAAGCAATTGAAGTATTAGAGGAATATTTATCTTTCAAAGAAAATTAACGCCGTATTTTAGGGTCTGTTTATCTTTTATAAACAGATCCCAATCTTAATCAAGAAAATAACTAATTACCTGCAGTCAAAAAGCAAAAAGCCGTTATTCTTTCGAATAACGGCTTTTCTGAATTGGATGGCGGAGGAACTGAGATTCGAACTCAGGGAGGGCGCAAACCCTCGCCGGTTTTCAAGACCGGTGCCTTCAACCACTCGACCATTCCTCCGTGATTTAAGCGTGGTGAATAATACTGGTTTCGCTATACACTGTCAAGCATGATTAAAGGAAAAAGCAAAAAAATCATTTAATTGATTAATTTTAAAACATTTAAAACCCCGGATTCGCGGTTAAAAACTATAAAAAAACCCTCAATAACGAGGGCTTCAAAAATAATTTTAAAAAATTAGCGACGTAAACCTAAACGAGCGATTGTTTCAGAATATTTGGCTAAATCTGTACGTTTTAAGTAGTCCAATAATTTACGACGACGAGAAACCATACGTAATAAACCACGACGACCGTGATGGTCTTTTTTGTGCTCTGCAAAGTGAGCTTGTAAGTGGTTGATTTGTGCTGTCAATAATGCGATTTGAACTTCTGATGAACCAGTATCTTTTGCATCACGACCGAATTCAGCTACGATTGCAGCTTTTTTTTCTACGCTTAGAGACATTTTATTACTCCTAAAAAGTAAGTTAATAGTACATCGTTTGCCGATCTCTAATTCAGCTACGACAAGGAAGTTGTATTGTAACGATTAGATAAAAAAAAGCAAATAAATATTTACCTTTCGATAAATACCAATAATATAAAATTAAAATAATGTTTTATTTATTTTGTTAACTTGATCACAATTTTAAAACAACACCCAGGAAAATTAAATTCATAGTGATAGAATCCGGTCATTCAGTATAACTGATAGCAATAATTAGATTAGCCCGTCCAATCCTCACATGGAGATCTCACAATGAAATTAAAAACATTTATTCTCTCTAGCCTCTCTATTGTCCTTCCTTTGTGTGCGGTTTCAACAAATGCAATAGCAGCTAAAGTCACATTGAAACTTGCCCACAATCTGGAACAATCGCACGTTATTCATAAAGCGCTGGATTATATGGCAAAAGAAGTGAAAGAAAAATCCAACGGTGAATTGATTCTCCGCATTTACCCCAACAGACAAATGGGGGATGCCAGAGAAACCATTGAATTACTGCAAAACGATGCCTTGGATATGACTAAAGCAAATTCCAGCGAATTAGAACCTTTTGTGAAAGAAATGGCCGTTTTTACTTGCCCGTATTTATTTAATAACGATGAACATTTTAAGAAGGTTTTATACGGTTCAGCAGGTAAAAGCATTACGGATAAAACCAAAAACAGCGGATTTACGGTACTTTCTTCCTATGTAGGCGGTTCCCGTAATTTCTATACGAAAAAACCGATTTATTCACCCGCAGATTTAAAAGGTATGAAAATCCGCGTTATTTCTACCCCGACCACCAATCGCATTATTGAATTACTAGGCGGTTCGCCTGTTCCCGTTCCGCTAGGTGAAGTTTATACCGCACTTCAGCAAGGCGTGATTGACGGTGCGGAAAACAATATTCCTTCTTATACTTCTACCCGCCATGTGGAAGTGGCAAAATATTTTACTGAAGATCAACACACTAGCATGCCTGATTATCTCGTCATCGCTAACAAGGTTTGGAATAAATTAGATGAAAATCAGCAAAAAATTCTGTTAGATGCGGCAAAAGAGTCTGAAATTTATCAACAAAAATTATGGGATGAGGAAACCATTCACTCCCGCCGGGAAGCGGAGAAAATCGGCACCACCTTCATTCAAGTCGATAAACAGCCGTTCCGCGATGCCTTAATCCCACTTTACAATGACTTTAAACAAAATCCTGTATTTTCACAAATCATTGCAGATATTGAAGCGGAAGCTAAATAGATAAATATTCCCCTTATCCATAATAAGGGGATTTTTGTCTTAAATTGATTTTACAAAAAATTTGATACGCTAAAAGTGTGGATGATTTGGACTATTTTTTATGCCGACTCCCCATTCCTAGATTTTGGAGCTACGCTATGCGATTAGAGAAACTCAAAAAACCCGTTGATGTCTTTATTTCAACCTTTTCCATTATTGTGATGGTCCTGTTAGTTATCTGCGTAACCTGGCAGGTGTTCAGTCGTTACGTCCTGCAAATACCCAGCACCATTACCGATGAAATCGCCCGCTTCAGTATGATTTGGGTCGGCTTGTTAGGCGCCGCTTATACCGTCGGGCTACAAAAACACCTTTCTATTGATTTATTTACCCATAATTTAACCCCGCGCAACAAAGCCTTCAGTAACCTCTTTATTAACTTCTGTATTATGGGCTTTTCTCTCGGTGTGATGATTTTCGGCGGACTCACCTTAGTTTCTAACGTCTATGCCTCCGGCCAGCTTTCTCCTTCCATGCAGATTCCCATGGCCTATATTTATCTCGCCCTGCCTTTAAGCGGCTTGTTGATGCTGTTTTACAGCATCTTGTTCTTCATTGATAATCTTCATTCCTTAAAGGAGTATGACTGATGGATGCGTTATTATCTTGGGAATGGTTTGTTCCCGCCGTGATGTTTTTCTCTTTCTTTGTATTGGTGTTTGTGGGCGTGCCGATTTCTTTTTCTATCGGGATTGCTACCTTGGCCGCCGCCGCATTCATGTTACCTTTTGAGACCACCTTAATTGTCTCCGGACAAAAAATCGCCACCGGATTAGACAGTTTTTCCTTGCTTGCCATTCCGTTTTTTATTCTCGCCGGCTCACTGATGAATAGCGGCGGGATTGCCACCCGGTTAATTAACTTCTCTCAAATTTTAGTCGGCCGTATTCCCGGCTCCCTGGGACATACCAATGTGATGGCGAATATGATGTTCGGCTCGATTTCCGGGTCGGCCGTAGCCGCTGCCGCCGCCGTAGGCGGTACTATGGCGCCGTTACAGGCTAAAGCCGGCTACGACCCGGCTTATTCCGCCGCCATTAATGTCTCTTCCTGTATCTCCGGATTATTGATTCCGCCCTCCAATGTCATGATTGTCTATGCATTAACCGCCGGCGGCATTTCCGTTGCCACCCTCTTTATGGCCGGTTATGTGCCCGGTATTTTAATGGGCTTCGGGATTATGGCGATGAATTATATCATTGCAAGAAAACGCCGTTATCCGGTATCGGATAAACCGACCTTTGCCGAAGTGGTTAAATATTCCTTAGATGCCGTTCCAAGCCTATTAATGGTGGTGGTCGTCATGGGCGGGATTTTAGGCGGCGTCTTTACCGCTACCGAAGCCTCCGCCATTGCCGTAGTCTATACCTTTATACTTTCCGTCATTATTTATCGTGAAATTAAGTTAACTCAATTGCCGAAAATCATTTTGGACGCCATTGTCACCACCTCTATCGTGCTGTTCCTCATCGGTGTCTCCGTCGCCATGTCCTGGGCGATGACTAACGCCGATATTCCTTATATGGTTAACGAGTTATTAATCAGCGTATCCGATAATCTGATTGTGATTTTATTAATCATCAATATGTTATTATTAGTTATCGGTATCTTTATGGATATGACTCCCGCCGTCTTAATCTTTACCCCTATCTTTTTACCTATTGTCAAAGAATTGGGGATGGACCCCGTCCATTTCGGCATTATGATGATTTTCAATCTCTGTATCGGTTTATGTACCCCGCCTGTCGGTAGCGCATTATTTGTCGGCTGCTCCGTTTCCGGTGTAAAACTACAAGATTTAATCAAACCTATGTTGCCTTTCTTTGCCGTGTTGGTCATCACCTTATTGATGGTCACCTATATCCCGCAATTGTCGTTATTTTTACCGGGATTGTTTGAGTTATAAATTCACCTTCTTATTTATATAGTTGCTATTTATTGACTGATAGCAACTATATACTCAACTATAAAGTCCACCTATTTATCATAAATATTTGTAATTTATCCAATATTATCATTTGTATATAAAATATTATTAGGCTTATGCACAATGCTTTATTATTATTTTTTAGCAAAAATGGAAATGAAAAATTAGCTTTATATTTTAATTGTGGGAGAAAATTATATGAATACGCAGCAAAAAGCGTTATATATTAAAGTCAATCCTACAGACAATGTTGCTATCGTTGTAAATAGTAATGGTTTGCCTGCAGGTTCTCAATTTGAAGACGGTGTAACATTAATTGAGCATATACCTCAAGGGCATAAAGTCGCTCTTGTAGACATACCAAAAGATTCCGAAATTATTCGCTATGGAGAAATTATCGGTTACGCAGTAAAAGATATTAAACAAGGTTCATGGATTGACGAATCCCTCGTTACTTTACCTAAAGCCCCGCCGCTAGAAACATTGCCGCTAGCGACGCGTAAAGCACCGAAATTAGAACCATTAGAAGGATATACCTTTGAAGGTTATCGCAATAAAGACGGCAGCGTGGGTACTAAAAATATGCTAGGCATCACTACCAGCGTCCATTGCGTTGCGGGTGTTGTCGATTATGTCGTAAACATCATCGAAAAAGAATTATTGCCTCAATATCCCAATGTGGACGGCGTTGTAGGCTTAAACCACTTATATGGTTGCGGAGTAGCAATTAATGCGCCTGCGGCAATCGTGCCTATTCGAACCATTCATAATATCGCCTTGAACCCTAATTTTGGCGGGGAAATAATGGTAATCGGTTTAGGATGTGAAAAATTACAGCCGCAACGTTTACTCGAAGGGACTGTCGATACTTATCCAATCGAATTAAAAGATGCCACCATTATGAGCTTACAAGATGAACGGCATGTCGGTTTTGAAGCCATGATTAAAGAAATTTTAGAAACGGCTAAACAACATTTAGAAAAACTCAACCGGCGTAAACGTGAAACCTGCCCGGTATCTGATTTGGTGGTCGGAGGTCAATGCGGCGGTTCTGATGCATTCTCAGGCGTAACGGCTAATCCGGCAGTCGGTTTTGCCGCAGACTTACTCGTTCGTGCGGGCGCAACCTTTATGTTCTCCGAAGTAACGGAAGTGCGCGATGCCATTCATCTTCTAACACCGCGAGCAGAAACCGTTGAAGTAGGTAAACGTCTATTAGAAGAAATGAAATGGTATGATGATTATCTTGATATGGGCCAAACGGATCGTAGCGCAAACCCATCTCCCGGAAATAAAAAAGGCGGGTTGGCAAACGTAGTGGAAAAAGCGTTAGGTTCTATCGCTAAATCAGGTTCCAGCAATATTGTTGAAGTGCTTTCACCTGGTCAACGCCCGACTAAAAAAGGGCTAATCTACGCGGCGACGCCTGCCAGTGACTTTGTATGCGGTACCCAACAATTAGCCTCGGGTATCACGGTTCAATTGTTTACAACGGGTCGCGGCACGCCTTATGGTTTAAAAGCCGTACCGGTGATTAAATTAGCCACCCGCACGGATTTGGCAAACCGCTGGTTTGATTTAATAGATATTGATACCGGTACCATCGCAACAGGTAAAGAAACGATAGAACAAGTCGGTTGGAGAATTTTCCATGAAATTCTTGACGTGGCAAGCGGTCGTAAACAGACCTGGTCTGATAAATGGGGACTATACAATCAATTATCGGTATTTAATCCGGCTCCGGTGACCTGATAAAATTCCAAAAATTTATACCGCACTTTTGTGCGGTATTTTTTATGATATTTGAACAGAATATTTAAATAGAGATTATGTAGTTAAACGGCTACGTGTAGCGCCATATAAAGTAAAAAGCGGTTATCCGTACTATTTAAGTCTAAACCGGTTAAATCGGCGATTTTATTCAGACGATATTCTAAGGTATTACGATGTACATAAAGCGCCTTCGCCGTTGCAATAGTTTGCATATTATTTTCAAACCATGCCAATAAAGTCTTTAATAACACACCATTATTGTCCATTAATTTTAATTTCTTAATAGGTCGTTCTAATTCTTCCTTTTGCCAGCCATCACGTAATTGATCAAGCAATACAGGTAAAATAAGATCCTGATAATTGTAAATTCGCTGTTTCGGATAACGGGCTTTACCAATAGTTAACGTCGTTTTTGCCGTATGATAAGAAAGTGAGATACTATCTTCCGTTGTAAAATAATTACCCAATGAAATGCGCACATTTAGTTTTGCTTTCTCATTCATTCGGGAAAGTAACTGATTAATTCGCTCCAGATGATCATCAACTTCCCAACGCCCGAAACTATTTAATGCAGGTTTTAATACGACTAATTCTGTCAATGAAAGCACGGCAACTAAATTATCGCGTTCGGGTATTTTAAGTAAAGTCTGTAAATTTTGTAACTCTGAACGCGCATTCTCAATACCAAGCTGCCCGCTATCCACTTCAATGATGCAGGCGACTCTGGGGATAGAAAGATCAACGCCTAGGCGATTAGCCCATTCTACAATGCTTGGCGTAATTTTATCCGTATTAATCAAATTAAGGACAAGTTCTTCTTTCAGGCGGGTATCTTGGGCAAGTATATTGAACAAACGAGCCTGTTCCAGCATCATTTCCGCAGTCATACAAACAAGTTTGCCAAATTCTTTTAATGTTGTCGGTTCTCCTGTCAAACCTATAACACCGACTATTTCGCCGTCAACTCTCAACGGCAGATTTATACCGGGCCGCACACCGTGCAGACTGTGAATAACCGCCTCATTAATATCCACCACGCGTCCTTGTGATAAAACTAATAAAGCGCCATCATGAATCTCACCTATTCTATTTACATCGCCACTAGCAATAATTTTGCCTTTGGCATCCATAATATTAATATTGCAGTCAATAATATCCATTGTCCGTTGCACAATTTTTTGCGCAAGTTTCGCATCTAATAGGTAAGTTGACATAATATAAATCCTTATGAAATTTTCATCTTAAGTGTCGCTGCAATATTTCTCGCGGTAATTTCCAAATTTTCCGCCGCATTGGTAGGATCCAACGCTTCCGGCAGGCTACAAACTTTATTAAGTACACTAAATACCGCATCTAAGCCATAATCATAAACCACATGGATATCTTTTCCTAAACTTCCTGCAATCCCGATTACCGGTAGATCATAGCGTTTTGCGATAGCCGCTACACCGACAGGTACCTTACCATTAATACTCTGATGATCGATACGCCCTTCTCCGGTAATAACCAGATCGGCATCTTTTATTTTACTTTCTAAATCAAGTAATTGAGTAATAATACCGATACCGCTTTTAAGCTCGCCTTTTAACACGCCGGCAAAAGCGGCACCTAAACCGCCGGCCGCACCGGACCCAGGTAAATCTTTCACATCGATATTTAAATCTTGCTTAATAATATCCGCATAATGGCTTAAAGCCTCATCTAATTGCTTAACCATTTGTGGCGTAGCACCTTTTTGCGGTCCAAACGTTGCAGATGCTCCATTTTCCCCAACTAACGGGTTAGTCACATCGCAAGCCACATCAAACTTACATTCGGCTAAACGGCAATCCATTGTTGAAAAATCAATTTTAGACAGACGAGCCAGTTCCGCACCGCCATAACCTAAGGATTTACCTTGTTCGTCCAGCAATTTCACTCCTAAGGCTTGCAGCATACCCGCACCACCGTCATTGGTAGCACTACCGCCTAATCCAACAATAAAATGGCGAACTCCGGAATCCAGTGCCGACAGGATCAACTCACCGACACCGTATGTGGTGGTAATTAACGGATTCCGTTTTTCCATGGGGACTTGTTCAATCCCGCATGCGGCGGCAATTTCAATGAAAGCGACAGAATTATCATGAGATATGCCCCAAAATGCTTTTTGTTGAGAACCCAGCGCCCCTACAACATCCAACTCTATTCTTTTCCCGTTTGTCGCTTCAACCATCGTATCTACGGTACCCTCACCACCATCGGCAACAGGCACTTTTACATATGTTGCATCAGGAAAAATTTGTTTAAATCCTTTTTCAATTATATTAGCGACATTCATAGCTGAAAGGCTTTCTTTATAAGAATCCGGCGCAATGACAATTTTCATCCTATCTCGCTCCATTATAATTTTTTAATAACCATACTTAAAATAACAATAAAATTAACCGCACTTTTATTGCTGTTTTAAATAAGGTTTTAAAGGAGCGAATAGTCGCTCCTTTTCATCTAATTAAAAACGTTTGATTTCCGTACCAGTTAAACGCTCATAATAGCGAGCCAATGCACTGTGATCCAATTTATCATCACCGGCCGAACGTAATGATTGCATCATTTCCATTACCGCAGATGTTAACGGAAGATTGGCGCCGACGCCGTGAGAAGTATCTAATGCGTTAGCAAGATCTTTAATATGCAAATCAATACGGAAGCCCGGTTTAAAATTACGATCCAATACCATAGGCGCTTTTGCATCTAAAACGGTAGAACCTGCCAGACCGCCGCGAATCGCCTGATAAACCAATTCTGGGTCAACACCCGCTTTAGTTGCCAGCATAAAGGCTTCCGACATAGCGGCAATATTTAATGCGACAATGACCTGATTGGCTAATTTCGTGACGTTACCCGCACCGATATCGCCGGTATAAACCACGGAACCGGCCATTGCTTTCATAACGTCATAATATTTATCAAATACATCTTTTTTGCCGCCTACCATTACGGATAATGTACCGTCTATCGCTTTAGGTTCGCCTCCGCTCACCGGCGCATCTAACATATCAATGCCTTTTTTCTCTAATTCGGCATAAATTTCACGGCTTGCTAATGGCGCGATAGAACTCATATCAATAAATACATAATTAGTATTTTGCGCTTCAATCAAACCGTTTTCACCGGAAACGACAGTCTTAACATGTGGCGAATTTGGCAGCATAGTGATCACGACTTCGACTTGTTCGGCCACTTCTTTTGGCGTCGCTGCGCTTGTTGCGCCTAAAGCAACAATTTCATCTACAGCCGCTTTATTAAAATCCAATACAACCAATGAATGACCTGCTTTGATCAAATTTTTACTCATTGGTTTTCCCATAATACCAAGACCAATAAATCCGATTTTCATGATATTTACCTCTTTTAATTAACGTTAATTGTAGAGAATACTCCCCACGGGTTTAGCTAAATCCGTCTATTCAAAGATTTTAACCTTTGAATTTTTCACTTAATGCTTTTGTTGCGCCGCGGAATACGCCTAAATCACTGCCGACGGCAACAAAGGTTGCGCCCCATTCAAGATAACGGCGCGCGTCGGCCTCAACCGGTGCCAAAATACCGCATGGTTTACCGTGTTTTTTCGCCGTAGCAAAAATATGCTGAATGACTTTTTGTACTTCCGGATGATTCGGTTGCCCTAAATAACCCAATGCCGCAGATAAATCACCTGGTCCGACAAATAAACAGTCCACACCGTTTACCGCTGCGATTTCATCGACATTATCCACACCTTTCTGACTTTCAATCTGTACGATTACACCGATATTGTCATTGATCACTTTAAAATAATCAGGAATAGTCGCATAACCGTTATTACGATGACTTACCGATACGCCGCGAATACCTTCAGGCGGATAACGCGTTGCCGAAACGGCTTCCTCCGCTTCCTCTTTAGATTCGACATAAGGCACTAAAACATTATAAAAACCAATATCTAACACACGTTTGATAATCACAGGTTCATTTTTAGGAACCCGGACAATCGGCATACTGGCACTGTCTTTTACCGCCATTAACTGAGGAATAAAAGAAAGCACATCATTCGGCGCATGCTCGCCGTCAAACAATAGCCAGTCAAAACCGGCTAAACCTAATACTTCAGCCGTAATCGGATTGCCTAATGCACACCAACATCCGATTAACGTTTCTCCTTTTAATAATTTCTGACGAAATTGATTAGGTACATATTTTTCGTTCATAACCTGTTTCCTTTATTTAAGTGGTTCAAGATTTGTGAAAAAGTCTAAAATCTTTTCTTCAAACAAACACTGTATATCATCACAAAAATATTTTATCTAAAATCACTTATTATGTGCATCCGCACTATTCGCTCTAAATTTCAGACCAATTGAATGCGATTCTCTTTTTATAAAATAGACAAAATCTGTCTAAGAATAGGTATTTTTGTGATCTTCATCACATTAATGTAGGCATATGCACAAATAAAAATGCATTTCAGCCTTTTATCTTCTGATAATCGCCGGATACCAAAAACAAGCTAATTTTCTATAATGCCCCTATTGAAATTCATTAGTGAAATGATAAACCAAGTTGTAATGTTGATTGCAAGCACTCTGAAAAAGAGCAATTGCCGAAAACAAATAAATTTGCGGAAAACTTACCACACTTTTATCCGATTTTAATCTTAAACTACAAACAATAAAGAGGATCTACTATGAGCACTCCAGTTATTACAGAAATGCAGGTTATCCCGGTTGCCGGTCACGATAGTATGTTATTAAATTTAAGCGGTGCGCACAGTCCGTATTTCACGCGCAATATCGTGATTTTAAAAGATAACAGCGGCAATACCGGTATCGGCGAAGTGCCGGGCGGTGAAAAAATCCGCCAAACATTGGAAGATGCCAAACCGTTGGTTATCGGCAAAACTCTGGGCGAATACAAAAATGTAATGAATACCGTTCGCCAAACTTTTAATGACCGTGATGCAGGCGGTCGCGGTTTACAAACATTCGACTTGCGTACCACTATTCACGTGGTAACCGCCGTCGAAGCGGCCATGCTGGATTTGTTGGGTCAGCATTTAGGCGTGACCGTAGCTTCATTATTAGGCGACGGTCAACAACGTGACGCCGTTGAAATGTTGGGTTATTTATTCTTTGTCGGTGATCGCAAAAAAACCAATCTCGCCTATCAAAGTCAGGAAAACGATCTGTGCGACTGGTACCGTGTTCGTCATGAAGAAGCGATGACACCGGAATCCGTCGTTCGTCTTGCCGAAGCGGCTTATGAAAAATACGGTTTTAACGACTTTAAATTAAAAGGCGGCGTATTAGACGGCTTTGAAGAAGCGGAAGCGGTGACCGCACTCGCAAAACGTTTCCCGCAAGCCCGTATAACCCTTGACCCTAACGGTGCCTGGTCATTAGATGAGGCGATTAAAATCGGTAAACAATTAAAAGGCGTATTGGCCTATGCCGAAGACCCGTGCGGGGCGGAACAAGGCTATTCTGGTCGCGAAATTATGGCGGAATTCCGTCGTGCTACCGGTTTACCGACGGCAACCAATATGATTGCCACCGACTGGCGTCAAATGGGACATACCATTTCATTGCAATCCGTGGATATCCCGCTTGCCGACCCTCACTTCTGGACAATGCAGGGGTCCGTTCGCGTGGCGCAAATGTGTAACGAATGGGGCTTAACCTGGGGTTCGCATTCTAACAATCACTTTGATATTTCACTTGCTATGTTTACCCATGTAGCGGCTGCCGCGCCGGGTGATATTACCGCAATCGATACTCACTGGATCTGGCAGGAAGGTAACCAACGTTTAACTAAAGAACCGTTGCAGATTAAAGGCGGTTTGGTTGAAGTACCGAAAAAACCGGGTTTAGGTATTGAAATTGATATGGATCAGGTTATGAAAGCTAACGAGCTATATAAATCAATGGGTTTAGGTGCGCGCGACGATGCAATGGCGATGCAATTCTTAATTCCGGGCTGGACATTTGATAATAAACGCCCTTGCCTGGTACGTTAAAACCTCGCTTTGATTTTAAAACAGATGATATACGGGTTAAGTATTCAATGAAAAATTACGGCAAATCCGTCCGGTTGAAACTTGACCTGTACCCTTTAATAAAGGAGTAAAAAATGGAAACTGCAGCTAGTATGTCGCAAATGCTTATCGGTTTGGCTATCGGTATTGCACTTCTCTTAATACTGGCAATGAAGACAAGAATCCATGTCTTTGTTGCTTTAATTCTCGCCTCGTTAACCACCGGTCTGATAGGCGGTTTACCTTTTGCCGAAGTGATTAGTTCAGTCACTAAAGGTTTCGGTAGTACGCTGGGCAGTACCGGTATTATTATCGGTCTCGGCGTCATGATGGGCGCAATTTTAGAAAAATCCGGCGCTGCCGAACAAATGGCTTTCTCTATTATCAAATTGATTGGTAAAGCCAAGGAAGAATGGGCTTTAGCCTTAACAGGCTATGTGGTTGCCATTCCCGTTTTTGCCGATTCCGGTTTGATTATTTTAACCCCGCTTGCCAGATCCTTATCCCGTATGACTGGTAAAAGCGTTATCGGGCTCGGTTTAGCCATGGCAACCGGTCTGCAATTAGCGCACGTATTTATTCCGCCGACACCGGGTCCGTTAGCGGTTGCCGGTATTTTAGATATCGATATGGGGATGATGATTATTTGGGGGATGATATTAACGGTTCCGACTTTGGTAATGTCTACGCTATACGCAAAATGGCTCGGTAAAAAAATCTATCAGATTCCTAACGAAGACGGTACCGACTTTGAACGCAAGGAATTTAAAGAGGAATACATTAAATCCATTGAAAATGTAGAACAGATTTATAAAGATAAGAATCTGCCGGGTGCCGGACTGTCATTTTCACCTATCGTAATTCCTTTAATTTTGATTTTAGGTAATACCACCGTTAATTTCCTGAAAATCGAAAATGGTTTTGCCGATTTGTTAAAAATAGTAGGCCATCCAATTATTGCATTGATCATCGGTCTTTTAATCGCTCTTTATGGTTTAGGTCGCCGTCTTTCTAAAGCGGAAACCAACAAAGCCATTGAAGACGGAGTAAAATCCACAGGTATGATTTTATTCATCACCGGTGCGGGCGGTGCGTTAGGTTATGTTGTGCGCGATGCCGGTATCGGTAATGCCTTAGGTGAAGCGGTTCTGACCGTCGGTATCCCGGGTATTTTGATTCCATTTGTAATTGCCGCGCTAATGCGTATTGCGCTGGGTAGCGCCACCGTCGCTTTAATTACAGCCGCAACCCTGGCCGCCCCGCTTGTACCGCAATTAGGTTTAAATCCGACTTTAGTTGCCATGTCAACCTGTGCCGGTGCGGTATCTTTCAGTTACTTCAATGACAGCGGTTTCTGGGTATTCAATGGTCTATACGGTTTGAAAGAAGTAAAAGATCAATTTATGGCTAAAACCATGGTTTCGTTTATCGGTGCTTTCTCCTGTTTGGCGCTGGTACTGATCTTTAATATCTTTATGTAAGATTTAACTCATAAAAATTTGTTTAGTTCGCTAATCAATCTTTAATCCCCTTTGCCGGCATCATACAATGTCGGCAAATTTGTTTACAGAATAGAGAAAGTATGAAAAAAATCACATTAAAAAATGGCGATAAACTGACCTTACTTGGCATGGGAACCTGGTTTATAGGAGATAATGCGCATTATCGTCAGGAAGAAATCGCTGCATTGCGTTATGGTATTGAGCACGGCATAAATCTCATTGATACCGCGGAAATGTATGGTAATGGCCGCGCCGAGCGGCTTATTGGCGAAGCTATTGCGCCTTATGACAGAAACTCGCTTTACCTCATCTCCAAAGTCTTACCGAACAATGCTAATAAACGTAAAATGGAGCAGGCCTGTAATAATTCTTTAAAAGCACTCAACACCGATTATCTTGATATGTATCTCTACCACTGGCGGGGCACAACACCGCTAGCGGAAACCGTCGAATGCCTGGAAGCATTAAAAAACAAAGGTAAAATTAAAGCCTGGGGCGTGTCTAATTTCGATTTGGAAGATATGCAGGAATTGCTTGCCTTACCAAACGGCAATCAATGCCAGTTAAATGAAGTTCTGTTTCACTTGGGTTCGCGCGGTATTGAATACGCCTTAAAACCTTATCAGGACAAACTTGCCATACCCACCGTCGCCTACTGCCCGCTTGCTCAGGCCGGTTCATTACAACGCAACTTACTTCGTCATCCGGAAGTCACAACGATCGCTGAAGAGCTCAACTGTACGCCATATCAGTTATTGCTGTTGTTTGTACTGGCGCAACCTAATATGATCGCCATTCCCAAAGCGGGACAAGTTCGACATATGAAGGAAAATATCGCCTGTTTAGACATGCAACTAACACAGCAGCAACTTGCTCGTCTGAACAATGCCTTTCCGTCCCCGACCCATAGAATACATTTGGATATTGTGTAAACTGCGGTCAATTTTCAACGGTTTTTCGTTTCGCGATTGAGATCACAAAACGAATTCCGGAAACTTGCTATCATTTTCGGAGTTCAATCTGATAGCAGGAGGTATTTATGAGCGGCATTTCCCTGATTATTAGCTTTATTATCGCGATTATTATCATGATTTGGATGATATCCAAACTAAAGGTTCACCCTTTTCTTTCGCTAATGACCATTTCGCTGGCGCTTGCTTTAGTTGCCGGTATTGAGCTGAATAAAATTCCCGGGATGATTGGTGACGGCTTTAGCAGCACCTTTAAAAGTATCGGTATTGTAATTATTTTCGGCGCAATTATCGGCACTATCCTGGAAAAAACCGGCGCAGCTCTGAAGCTTGCCGATATGGTGGTTAAACTTGTAGGGCAAAAACACCCCGAACTGGCCATGCTTATTATGGGCGCAATTGTGGGAATCCCGGTTTTTTGCGACAGCGGATTTGTGGTACTGAATCCGATTCGTGAAGCGCTGTATAAAAAAATCGCCGCCAATCCCGTGGCTACGGCGGTGGCATTAAGCGGCGGTTTATACGCCTCTCACGTATTTATTCCGCCAACCCCCGGTCCTATTGCGGCGGCCGGCGCATTGGGATTAGAATCCAATTTACTGCTCGTTATTATCATGGGGGTTGTAGTATCCATTCCGGTACTGACAGCCGTTTATTTCTTTGCCGGATATATCGGCAAACGGGTAACCCTTGATGAAGAAGCTCAGGCAGACGCTGCCATCGTCAAAAACTATGAACAATTACTTAAACAATACGGCATTTTGCCCGGCAAATTTTTAAGTCTTGCGCCAATTTTAATGCCGATTGTTTTCATGGCATTAGGCTCTATTGCAAAAATCGCGGAGATCGGCGGCAATACGGGAATAATTATTCAGTTTTTAGGTACTCCGATTATAGCTTTAGCTATTGGGGTTATCTTTTCCGTTTTTCTGCTGTTACAAACCAAAAAAATAACGGAGTTTAATGACTTAACCAACGAAACCTTAAAAATCGTCGGTCCTATTCTGTTTATTACTGCGGCGGGCGGCGTACTAGGAAAAGTCATCACTGAAGCGGGTTTTGTGGATTATATTAAGCAAAACGCGCATATTATCAGCACTACCGGCATTTTCTTCCCGTTTATTATTTCCGCGGTGCTGAAAACGGCACAAGGCAGTTCTACCGTGGCGATTATCACTACCGCCTCAATTATGGGCATGTACAGTGCCGGGGATTCGTTAATGAGCGTACTCGGGCTGACTTCAGAAATTGCCGCAGCGCTCTGCGTGATGGCCATTGCAGCCGGAGCGATGTGCGTATCACATGCCAACGACAGTTATTTCTGGGTAGTAACAAATTTCGGTAAAATGACGGCACAGCAAGGTTATAAAACCCAAACCCTAATGACCTTCATCATGGGGATCGTAGGTATTATCACCGTGTATATTTTGTCTTTGTTATTATTGTAATGAAATAACAAAACAAAAAAGTGCGGTAGAAAATTCAAAAGTTTTGCTCAGTCTCTCGAGATTTTGCGGAACCAATGCCCAAAAACAAATGTTTGTACAAAACTTTTAAATTTTCTACCGCACTTTTAGCTTTTAATTCCCCTTTTCTGTGATCCCGTTCACAACACATCGTGCAATCGCTCAAAAATTAAGCAACCAAATCTGTTTATTTTGTTAAATTATCAATGTTCTCTTTCCTTGCAACTTCTATACTAAACAAAGATTTTCTTGTTTATCAAATGGGAGATTGCTATGAATGAATCGAAGCAAACAAATGAACAAACTCAATATAACGAAATCAATTTTAGACGCCGGAGCGTATTACGCACGCTTGCCGGTAGCGTATTGTTATCGGTTACGGGCAGTACACTCGCCAAACAATGCGAAATTACATCGCCTGAAATCCTTAGCCCGCGTTATCCCGATCCCCTCATTGAAGTGTCGGATCCCTCTTTCAATAAATATCGCCTTTATTCCTCAAGCGTAGAACGCTTGGCTACGGGATTTCGTTGGGCGGAAGGACCTGTTTGGTTTGGTGACGGGCAATACTTATTATTTTCTGACATTCCTAACAACCGTATTATGCGTTATGACAATATCACCGGACAAACCGCAGTATTTCGCGAAAATGCCAATTACTCAAACGGGCTGGCGCGCGATAAACAAGGACGGTTACTGGCTTGCGAGCATTTAACCCGGCGCCTGACCCGCACCGAATATGACGGTTCCGTCACCGTACTGGCAGATAGTTTTGAGGGCAAACCACTGAATTCACCGAATGATATTGCAGTACAATCCAACGGAGCAATCTGGTTTACCGATCCTACTTTCGGCATTAACGGATATTATGAAGGAGAAAAAGCAAAAGCCGAGCAGCCGACGGCAGTGTATCGCATTGATCCACAAACAGAAAAATTAGAACGCGTATTAAATGACTTGCTGATGCCGAACGGCATTGCCTTCTCGCCCGATGAAAAACACCTGTATATTGTCGGACGTTTTTCCGAAACACCCGCCCTGCGTGAAATTTTCCGTTATGATGTAAGCACAGACGGTAAATTAAACAACAGAACGCATTTTTTCGACGGCGGTGAAAACGGCACATTAGACGGCATTGCCGTAGACGAAGACGGTAATATCTGGGCGGGCTGGGGCAGTATCAACAACAGCAAAAACGGATTATCCGGCGATATGGACGGCGTAATTGTTATCAATCCTCAAGGCAAACAAATCGCACATATTCATTTGCCCGAACGTTGCGCCAATCTCTGCTTCGGCGGATCGAAACGCAACCGTGTTTTTATGGCGTCAGGTCACTCATTATATGCGCTCTATGTGGAAACCCGCGGCACCTAAACCTGAATACCATTAACAAAATTACACTTAAAACTTCAATTTTGCCGGGCTTCTATATTTAAAATGCCCGGCAAAACTTTTCATTTTTTGACCGCACTTTACATCGGTTAAGTCAGATTTATTCCTCTAACACCACTTTCCCGATATAACCCAAATTACGATGATGTTGTGCGTAGTCGATGCCGTAACCTACTACAAATTCATCTGGGATCCGGAATCCAATCCAATCGACGGGTACTTCTACTTCGCGGCGTGAAGGTTTGTCTAACAGAGTACAAATTTTGAGGGAAGCCGGGGTGCGTAAATTTAAAATTTCCCGCACTTTTTCCAGGGTATAGCCGGTATCGATAATATCTTCCACAATTAATACGTGCTGATTTTTAATATCGCCGTCTAAATCTTTTGTAATTTTTACATCATGATTCGTCGTCATGCCGGAACCGTAACTTGCGGTAGTCATAAATTCGATTTCCACCGGCAATTTAATTTCCCGAACGAGATCAGCCATAAACATAAACGAGCCGCGCAACAAGCCGACAACAATTAATTTTTCAACCTGCTGCTGCCGGTAATAAGCGGTGATTTCAGCGCCTAACTGCTGAATTCGCGCTTTAACCTCTTGTTCCGAGATCAATATATCCACATGATGTTTTTTCATAAAATAATTTCCAATACTAAAAGGCGGATGAAGTGCAGTATCATAACATAAAAAAAGGCCGGTGTTTTACCACTCCGGCCTTTTTAGTACCCTAACGAATTTACTTTCTACTCTACCTGTTCGGAGCTATCTATGCCGACTAACTATAACCTACCAAATTATCTTTAATCGTACTCTTAACAGATGGTTTTATACTAAATGAAATGTTTATTATTGTCAATAAGAATTATTATCATTTAAGGTATAATTCTTAATTACCTGAAATTTTCATACTTTCCAATAAAATCGAACCTGTCTGAATATTAGAACGCTGTTCAATATCATCGCCGACTGCCACAATATCGCGCAACATATCTTTCAGCCGGCCTGCGATAGTAATTTCCGCCACCGGATATTGAATTTCGCCGTTTTCCACCCAAAAACCGGCGGCGCCCCGGGAATAATCACCGGTCACCATATTCACCCCCTGCCCCATCAGATCCGTCACTAACAAGCCTCTGCCCATTTGGCGCAATAAACTATCCAAATCGCCATTTGCATTCGGGCGAACCAACCAGTTATGAATGCCGCCCGCATGACCGGTACTTTGCATACCCAATTTACGGCCGCTGTAACTCGTTAATAAATACGTGCGCAAAATACCCTGTTCAACGATTTCACGCGACTGTGTTTTCACTCCTTCGCTGTCAAAAGGGGTTGAAGCCAATCTGCCCGTTAAATGAGGGCGTTCGCTGATGTGAAACCAATCGGGTAATATTTGTCGGCCTAAATGATCCAATAAAAAACTGGCTTTACGATATAAGCTGCCGCCGCTAATGGCGCCCGCAAGGGAACCGATTAAGCCGGTTGCTACATCGTTTAAGAAAATTACCGGCGCTTCCTGAGTCGTAATCTTACGTGGTTGCAAGCGTGCTACCGCTTTTTTAGCCGCATTTTCGCCCACCCAAACCGGACTTTCCAGCGCGTTTAAATCACGGGAAACTGTATATTCATAATCGTTTTCGAGCTCATCATCAATACCGCTCAATACCGAGCAAGAAATTGAATAACGGCTGGATAAATAACTTTGCAGCATACCGTAACTATTGCCGTATACTCTTACGCCATTATGTGAATTAAAGGAAGCGCCGTTGCTGTTTACAATCCGTTTATCATAATTCAGCGCCGCCGTTTCCGCCTGTAATGCCAATTCGATTGCCTGATCAACGTCCACTTCCGCCGGATTGTATAATGCCAAACTCGGCGCCTCAAACGCCATCAGTTCTTTATCCGCAAGCCCCGCGCATTCATCGGGAGAGGTGTATTTTGCGATAGCTAAAGCGGCTTCAACGGCGTTTTTAATCGCGTCCTTGCTTAAATCCGAAGTGGAGGCATTACCTTTTTGTTGACCTAAATAAACGGAAATACCTAATGCGCCGTCATTGTTGAATTCTACGTTTTCCACTTCTTTTAAACGGGTCGAAACCGATAATCCGTTAACTTTTGTTACCGCCACTTCTGCGGAAGCGCCTGCTTTTTGAGCGATTTCGACAGCATAGCTCACGGCATCACGCAACGCTTGTTCTTGTTGTTTTAAAAGTGCGGTCTGATTTTGCGAAATTTCCATAATTTGCCTTATAAAATGGGCAGTTCACCCAACTAATAAATACGTGTTATAAATGAGAAAATCCTCATTCTACCTTTATTTGTGGCATTTTATCTTATTTGCTACAATGTCGCAAAATATCAGTAGAAAGGGAAAAAAATGAAAAAACGCGGCAAAAAGCCTGAACTTGATTGGGAAACGGAAGAGCAAGAAGAAATTATCTGGGTAAGCAAAAGCGAGATTAAACGCGATGCGGAAGAACTCAAAAAACTCGGTGCAAAATTAGTGGATTTAACCAAAACCAACTTAGATAAAATTCCGTTAGACGGCAACTTATTAGAAGCCGTTGAATTGGCACGCCGTTCGGTAAAAGAAGCCAAACGCCGCCAGTTACAATATATCGGCAAATTATTGCGTAATACGGATGTGGAACCAATCCGGGACGCATTGGATAAAATTGAAAATAAACATAACCAACAGCAGGCAATGTTGCATAAACTGGAATTAATGCGGGACGAACTGGTTTCCAAAGGTGATGAAGGGTTGGTTGCGTTATTGATTGATTATCCGCAAATGGATCGCCGGCATTTACGTAATTTAATTCGTTCGGCTCAAAAAGAAAAAGAACAAAATAAACCGCCGAAAGCTTACCGCGAGATTTATCAATACCTCAAAGATTTTATTATTGAAGAATAATTTCTCTCAAGGCGCTTATATGCGCCTTTTATTTTACCAAACCTTAATATTCCCTTAATAAAAAGATTGTTTAATCTAGAGGCTGTTTATCTTTTAAGTATAAATTTTAATTTTGAAACCCTAGCACGGCAAAGCCGTACTAGGGTACGCATAGTTCCGCCCCTTTGGGGCTGTGAAATTAGGAGCAGCAAAGCTGCTCAACTATGCATAACCCAGTACGCTTGCGTGCTGGGTATAATAAATCGTTTAATTTTGTTTATTTTATATACTTAAAACATCAACAAGCCCTATTCAAAAGAACATTTTTGCTGTTTAAATCCTTATTCTAAGGAGGATACAATGAAAAACATAAAATTCTTATTGTGGGGAGTTTTAATCGGAATCAGCGCATTGTGGTTTCTTGCTGATGATTTAATTCCCGAGCCTTTCACCTATTTTTCTTTCCGTTTTGTAGTCAATCAATACACGGGAATTTTATCTATAAGCTTAATGAGTATAGCAATGTTGCTGGCGACGCGCCCAAGATGGCTGGAGAATTATCTGAACGGTTTGGACAAAGGTTATCGGCTGCATAAATGGTTGGGAATCAGTGCATTAATCACCGCCCTTACCCACTTTTGGTTCACTCACGGAACCAAATGGATGGTTGGTTGGGGCTGGTTGGAAAGACCTTTGCGACAAAGACAGCGCTTAGGGCAAAATGCCGGCGCCGGGCTTGAACAATGGCTGGGCGGTATGCGCGGAATTGCCGAAAGTATCGGTGAATGGGCGTTTTATCTTGCATTGATATTGATGATCGTTTCTTTAGTTAAAAAGATCCCTTACCGCTGGTTCGTAAAATTTCATAAATGGCTGGCGGCTGCCTATCTTGCACTGGTGTTCCACTCCGTAGTTTTAATAAAATTCGAATACTGGCATCAACCTATCGGTTGGGTAACGGCGGTTTTACTTACAGTCGGAGCAGTTTCCGCTCTGCTGATTCTGTTTAACCTGGCGGGTAAAAAAATACGTTATCAGGGAACTATTCGTTCCGCACGTCCGTTGCAGAAAATCGACGGGCTGGACTTAACAATCAATGTGCCGACATGGCAAGGGCATAAAGCCGGGCAGTTTGCCTTCGTTCACGCGTTAAATGATACGGAAAAACCGCATCCTTTTAGCTTTGCGTCCGCTTGGGATCCCGCCAGCCGGGATATCCGTTTCTGTATCAAGGCGCTGGGCGATTACACAGATACCTTGGCACAACGTTGGAAAGCAAATGACAAGCTGTTAATTGAAGGGCCTTACGGGCGTTTTACCTTCGCCGATGATGCCCAACAACAAATCTGGATTGCCACGGGAATCGGCATTACGCCGTTTATGGCTCGCTTGGAAGAACTGGCGCAATCAACACATAAGCAAACCGTGGATTTGTTTTATAGCTATCGTGAAAGCGATCCCGTTTTAATAGCGGAATTACAACAAAAATCGGCTGAAGCCGGTATCAATCTGCATTTACGTTGCTCCGCCGAACAAAGTCGCCTGACTTCAGCTGATATTATCAATACGGTGAAGGACCTGACCAAAACAAGCTTTTGGTATTGCGGTATCTCAGCATTCGGCGATACCTTATGCAAAGATTTATGCCGACAAGGACTGCCGGCGAGTCGTTTTCATCAAGAACTTTTCGAAATGCGATAGGGAAAGTTTAATCGTCGGATAAAAGTGCGGTCGTTTTTTTGCGATTTTTGAAAAATGCCGAAAAATGACCGCACTTTAATACCGACGGACGAATATCATTTTTAGTGACCAGGCTCACAATTCGAATAAAAAGTTTTGTTTTCATTGTTAAATCATTCTAAACTTAATCCTCATTAGTCGGGGTGCTGCATTTTGCGGCTGAGATAATACCCGTGAACCTGAAACAGCTAATACTGGCGTAGGGAACTAACCGCAAGCCTTTTCGGTTTTCAATAACTCATTGTCACACCGCTATTTTGCCATTCTCCCGATATCCGTTTTACGCCTTTGCTATTCAATAACATTGTTTTTTGAATATCCATCAGCACTAAATTATTCTTTAAACGATAAAGGAGAAAATAATGGTTATCCCTCAAGTGCTTACTATTGCAGGCTCTGACAGTGGCGGCGGCGCCGGTATTCAGGCGGATCTAAAAACTTTTCAAATGCGCGGTGTGTTCGGCACTTCGGTAATTACCGCGGTAACCGCACAAAATACGCTGGGTGTTTTCGATATTCACCCGATTCCCCTCGCCAGCATTCAGGCGCAATTGAGAGCGGTTGCGAAGGATTTTAGTATTTCCGCCGTGAAAATCGGCATGTTGGGCAATACGGAAATTATTCAATGTGTGGCGGACTGTCTGGAACAATATCAATTTTCTCATATTGTGCTAGACCCGGTGATGATCGCCAAAGGCGGCGCAACACTTTTAGAACAAAGTGCGGTTGCCGCATTAAAAAATTTGATACTGCCTAAAGCCTGCCTCATTACGCCGAATATTCCCGAGGCGGAACGTATTACCGGCACTCAAATTAAAAACGAAGCGGATATTTTCAACGCGGCACAAATTTTTCATGAACTAGGCGCAAATACGGTGGTGATCAAAGGCGGACATCATAATAATTCGCAAAGTAAGCTCTGCAAAGACTGGGTTTTTACTCAAAAAGGCTATTTCACCTTGGAAGCTCCTCGCTTCGCTACACCGCACACCCATGGTACCGGTTGCACCTTTTCAGCCTGCCTTACCGCCGAACTTGCTAAAGGTAAGCCTGTTGAACAAGCGGTTCGCACGGCAAAAAACTACATTACGGCGGCAATCGGTCATCCGTTAAATATCGGCCACGGGCACGGACCGACAAATCATTGGGCATATCAAAATGAACAAGATTAAATCCATGCTTTCCGTTTATTTTATTGCGGGTTCGCAAGATTGCCGCCATTTACCCGGGGAGCCGACTGAAAATCTGCTGACGATTTTGCAACGGGCATTGGAAGCGGGCATTACCTGCTTTCAGTTTCGGGAAAAGGGCGAGCAATCTCTGGCTTGCGATCTCCAATTAAAACGACGATTAGCTCTTAAATGCCTGCAATTATGCCGGCAATTTCAGGTTCCTTTTATTGTTAATGACGATGTTGAGCTTGCCTTATCCATTCAAGCCGACGGCATTCATGTGGGGCAAAAAGACACAGCGGTGGAAACCATTTTGCGCAATACCCGCAATAAACCCATTATTGGATTATCAATTAATACATTAGCACAAGCATTAGCAAATAAAGATCGGCAGGATATTGATTATTTCGGTGTCGGCCCAATTTTCCCGACAAATTCTAAAGCTGATCATTCGCCCCTCGTCGGTATGAATTTTATTCGACAAATCCGACAATTGGGCATAGATAAACCCTGTGTTGCCATAGGCGGAATTAAAGAGGAAAGCGCCGCGATATTACGTCGCTTAGGCGCCGATGGTGTCGCCGTGATTTCCGCCATCAGCCATTCCGTCAATATAGCTAACACGGTGAAAACCTTAGCGCAGAAGTAAATGTTGATTACAAGACAACTGACCCAACATGGCGCCTTTCTAATATTTTAATAAATAAACCGTTCGAAAATTTCCGGTAAATGGGCGATTAATGTTTGGCGACCTGCGATGTCTTCATTTTCCCAGGCATTAAGCAAAATTTCGGGGGTGAATTGCTTTTCCAGCTTCTCCGCCAACGGTAAATAACTGATATGCCAGGGTTCTCGCCCGATTTCTTTGCCTTTAGGCGTTTGCATAAAAGGCAAAACAAAATCAAACTGCGGTAAATTTTGTTGCAGAAACCGGCTCAACTCAAAAAAATAACCGTCTTGCTCATATTCCCAGGGTTCCAGTTGCAATTGTTGATGCTGCGGTAACAAATCGGGATCAAAAAAATCAATTTCGGTTCCCCAATGATGACGGCTTGCTCCCGGCAACGCCGACCAGCGTAAAATAGCCTGCGCTTTTTCCCAACAGGAAAGTGCGGTCAAATCCAGCGGATTTCCTTGATCATCATGTACCTTGCGTTCGCCGTTAAATTTACCGTTCCAAATCAATTGCTGGCGGGCAAAATCCCGGAAAGTGCTGGCAGGCTGCAAATTAAAGCCGTTTTTGACCGCACTTTTCTGCAATGCCTGAAAAGCCTTTAACGCTTGCGGCTGCAAGAAATGATTATTTGATAAGGGACAAGGCAAATTCAACAAATGGGAACGGGATTTGCCGGTGAGGTTTTCAGCGCCGAATCCCATATTATTTCCCCAACAGATTCACCAACATTTGTCGGTAAACCTCACCTAAAGTCGCCAAATCCCTGCAACTTACGCATTCGTTAACTTTGTGAATTGTGGCGTTCAACGGACCAAGCTCTACAACCTCGGCGCCCATTAGCGCTATAAAACGTCCGTCGGAGGTGCCGCCGCCGGTATCAAGTTTCGGTTTAATGCCCGCCACGGATTCAAGGCTTTCCACCACGGCATTCAGTAATTTTCCCGGTTTGGTTAAAAAAGGTTTACCGGACAAATTCCAGTCAATACGATATGTCAAATCATGCTTTTGCAACATCTCCGCCACTTTATTTTTAATAAACTCATCAGTAACTTCGGTGCAATAACGCAGGTTAAACTGCACGTATAATTCGCCGGGAATCACATTATTACTGCCCGTACCCGCATGAATATTGGCGATTTGTAAACTTGTAGGCGGGAAAAACTCATTGCCGTTGTCCCACTCGTAAGTCGTTAATTCGGTTAAAAATTTCGTTGCTTTATGAACCGGATTTTCGGCTAAATGCGGATAAGCCACATGACCTTGAATTCCCTGAATATAAAGGTCGCCGGTAATAGAACCACGCCGCCCGTTTTTCACAACATCACCCAATTGTTTCGCACTGGAAGGTTCGCCAACCAGGCAATAATCAATATTTTCACCGCGTGCCATTAAGCTTTCAACCACTTTAACCGTACCGTCTTTCGCCGCTGCTTCTTCATCCGACGTGATTAATAAGGCAATAGTTCCGGCATGATTCGGGTTAGCTTTAACATATTCTTCCGCAGCAACAATCATTGCGGCAAGAGAGCCTTTCATATCCGCCGCACCGCGTCCGTAAAGCATATCATCTACAATTTGAGCGGAAAACGGCGGATAATTCCATTGGTTTTCATCGCCGGTAGGTACTACATCCGTATGCCCGGCAAAAGCGACCACAGGTGAAGTAGTACCGTGTTTAGCCCAAAGGTTTATGGTATCGTTAAAAGACATCCATTCAATGTTAAAGCCCAGCTTTGTTAAACGCTCTGCAATAACCTGCTGGCACCCTTGATCATCCGGGCTAATTGAAGGACGACGGATTAAATCCTGTGCAAGATTGATAATTGTGTTTTTCATTTATTTTTTATTCTCACTCGTAGCCGGTGGGCTGGCAAGCCCACCCTACACGGATATACGATTAACCAAAAGTTTTTTTATATTCTTTTATATCAAAACCAGTTAATAGGATACCGTGCAAAATTAATCATTGTGTTTTTTCGTTTGTTTTTTATTCTTACGCGTAGGGTCTGCTTGCCAGCCCACCAATTTCATAATTAATCCAAATAAAATTTCCGGGCAGATTCAGAAATATAACTTTCCCAATCTAATTCAAAAATCCTATGTTTAACATCTCGAAAGCTTACCGGTGGGCTGGCAAGCCCACCCTATACGGATATACAATTAACCGAAAGCGTTTTTATATTCTTTTATATCAAAACCAGTTAATAGGATACCGTGCAAAATTAATCATTGTGTTTTTTCGTTTGTTTTTTATTCTTACGCGTAGGGTGGGCTTGCCAGCCCACCAATTTCATAATTAATCCAAATATAAATTCCGGGCAGATTCAGAAATACAACTTCCCCAATCTAATTCAAAAATCCTATGTCTAACATCTCGAAAGCTTGCCGGTGGGCTGGCAAGCCCACCCTACACGGATATACAATTAACCAAAAGTTTTTTATATTCTTTTATATCAAAACCAGTTAATAGAATACCGTGCAAAATTAATCATTGTGTTTTTTCGTTTGTTTTTTATTCTTACGCGTAGGGTGGGCTGGCAAGCCCACCCTACACGATATACGATTAACCAAAATTTTTTATATTCTTTTATATCAAAAACCAGTTAATAGGATACCGTGCAAAATTAATCATTGTGTTTTTTCGTTTGTTTTTTATTCTTACGCGTAGGGTGGGCTTGCCAGCCCACCAATTTCATAATTAATCCAAATATAAATTCCGGACAGATTCAGAAATATAACTTCCCCAATCTAATTCAAAAATCCCATTTTTAACATCTCGATGAAAAGTTGAATATTTCCAATCCATAACTTGAGATACATAACCATGTTTTACAGGATTGTAATACACGTAATCAATATGATTATCCAAATCTCTGTCATCTCTGATCAAATGTTCCCAAAATCGCCGTTGCCAAATACCTGCTTCCCGTTTGAACTGACGACTCAAATTCATATTACGATAATAAGTTGGTAATAATGAACTAAAATTATATTTTAAAGAGGAAATTCTTTTTGAATAATCTGAATCATTTTCTGGTAATTGCATAATTAAATGAAAATGATCAGGTAATACTGTTAGTGCAATTGTTTCAAATGGATAATATGAAACAACATCTTGATAAGCTTGCTTAAACTCATTTATATATTTTATTAGAAGCCCGTCACTACGTTGGTTTATAACAACGGTAAAAAAATAAGTTGCACCCGGTGAAAAATCTCTTCGATAATTTGACATAATATCATCCATGCTTATTATTGGTGGGCCGGCAAGACCACCCTACGTAATTAACCAAAAGCTTTTTTATATTCTTTTATATTAAAACCAATTAATGCGATGCCGTCTTGCAGGATAATAGGGCGTTTGATTAATGTCGGCTGTTCGGCGAGAACTGAAAGTGCGGTATGTTTTTCCATATTTTCTTTGATTTGGCTGTCTAAATTACGCCATGTGGTACTGCGTTTATTCACCAGCGTCTGCCAGCCAAACTGTGCTTCCGCATTAATTAAAAATTCGGGGTCTAATCCGTCCGTACGATAATCGTGCAATTTATGCTCAATATTGTTATCCGTTAACCATTTCAAGGCTTTTTTCACCGTATCGCAATTTTTAATACCGTAAACCGTTATCATTTATTATCCTTATTTTGCTAAAAAGTCTTTATCGTTTAATACGCGTAAGGGCTGCATATCGCTATCGCCCACAATAATCCGACTCGGATCCGAGCGTAAGCAACTGCCGCCGTAATGCCCGCCGACGGTAAAAGTACAAATCTGTACATATTGTTCTTCCACTTTCGGCAAACACCAAAGTTGCTGATAAATATGTTCCTGCTTGCCAAAACGTCCGTGCGTTACATCCAAGCGGCTGTGTTGATCGGCAAACAATGTTACATTATCGCCTCGACGACCGGCAATCGGTTTTTTCGCGTAACCGTTTTTAATCAGATTTTGGGTCAGCTCAAAGCCGGATTCCAACAAATAACGGTGATTCGGGAATAATGACCAAAGTACCGGCAAAATCGCTTTATTACTCGGAATTGCCGTCCATAAAGGTTCATAAACCAGCACTTCCGGGCGCAATAACACATCAATTAAACGCACTTTGTCTTCAGGGTAACCGGTTCGAATCGGCGGCGCAACTTCTCTGCCGGTGGCGTCTTCACGGAGTTGTTCCAACATGGTTTCCCATGCCCAGGTTTTCCATACGCTTAGAATTTGGTTATCTTCATCATCAAGCAATCGTCCCCGTTTGTCCCAATGTAACCCTTCCGTACCGTGAATAATTTTGGTCCGGCAACCTGCTTGCAGCAATGCGGACTGCATAAACATCGAATGATAATCTTCTTCGCTGTCGTTATCCTGCATAATATGCACCAAAGGCGTATTATCCCGATGTTTCCAGCAATCAGCTAAAGCATTGCGCAAATGGGCGCCCGGATCTTCCCCGTTATCCAAGCCCGCAACCTTTGCCCAGCGTCCTAAAATAGCGCCGGCTTCCGCATGACAGGAAGCGGAATCCGCATTATATTCATAAACTTTCAAGCCCCGCTCGTCTAAACAAAAATCCAATCTGCCGGATACGGTCTGATAACGACGGTTCTCCCAGGATAAACGCAACCGAGGCCATAATAATTTAGGAATATTAAAATATTTCAATAAGTTATCATCATTAAGCACTTTATTGGTGGCATGCAGATACATTAAATGCAACTCATTCGTTGCGCGAATTAATTCATGTTTTGCCGTTTCCGAAATAGTAAAATAACGATATTGATCCGTACGGCTCACCTGGTGACCATTCATCGCCGTCACATAAAGCTTTTCGAAAGGATCGCTTTCATTCAGCCATTTGCCGTCGAATTGCCCTTTATTTTCAATATGTTCCGCATGAATTTCCAAGCTTTCCGGCGCCGCCGTCGGCTGCGGCAAACTATAAGTAGAGTCATCAGTCTGAATCATCCAGCCGAGAATTTCCGTGTCATCAAAAGTATCATGCAAAATATATCCCTGCTCCGTCACAGACATCGGTAATTCCCGCGTCCATTGCTGCCCGCTCGGTAAGCGGTAATGAATAACATTTTGTTCCGCAATGCGGATTTTATCGTTAAAAACTTCCGTAATAATCGCTACATGCCCGGTTTCCTGAAATTCACCGCCTTCTTGCCAAATAAGTAACGCACCCGGTTCAGGCGACTTTTTGCTACCGTTTGCATAAGCCTGAAGCGGCACTAAAGCATCATTGACAACCTGACGCAAAAAACGTAGCGAAAAAATTTCATAAGCCATGCCCACATCGGTAAACACCATGCCGTGATTTAAATAAAGATAACGACGGGCAAACTCGACGCACTGCCATTTGTATCCCATGTATTCGCGACCTAAATAGCTACGGAATGCGGCATCGTCGGGGTATTCGTTTTTATCGGCGGTTTCGTAATCAGAAGAATAAATTGCGATTCCTCCGGGGGCATAACCGAGCAAACTGCCGAAAGCGTCATGCGTGGGAATATTTGGAGAGATTTCAGACATAATAAGGATTCCGAATAAAAAATTCGTTTTAGTATAGATCTAAACAAGAGCAAAAACATCTTTTCGGCTAAAACTGCGGTGGAAATTTTAAAAATTTTGAAAAATTGACCGCACTTTTCATATAGGCTGACAGGCAGGAAGGGCTGGATACATAAGGTAGAATGGATTAAATACATTAGGTAGGGTAGATTGAATACATTAGGTAGGGTGGGCTTGCCAGCCCACCAAACAAAAACCAATAGGCGCCCGGTTATCCCGCTACGCTACATATCAATTTATTTCTGTAATCGGTGGGCTAGCAAGCCCACCCTACATGAATAAAGGGCTGATAAGCTCACCCTACATGAATAAAGAGCTGGCAAGCCTACTCTATATGAATAAAGTGCGGTGAATTTTTTTAAAATTTCCCGCTTTAATTTAATAATTATTTTCAATTAATAATAAAAGTTCAATAAATAAAATCTATTAAATCTATCTTTTTTAACAATTAGCTTTCGGCAGTAAAGTTGCACATAATAATCACAACAATACAGAGCACAACAACACAGAGCACAACAACACAGAGGAGAATATATTATGAACACAAAAACCATTTCATTTCCATCATTAACTTTAACCGAAAAATCTCAGGCTTTAACGGCGGATATTAATAAAAACGCAACGCACAGCGTACCGGGTATTGATGTAAATACCGGGCATTCCATTGCCGAGGCACTGCAAGCCCGCTTGCAAGGATTGAACGAATTGGCGCTAATTTTAAAACATGCGCACTGGAATGTTGTCGGTCCGCAATTTATTGCGGTACATGAGATGCTGGACTCGCAAGTTGACGAAGTCCGTGATTTTGTTGATGAAATTGCCGAACGTATGGCGGCATTAGGCGTTGCGCCGAACGGTTTATCCGGTAATTTAGTCGCAAATCGTCAAACGCCGGAATATCCGTTAGGCCGGGCAAGTGCGCAGGATCATTTACGCATTATTGATAAATTCTACAGTTTCAATATTGAATCGCACCGTGTCGTTCTGGCGCATTATGGCGAGCTAGATCCGATTAGTGAAGATTTGCTGGTTGCGCAAACCCGCGCGCTTGAAAAATTGCAATGGTTCATTCGTGCGCATTTAGATAACGGTAACGGCAGTATTTAACAAAAATTGCAGAAATCCGACCGCACTTTTTAATTATCAGGAAAATAACGGCGGGATAATTCCCGCCGGATAAAACCTAAACTTGTAAAAAATCCTCCCTTAAAGGAGGATTTTCTGTTTTTATAAACCTGCCGCCGCTTTTAATTCCGCAGCACGATCTGTTTTTTCCCATGGGAATTGTTCGCGACCGAAATGCCCGTAAGCGGCGGTTTCGCGATAAATCGGTTTAATTAAGTCCAACATTTTAATTAACCCGTAAGGGCGCAAATCAAAATGTTCGCGTACAAGCGCAACCAATAATTCGTCAGCCACTTTACCGGTGCCGAAGGTTTCCACCATAATGGATGTTGGTTCCGCCACACCGATAGCGTAAGAAAGCTGAATTTCGCAACGGTCGGCTAAACCTGCCGCCACAATATTTTTCGCTACATAACGCGCGGCATAAGCGGCTGAACGGTCAACTTTTGACGGATCCTTACCGGAAAACGCGCCGCCACCGTGACGAGCCGCACCGCCGTAAGTATCCACAATAATTTTACGGCCGGTTAAACCGCAGTCGCCCATGGGTCCGCCGATAACAAAACGGCCGGTCGGGTTAATAAAATATTTGGTGTCTTTGCTCAACCATTTTGCCGGTAATACCGGTTTAATGATTTCTTCCATTACCGCTTCATGCAAATCTTCCTGCGTTACGCTATCGCTATGCTGGGTAGAAAGTACCACCGCATCCACACCGACGATTTTATTGTTTTCGTATTTTAAAGTAACCTGGCTTTTCGCATCCGGACGTAGCCAAGGCAAAGTGCCGTTTTTACGAACCCAAGCCTGGCGTTCCATTAAACGGTGAGCATAAGTAATCGCCGCCGGCATTAACACTTCGGTTTCATTAGTGGCGTAACCGAACATAATCCCTTGGTCGCCGGCACCTTGGTTTAACGGGTCGTCACGATCCACCCCTTGGTTAATATCGGAAGATTGTTTACCAATACCGTTTAATACCGCACAGGAATGGCCGTCAAAGCCCATTTCGGAAGAAGTGTAACCGATATCGCAAATTACCTGACGGGCAATATACTCAATATCAACCCAAGCGGAAGTGGTAATTTCACCGCCAACCAGCGCCATACCGGTTTTTACATAGGTTTCGCAGGCAACGCGCGCTTTAGGATCTTGTTTTAAAATTTCATCTAATACCGCATCCGAAATTTGGTCGGCAATTTTATCCGGATGCCCTTCAGACACAGACTCGGAAGTAAATAAATATGAAGACATGCTCTTTCCCTTACTAAAATAAACTTATTTGGACGTATGGACGGCTATAATATAGATTTTAGATTAAATTGCAAGCTCTTTATTTTAAAGAATACTGGTTAAATATATAGATATTAAAAAATAAAATACAAACGTATTTGAATTCCGAAAGGGATTTGAAGATAGAGGGTCTGCTGACAGTTCCACTCGTTAGCGTTACTGGTATGCCGCTGCGGATTATCTTGAACACCCAGAGTTTGCCCTCTAGGTGTTTTGAATTACAAACCGCACAACATAATATTGCAATTTTCTTATCTTGAACAAATTTCCGAATCAATAAAAAAATAAGCAATTTCACGCGCCGCACTTTCTAAACTATCCGAACCGTGGACGGAATTACGGCGCAGGCTTTCGGCAAATTCTTTACGAACCGTCCCCTCTTTCGCCTTAGCCGGATCCGTTGCGCCAATTAAAGTGCGGTAATCTTTAACGGCATTTTCTTTTTGCAGCACAGATACCAATATGGGTGCGGAAACCATATATTCCACTAAATCCTCAAAAAAAGGCTTGCCCTGATGCTCGGCATAAAAACCTTCGGCTTGAGCTTTAGTTAAACGCACCATTTTAGCGGCTACAATCTCAAACCCGCTTTGTTCGAAACGAGCCAAAATTTTGCCGATTAAATTACGTTCTACCGCATCGGGTTTAATAATTGAAAACGTACGTTCTAATGACATAATAAATCCTTACAATTGCGTTGCTTTAGTGAGTAATAAATTTGCAATGGTTTGCACGCCTAAACCTGTCGCCCCCGTCGCCCATAAATCACTTGGCGTTTTACGATAAGTCGCCGAACAATCCAAATGCAGCCAGTTTTGTTGATAATCTTTCACAAAATGCGATAAAAATGCCGTTGCGGTACTCGCGCCCGCCGCTAGCGCAGCAGAAGAAGTATTAGAAATATCGGCAAAAGACGAGCTGATTTGCGAACGGTGAAGCTCTTCAAAAGGCAAACGCCAAAAAGGTTCCTGTTCTTCTTTGGCTGCATTAAATAAATCCGTCGTCAATTCCTCATCCATTGATAATACGCAATGATAGTCATTGCCTAATGCCACTTTTGCCGCACCGGTCAGGGTTGCCGCATCAAGAATAAATTGCGCATTTTCGGAAGAGGCATCAATCAAGCCGTCCGCCAGCACCAAGCGGCCTTCCGCATCAGTGTTCAGAATTTCCGCTTTTACACCGTTACGATAAGTAATAATATCGCCTAATTTAAAAGCATTGCCGCTGACTAAATTTTCCGCACAGCATAAAAACAACTTCACGCGCCGATTCAATCCGCGGGCAATTGCAAGGCCTAGCGCACCGGTCACTAATGCCGCGCCGCCCATATCCGTGCGCATACTATCCATGAAATTGCTCGGCTTAATGCTATAACCGCCGCTGTCAAACGTAATTCCTTTTCCCACTAAACAAGCCAGCACCGGTGATTCCGGATTACCTGTCGGATTAAAATCCAATTGCAACATCGCCGGCGGATTTTCAGCTCCTTTGCCTACATTCCAGATACCGAGATAATTCTGCGCTTTCAATTCTTCACCCGAAATTATGTGAAAATCGACCGCACTTTTTCCGGCATATTCTTCCGCCAACCCGGCAATAAACCGTGCCGAACGTTGCGCAAGTTCCAAAGGCGTAATCACAGAGGAAGGCAAATTAATGATTTCACGAACGAAATCACCACACTGAATACGCGCCAGCAATTCTTCATGATCATCCCCTAATTCCGGAAACTCCACCGCCCAATCCTGTTTAGCGGTATAAAAACCCTGATAAAACGCCCAACAGTTTTCCAGACTCCAATCATTTCCTACAAGTTCAACATCATCAATCCCCTGCCCGCGCAACTTACGAGCCGCCTTTTGAATCAAAGTGCGGTCGGATTTTTCAGAATTTTCTAGATGAATGGTCGCCTGGTTATCAGAAAATGAAAGTAAAGGATTTTTCCCCCAGGATTTAGGGGCCGGAAGATTTGAAAGCTGAATTTGCATTACTTCACCTTATTAACAAAATTTCATTTATATTTCTAATGGCTTTGAATATTTTTTCTGTCTCTTTTTTATCCCAGATTCGCAATTCCCAAGGATAATAAAAGTTACTCGCATTTTTAAAATAAATACGGATACCGATATTTATCTTTATCCTGCAAATACCAATTCTTCAAGCCATACTTTTCTTGCCAAGAATCTAAAGACTCCATCACTTTTTCAATATCTTCACTGGAAACAATAATTCTTGCACCAAAAATATCATTTAAAATACTGTTTAGCGGCTAACCTTCACTACGTTGTTTAAATCGTTCAATTTTATCCAAGATAGATTCTGAAGTTTTAACTCGATAAAAATAAGCAATATCATATAAATCGGCACAATAAAGATAATCATTGTTCGATTCATGCAGATTTAAGCGATAAGACAAAATGTGTTCTAATGGAACTTTTGTCAAACCATTATTAAAGTCTATTTTTTGATATTTTCCTAATTTAAAATAGTCATTAGTAAAATAACAATGTAATTTATTAATTTCAGCAATTAAATGTTCTATTTTGGCTAATTTAGACTCACCCATTTTCGCATTCTCTGCATATAACCAACAGAAAACAGTAGTAAAAGAAAACCACTCAATGCTATTAACAATGCATATTTCCAGCTTTTAGGAAAATACTCCAATCTTAACACTCCATTTTGATAATCATGATCTAAAATAATTCTCAATAATCCATCATAATTTAAAAGTGGAATTTCTTTGTCATTAATATATGCTCGGTAACCATACCAATAAACTCTATTAAAGATTAGTTCATCACCTTTCAAACCACTAAGCTGGTAAAACTCTGAGTTATTTTTCAACGAAATCTGTTGATTAATACTAAGGGTATCTGAGTGATATGACACACTCCCTTTAGCATTAAAATCATTGCGTAAAAAATAAATAACATCATGACTTTTAACTTTTCTCTCAGAAAAGCCACAATCTGATAGTTTCTGAGAAATTAAACTTGAATTATCTTTTTTGTTCAAAATAACAGTATCAATCCCAAACAAATCGAAGTAACATTTATCTTTATATGTTTTAGACAAACCTAAAATAGTTTCTTTAGCATTGAAAAATGCTTGAGAAGATCTTGTCGATATAGTTTTAGATATATACTTGTTTCCAACAGGAGATGCGCCATTAATTGACTTTAGACCATATAACATAAAATGAGTAGAATTAAGATCTTCTAAGTTATTTTTCGGTCTTTTTCCATTAGTCAAAGATAGTATATACCCTCCTTGAGAATAATTATTCTCCATATTTATACTATTTTTCAAGTCAGGGAAAGATAAATAACCAATAACAGAATCTTTGGCTAAAAGCATTAATAAGAAAATAAATGCAGTGTAGGGTAAACCACTTTTTAAAGATATTGAATTATAACGTACTACATACCATGTAGTTACAGCAAAAAATAGAAATTGTAATATTGCATACTTACCAAAATTTTCCTCAAGAGAAAATATAGACAACAAAAGTGATATACTAAGAAGCAATACAACTAGGAAAACTCTTGCTCTTGTCTTGACTATACCTAGCTTTTCTAAAGAAAAAATAGATAACATAGTTAAAACTTCTGAAAAATATGGTGTAAACCTAAATGGATAACGGAACGGTCCAATTTCAGTAGGGGTTTGAGTCAAAATAAAAAAAACTGTACATAAAACCAGCAAAAATAAACTATTCGGGTTTCTGGCGATATTTTTCAACGAACCAAAACAGATTAATAGAAGGATATAAATAGATGAATATCCCATAGGAATGTGTGTAATACTATACCCACCATATCTATGCATAAAATGATAGTAAGTCACATTGAATGTTAATAAGAGTTGATTCAATGTAGTTGAAAGAAAATTCCCAACATTATTAAACTTAAATGACTGTCTATTAATCAAATCCCCTGAAATCACATACTCAGAATATAACGGAATTGCAATTAAAATAATAGAAAATGATATTAAAACAAACAAAATCAAATCATTATGTCTTTTATTTAAATATAGAAATATAGAAAAAATCAAAGCCAAAAAGCCATAAACTAAAACAGAATGAGGCCATCCTGAAGCAAAAATAGAAAGAACAGTTATAACATTAAGAAGTAATCTTTTAATTGAAAAAGCTCGCATTAGCCATGCGACACTAGCAAGTGAGGCAACAAACCAAGCTTGTCCTGCTGCTGCATTCCACCATGATTCTAAATAAAAATATAAGAATATTGGATTTATACAAAAAAGAAAAGCTAATACAATACCTGCAGCTTTGGTTAATGAAAAAGCCTCACTCAGCTTTAAAGCAGAAAAAGACATAACAAATAAATTTATAAACGCTGCAATAATGGAAATTATTTTTAAAGATGTAATCTTTACAGATAAAATAGATAAAAATATATTTTGTGGCAAAAATATTGCACGATGGATATCAATCATCGTATTAGAGCCAATAAATGTATTCTTTAATATAAAAGGAATCTCGCCATTTAACCAAACATTCCCTATTTGTCTAGTAAATGGCAAAAATTCATTCTGTGCATC
This sequence comes from [Mannheimia] succiniciproducens MBEL55E, assembly GCF_000007745.1. Classification (GTDB taxonomy): domain Bacteria; phylum Pseudomonadota; class Gammaproteobacteria; order Enterobacterales; family Pasteurellaceae; genus Basfia; species Basfia succiniciproducens. The sequence continues at coordinate 617,334 of NC_006300.1, read as the reverse complement.
ATCAACAAAAAAGAAACTTTTCTCAAAATACAAGCAAATAAACATTATAGCAATTGAAAGAAATAGAGAAAAAATAAAATCACTCTTCAAATACTTATTCATTATTATTACCTTTTTGAGTTTTCACAATATATCTAGGTCTTTGCTTACTTTCGGAATAAATCCGTCCAATATATTCACCTAGCACACCAACACCGATTAATTGCACGCCACCTAAGAAGAGAATTGCCACCATTAAAGATGGATAGCCTGGCACGGTATTACCCCAAATTAGTTTGCCTAAAATCAAGATGCTGCCATATAAAAAGCTACAAGCAGAAATAAATAATCCAATATATGTCCATAAACGAAGCGGAAATGTACTAAATGAAGTAATGCCTTCTAAAGCAAAATTCCAGAGTTTCCACCCATTAAATTTAGTTGTGCCGGCAACTCTTTCAGCACGGTTATACTCTACAACAGCAGTATCAAAACCAACCCAGCTTAAAATCCCCTTCATAAATAGCTGACGTTCTGGCAATTGTTTGATTGCCTCTACAACTCGACGACTCATTAAACGGAAATCACCAACGTTTTCTTCAATTTTAGGTTTTGAAATTTGGTTGTGTAATTTATAAAACCAAAGCGCTGTTTTACGTTTAAACCAAGAATCAGTTTGTCGGTCAACACGTTTTGCCAACACGACATCAAAACCTTTTTGGTGTTCTTTAATCAGTTCTGGAATAACTTCAATGGGATCCTGTAAATCCACATCAATCGGAATCACTACATCTCCTGTTGAATACTCTAAACCTGCAAATAACGCTGGCTCTTTTCCAAAATTTCGTGAAAATTGAACCGCTTGTACAAGAGGATCTTGTGCCGAAAGTGCGGTGATAATTTCTTCTGTTTTATCAGATGAGCCATCATTAATAAATACAATCTCTACATCATAAGCTTGTAATTCTTCATAGTTTCTTACTTTTTGGTAAAAAAGTGGGATGGTATCTTCTTCATTAAAAACTGGCACGGCTAAAGAAACTTTCATATATTACCCCTTGAAAACGATAAATTTTGAATATAAGAATCCACAAATCAAACTAATTACCGAAAACCCAATAAGCGTGATAATGGCTGGAAAATTAAAATAATCTGCACATAAACCTGTTGCGTAGCTTAACAATCCCATAAAACAGGTGTAACTCACAAATTTGACAGAGGAAACCTGTTGCTTAAAGGTAAATTTCGCATTCATAAAGAACGAGAACGTCACTGCGACAATAAAAGCAATAAGATTACTATTTGCTTGGTCTAACGAAAAAACATAATAAAAAAATGCAAAAACCAACCAATGAATTAAGGTATTAAATATGCCAACGGAAAAATAACGTGTAAATTGTTGCAGCATATTAATACGCCCCATCACGATTCAAAACAACATTCACAGTTTTAAACAGGATCGCAATATCATTCCACAATGACCAATTCTTCACATACCAAGCATCAAAATAAACCCGGGTATCATAATCCACATCATTACGACCACTCACCTGCCAAAGTCCGGTCATGCCCGGTTTTGCCATAAGATAATAATCTACATCGTCCTGATAGCGTTCTAATTCTTCTTTAACAATCGGACGGGGACCAACAAGGGACATTTCGCCTTTTAATACGTTGAATAATTGAGGAAGTTCATCCAGACTAGTTTTACGGATGAAGGCACCAATTTTTGTAATACGAGGATCATTTTTTAGCTTAAAATCCTTTTCCCATTCCGCTCGAGCTTCCGGATCTCTCTCAAGTAATTCCTCTAATACTTCTTTAGAATTCACGACCATTGATCTGAATTTTAAGCATTTAAATGTTTTACCGTTCCGACCAATACGAGGGTGTCCATAAATTGCATTGCCACCATCTTTTTTAACGGAAAAATATAAATAAAGTAAAATTGGAGATAATAAGATAATAATCGTCAACGAACCTAAGATATCCATAGTTCTTTTTAAGAAACGAGAAGAACGTTTAGCTAAATTATTATGAACGCGCAATAACATCACTTCATGGCTAAATATGAAAGACATATCTGTGCTATATAAAGGCAAACCGCGTAATGTAGGGATAACCGATACGGAACGATATTTATGGGAAGAGAAATATCGAAGCCAAGCATCTCGCGAGTCCGCCTCATCTTCTTCCAGTGCAATAATAAATTGATCTGATTTGTTAGTTGCAGCTTTCCATAATTCTTGAGCGTTTTCATTAATACTAGGCACGTCTAAAGTTTCAATTGCCTTATTTTCATGAGAAGTTATAAAGTACTTAATTTTAAAACCTAAATAAGATTCACTCATTAGTGCATTATAAGCATCCACAGCATTTTGCCCGCTACCGATAATAATAGCATCACGTAGATACCAACCTGACTTAATTAGGATTTTTTTCATTACAACTCGGCAGGTTGGTACAATAATTAATGCAATAAGCCAGGTTAACACCCATAAGTAACGAGAAAAATACAACTTAGAAAATGCAACAATCGCTAATTCAATTATGCCTAAGATAAATAAGGTCCGAAGTACTTCTTTTAATTCAAACCAGAAGGGTTTTCGGTAAGTATAATGACGCAATCTTATCCAATACCAGCCCATACCAATAAAAGACAAAATGATATGAATGTAGAAACGTTCTTCAATTTGTTCCGTAGGCACATAACGACTTAACTCACCGGTCCATAATTCAAGGCTATAAAAAGCCAGAACAATAGACAAACTGAGCGATAAAAAATCAGTCAAAGCAAGCGTAAATTTACAAAACAGGATCTTTTTCATTGATATGGTTCCTTTGCAAATCATCTGAAGTGTGCATTCACACATTCTAAAGCTTCAGCAATAATATTATGCATATCAAAATATTTATATTGAGCTAAACGACCACCAAAAATCACATTTGATTTTTCATCAGCCAATTCTTTGTATTTTGCATAAAGTTCATTATTACGAGCATCATTAATTGGATAATATGGTTCATCCCCTTCTTCATATTCTTTCGAATGCTCACGGGTAATCACAGTTTTTGGCTGTGTACCATATTCAAAATGTTTATGCTCAATAATACGCGTATAAGGTACTTCCGCTTCAGTATAGTTAACTACAGCATTACCTTGATAATTTGGCATATCTAATACTTCATTATCAAAACGTAAACTGCGATATTCTAATTTACCGAATTGATAACCAAAATATTCATCAATCATTCCGGTAAATACGATTTTATCCGCTAGATTTTCGTAATATTCACGCTCAGTAAAGAAATCTACACCCAATTTCACTTCAATGCCATCAAGCATTCTTTCAAAAATACCGGTGTAACCCCCAATTGGAATACCTTGATAAGTATCATAGAAATAGTTGTTATCGTAGGTATAACGAACCGGTAAGCGTTTAATAATAAATGCTGGAAGCTCGGTACATTTACGACCCCATTGTTTTTCGGTATAACCTTTGATCAATTTTTCGTAAATATCACGACCAACCAGCGAAATTGCTTGTTCTTCTAAGTTTTTAGGCTCTGTGATACTTTCTTGAGCGATTTGTTCTTTAATTTTTGCTTCAGCTTCTTGTGGCGTAATTACGCCCCACATTTTATTAAAGGTCAACATATTAAACGGCAAGCTATAAAGTTCATCTTTATAACGCGCTATTGGCGAATTCGTAAAACGATTAAATTCAGCAAATTGTTGAATATAATCCCAAACCACTTTATTACTGGTGTGGAAAATATGTGCGCCATATTTATGTACATTAATGCCTTCCACATTTTGGGTATAACAGTTACCCCCAATGTGATCACGTTTTTCAATTACTAAACATTTTTTACCACGTTTTGTGGCTTCGTACGCAAATATTGAACCGAAAAGACCGGCACCCACAATAAGGTAATCGTATTTCTTCATGTTATTTCCTAATTTAAATTTATTAAAATAATTTAATATAATTAAGTAAATTGATAAATTTATATAAAGCTAGTCAATTTACCTAGAAGCATTAGCTATACTCCATTAACCGCAATTAAACTTTTTCGCTTATACAAATCATCCTTATATTTATAAAATATATAAAAAGACAGAGAAATTAAAATTAACAGCATAAATTCAATTGAGAAAAATTTATAAATATCCCCATCCTTAGCTGCCTTTCGGAATATATAAAAAAATCTTGATACTATTAAAGATAAAAACAGATCACCTCTATTTATAGTATAAATTAATAAATTTCCCCAAAAGCTGAAAGCCATTCCCAATAGGAACATTCCTAAAATACCCAGACCTGCGCCTAAATAATAATATAATAATGGTGGAGTAGAATATACATATCTTGATAGCTTATCTAATTTCCATTCAAATCTCTCTGGAGTCGTATTTAATCTCATAACTTTATACATACCAATATCATATTGGTTATACTCATCTAAATTTGTATAATTTTTAAGCTCTGCATATAATTCATCAGTTCTAAGTTTAGGCTCATACCCTTTATAAGTTGACCACCATAATTGCCCTTCTTGCGAAAGTCGTTGACGTGCGTAATCCACGGGATCAAATGATGGGAAATAATACACATTAATACTTATTGCTGCGACAATAAATAATGTCATTACACTACCAACCGCTAAAATCAAACTTATAACTTTGGCTCTAATAATGTTACTTGTATATGGTATTAAAAATAAAAAAAGAATTTCTATTAAGTTCCAGAACTTATGTCCTTTTAGTAAAAAGGCCAGTTCTATAAAAAATAATAAAAATAAGTATATTTTTTTCTTCTCTTTAAAATAAAGAATTCCCAAGCCTAAAGAGTAATAAAACAAAATATTAGTAATTTGACCAAATTTACCCAGTATTTCTTTATCATATACAAATCTATCAACTCTTAAAACAGGAGCTGGAGAATACTTAGCGATTAGACCGAATGTTAAAAGAAGAAGAAACGTTAATGATAAAATAAAAAAGGATTTGAAATGAATATTAGTTATATTCCAGTTCTCAATTTTTCTTTCCTGAACAAATAGAAAAACCCCTTGTAAAAAGAAGAACTGATATATAAGCAATAGTGGTATACTACCTTCTTCTGTAATCCATTGCTCAACTTCATATAAATAATAACTACCTTCGGAATGCTCAATAGCAAATACACCAAGAATATTTAAAAATACAGCTAATAAAACTAAAGAATTAATAAAATTTCTTTTCGGATTAATAATAACTTCTAAAAAAAGCAAAAATAAAAAAATCCCAAACAACACAAAATCGCTAACAATAAAAATATTATCTATTGTTACTATGCATAAACCTAAAAAAATTATTATCAATAAAAATTTTAAAAATCTTAAACTAGCCATACATTTCCTCTACTAAATAAGCTTACTCAAGTTAAGGTATTCTTATAAGGCAGAAACTTATCTGAATTACAAGCAGTAAAATTATTATTCAAAATTCGAATAAAATCATTCCCGCTCTCCATAAGTGGAAATGGCAACTCTTTAATATCACAATAAAAATCTCTGCTATTCAGCATATAGCTTTTAAGATCTGGACAAAATAATACCACCGGTATATTGCAATACATACAATCAAACATAACTGATGAATAATCAGTCACAGCAAGCTTTGCTTTTTTCACTAAAACATAAAAATCTTCAGATAAGGGAGCCAGTTTAATATGACTATATTTCTTATCTAAATGTTTCATCTTATCTGATGGATGCGGCTTTATAAGAAAAGTTAGCCCTTTCTGTTCCATTACCTCGTTTAACGCATTTAGGTCACAATTTTTATAAAACTGGAACGAAGAATCATCTCGCCACGTAGGAGCATAAATAATAAAATTCTTATTAATTTCATTAATATAATCTTCTTTTAATGTATTTAATCGAGGGGGAAATGCTTCTACGAAAGCCTCATTACTTACATCAAATGCCGTTTTAAAACAAGCTTTCTCATATTCTGAACAAACCAATAATTGATTCGGCCTTACAAACAAATGAGGATATATATACTTAAAAAGAAACTCATATTTATTTCTAATAGAGTAAAATCCTGTCGTCACATCTCGTTCAATTTTTTTTAATGGCGTTCCATGCCAAACATTAAACAACTTAGCGTTTTTAGATAGCCAATAATTGATATCCGAAGCATAACTAGAATAAACGAAAGTTCCAGCTGTTAGAGTATGATAAATTCCTTTAAAGCTAAGATATGAAAAATATAAGGGCTTACCATCTAAAGCCTCCAAACTTGCTTTAATATTTTCATTTCTATAAATAAAAATTTTGATAGCATCTTTTTTATAAGATTCATCTAAATAAAGCGCTTTTACATTACCACTAAAAGTGCCGGTATGAGTACCAAAAACTATTTTTTTTGTGTCTCTAGTTACAAAACCTGAAATAAAATAGAGAATCCATCCCACCATAGCCGTTAGAATTGCTATACTTAATTTAACAAAGCGTGTCATTATTCTAAATCTCGTTTCAATTGTTCTAAGATATCGAAAGCTTTCAATATTTCATCTTTTGAAATTGAAAATGATTTTAAAGTTTGTTTTAACTGTGTAGATGAAATATCTTTTGTTCTCTCTAAATAAACTACATCGCAATATTCCTTAAGAAAATCAAATTTACCTTCCCAATCATTACCAATAGCAAAGACATCTACATCATATTTTTGCACATCAGTTATTTTTTGTTCCCATGCTGTTTCAGGTATAACGAGATCTACACATTTAATATTAGCAACTATCTCTGCACGTTGCTCATATGGAATTACTGTTTTTTTACCTTTTCCTTCATTAAATTCATCAGTAGAAACTGCAACAATTAATTTATCACCTAATTTTTTTAGACGTTGTAATAAGCGTAAATGTCCTATATGAAATAAATCAAATGTACCATAGGTTATAATTGTTTTCGCCATAATCTTCTTCCTCTAATTTTGCTTATACGATACATAAATACAAATAACTCTGTTACTAAAACCATATAAGCAACAGAATATAATGAAATTTTATTAAATAAAATTAATATAACCAATCCCAAAATATGAATAATTGAAGCATAAATCACACTAAGATTAGCTTCTTTTGCAAACCCTAATGCACCTAAAAAAGGATATCCTAATAAAATACTTGGTACTACAATTAGAGATGCTATTAAAAATATATTAAATACATTAATTGATTCAATTCCAATTTTTTGTGTAAATAACAAAGCAAAAACATCTACAGTAATGAAATATAAAATAGCAATACCCATACAATTAAGGAATACTGCCATATTAAAAATTTTCTTAAATAATACAATATTTCTTTCTTTAGCTATATAAGGATATAGTACTTGAGATAATGGAGTATAAAAAGCTTGCAATGCCTTATATAATTGATCAGCTATTGAATAGTAACCAACAATTGTATTATTTGAAAATATCCCTAATACAAATGCATTTGCTGAAGTGTACATAGTTAAAGAAGCTCGAGAAAGGAAAAAAGTTGAGCTTTCTTTAAAATATATCCACAACTTTGATAAAGGTTGCCAAGTAACTTTTTGTTTTAATGAGACATGTACAATCCATAATGCCACTAATGCTGCTATCAGAATCCCTAATCCATTAAACAAAGGAATTAAAAGGTAATCAGCATTTTCTTTAACAAAAAGAAAAATACACCCTGTAAATAAAAACTTAGCAATAATATTTACAATAGTAATATATTTCATTTTTTCTATCCCCTGAAAATACCAAACAGGAAATAATGCCTGCCCAATCACCCAAAGAAAACTGAGAAAATAGACACCTTTATTCAATGAAAACCGTTCAAAAGAAAATATTATAATAGATAAAATAATAAAAGAAGATAAAATAAGTAAAAATTTAATAACCATGACAGAACTATAAATTTCTATCAATTTATTTTTATCATCCCGATGAATTGAAACTTCTTTAGTCGCAGAAAGATTAAACCCAAAATCAACTAATATATTAAAGAATAAAATAAATGATTGAGCAAACATTACAAGTCCATAAGTTTCAACATCTAATACACGGACTAAATAAGGCAATGTTAATAATGGTAATGCATAATTAACAATCTGCAATACAGTCAAAGAGAAAAAATTACTAAATAATCTTTTCTTATGCTCAGTATTTATTTTATTCATAATAAAGTTAAAAACTCTTTTCGTACTTTTTACCAAAAAACTTAGCCATTAAAAAAGCAAACCCTTTCTTCAACCAATTAATCTTTTCACCATAAACAAACGGAATAGCTTTTACTTTAAGTGGTTTTGATTGAGAATATTGTTTTAGCCAAACATTAAATAACAGCTCACTTACGCGGCCATAAAAACGAGCATGGAATGCTGAATATTGTTCTGCCGGAATGCGCTTTTCCAATTCAAATAAAATAGGGAATAACCAGCTACAGTAATCATTCACTAATTCTTTAGACATAATGAACATATTAAACATATATCCACCACGTTGTTTCATCACCGAATCAAAACTATCTAAATATTCACCGCACGTGTCTGCAATAATTTTACGAGTGACGTCTAAATGTTCAGCGTGTAACGTATTTGCATAATGTGAATAAAGCGTTTCAATATAGTAATTACGCTTACTCGGTACAATCACATCATATTGTTCTAGCAACTGACTTGCTTCTTCACTGGTTAAGTACAAAGTTTCTAACGGGTTGTTTTTACGTTCCGAACGACTTTTCACGCTGAAAAAACGACGGTAATGAATTAATCCTAAATAGTCATTCGCTAGATTCTTCCAAGCCCAATAAAGCCCGGTTAATTCACAAAAATTCGGGTTTTTTGCTGAAATATTGTCGCCTGTATCATCACCTTGATAACCAAGATCAGTTTTGCCTAATTTACCTACGTGTAATGGTAAATATATTTCATCTGACGGCATAAAATGTTTTTTGTGAGTAGCGATGATAATTTTAATATCTTTATTATTCATAATTATTTCTGACTAAAAATTTGTTTACCTAAAACCCAAAGACAACCTAAAACTCCACCTAACACAGCTCCGATTAAAAGCAACAGAACACGTTTCGGCCAATCGCGAGTAGTTGGATAATCCGGTGAAGTCAAATAATAATAGCTAGTTACTTTACTATCTGTATTTGCTTTTTGCTCTAAGGAATTCAATAAAGAAACCTGTTTTTCAATTGTATAGAAAGATACAGGGTAAACCACTTTGTTGTTAGTTAAAGTATCTACCTGAGCCTGTAAATACTTCTCACCTAACATAAACAAATAGCTACCATCACTTAGTTTAGAATCAGTGAATGGAATTTGAGCATCACCTAAAGCGAATTGAGGAATGCTTACATTACCCGAAGTTTTTGAATATTCTTTAATGCCGGCTGATTTCGCAATATCTAACGCTGTTGTTAAGTTTTCTAACTGAACTTGACGCACACTTTCTGTATCTCGTTGAATTTTATCTTTTTGTAATTCAAGGTTATCAATTGCAATTTTAATATCCGCTAAGAAATCAATTTTATCTTCTGTTAAAACTGTGGCATTAATAAAATTAATGTATTCAGTTAACACCTCCTGTGCTTCTTTTGGCGTCTCGGCAGCAAAACTAATGTTAATCCCCAATGCATTAGGATTTTTCTTAATATCCGGAATAGTTACAATTAAGGATTTATCTAAAATATCCGACAGAAGTTTTTGCTTCGCGTCTTCATCTTTTGCGTTTTCATTTGCATAATTCTGAAACCATTTTGATTGAGCAAAAAACTCACGTTTCATGTTATTAGAAAAAAGCGCGACTCTGAAGTTATTAAAGAGGTTATCCACAACATCTTTTGATGTAAATTCTTTAATGTTTAAGATGTTGGCATATTCACTGCGTAATGATAAATAATAACCCATATCGGCAACTTTGGGTGCTATGGTAGTTGCTTTAGATGTCCATTGCTCTTTAGCCGTAAATGCATAAATTGCAGCGATCAGAGCAAAAAAGAAAGAAGTGAGAATTACAACTAATTTTTTTTGCCATAAAACTTTAATTAAATCAATAAGATCAATCTCATCGTTATTATTTTGAGGCGACATAGAAGCTGTATTATTCATTAGCGATAACCTTAATATAAAAAAAGAAATTATATAAACTCGCCTATTGTAGCTTTGAGCAAACAATCAAAGCAAGAAAAACTTCCCCCGCCACACAAAAACGGCTATAATTCGCACCATTCAAAAAAGCTTCCGCAAAAGTGCGGTAAAAATTTCATTATTTTTTTAGAGGATACAATGGCAAAAGAAGATTGCATTGAAATGCAAGGTACAATTTTAGAAACCTTGCCAAACACAATGTTTCGTGTTGAATTAGAAAACGGTCACGTGGTAACCGCTCATATTTCAGGCAAAATGCGTAAAAACTATATTCGTATTTTAACCGGCGATAAAGTAACGATTGAAATGACTCCGTACGATTTAAACAAAGGTCGTATCATTTTCCGTAGCCGTTAATCAGCCCGTCCGTTTTCGGCGGCAACAAACAATCAGCAAAAAGCCCTAAGAAATTAAATCTTAGGGCTTTTAGTTTGCTCAAAATTTTGTAAATTTATACCGCACTTTTCAGTACTTTTCGTTTGATAAATATGGCTAGTACGCGCAACATAACAAAAATAAACGCCAGCAAATAAAGCGGTTTGTCGCCTAAGGCGGCATAAGGGGTTTTGCCTTCGGTCGGGGCGATTTTTTCCGTTAATGCGGTTTGCTCGAATTGCGGCGCTTGCGAAATCACTTTGCCTTGTGCGTTGATAAATACGCTAATGCCGGTATTGGTCGCTCGAATCAGGGGTTTGCCCAATTCTAAAGCGCGCATTCTTGCCATTTGTAAATGTTGCCAAGGGCCGATACTGTCGCCGAACCAAGCGTCGTTGGAAACCGTAAGCAGAAAATCGGTATTTGGCTGCAGATTTTGTTGCAGTTGCGAGCCTAAAATAATTTCATAACAAATTGCCGGGGTTAAAGCCCGCCCTTTTGCTAATAAGGGTTTCTGAATAAAATCACCGCTTTGAAAGGCGGACATCGGCAAATTAAATACCGAACCTAAAGGGCGCAATAAATTTTCCAATGGCACATATTCGCCAAAAGGCACCAGATGATGTTTACTGTAGCGCATGGCGCTTGCAGCATTTCCCGCTTGATAAGGCTGTGCCGAATTCCCCACCGAAACAATGGAATTTAACAATTTATCCGATTTTTCATCATGATAAACCGAGCCAATCAGCACCTCCGTACCTTTTTCTTGTGTAGCCGTTTGCAAAGCCTGGTAGAAAGGTTGCAACTGATTTTCCAATGCCGGCAATGCGGACTCCGGTAATACAATTAAATCACTCGTGGCTAAATGCTCGAGAATTAGTTTCCGGTAAATATCTAAGGTTGCGTAAAGATATTGCGGATCCCACTTCAGATTCTGTTCGATATTGCCTTGTGCAAGCGTAACGGTAAGCGCTTTTTCCGGCACTTCTTTCACAAATATTTTTTGTGAAGACAGCGCTGCCAATCCGCCGACACTTAACAGCAACAGAGCATTAACCAAAGCGACAGGCAGTTTTTTAGGTGTTTGAATTAATGTTGAAATTCCGCTGAAAATGACCGCACTTGCCCACATCACAAAAAAAGTTAAACCCGTTACCCCGAATAGCGGCGCAATGCCGTAAAACGGGCTGTCGATTTGCGTGTAACCGAATTGCAGCCACGGGAAACCGGTGAAAATCCAGCCGCGCAAAAATTCGGTGAATGTCCAAATCACGGGGAATATTGCAAGGCTTGTAACATTAAAACGGCGGACAATATAAGCGAATAATAACGGATAAAGCGATAAATAAGCGGCAAGCACTACCACCAAAATATAGCTCAACCATAAAGGCGAACCGCCGAATTGGTGAATGCTCACATGTAGCCAGCTCACGCCGATACTGAAAAAGCTTAATCCCCAAAGAAACGCCGATAAAAGTGCGGTCTTTTTTTGCGGATTTTTGATAACGAACAGCAATCCGATTAAAGAAACATAAGCAAAGCCCCATAAATCAAAAGGGGAAAAGGCTAAAACTCCGGCAGCGCCGGTTAATATAGCGATTATATAAGTAAAAATATTGTTCATTGATATTTGTTCTTCTATTTTTTGTTCATTTATTTACGCAAGGCAAGTATACATGGCCCCTTTAGAGCTACTTTAGCATGAGAGTTCAGTAAAAAAGCAAAAAGGCTGTTTAAACAGCCTTCAGACTGCTGACAAACCTAAAGATTTATTAAAAATTTGTATGGACAGACTTTATGTCTGTCCATAACATATTGAATTATCAGTTATTATAAAGGGCGGAAATAAATTCCGCCCCTACGAAAGACTTTGTTAATAACCTGAAGGCGGTTTTTAAACCGCCTTGCGAATATTATTCTTCTTTCTCTTCCGCAGATTTTTCAATTTCCGCCAACTGTTCATCGGTAACCGTTACGCGCAACTGAATAATGCGCCGGCTGTCTGCCGAGGTTACTTTGAAATGGATGTTTTCCAAAGTAATTTCCTCGCCGCGTTTCGGTAAATAACCGAACGCCTGCATTATCACTCCGCCGATGGTATCCACTTCCTCATCTTCAAAATGCGTGCCGAACTGTTGATTAAAATCATCAATATCGGTTAACGCCCGCACCGCATAGGTGTGGCGGGAAAGTTGACGAATATCCGCTATATCTTCTTCGTCAAATTCATCTTCAATATCACCGACAATCTGTTCTAAAATATCTTCAATGGTTACCAAGCCGGAAACCGCACCGAATTCGTCTACAACAATCGCCATATGAAAACGTTCGGAACGAAATTCTTTCAACATGCGATCCACCCGTTTACTCTCAGGCACGATAACCACCGGACGCAACAGGCTTTCAAGCTGGAATTCTTCCGCATCGGTACGCAAAAATTTAAGTAAATCCTTGGCATGTAAAATGCCGGCAACGTTATCTTTCTCGTTACCTACCACCGGAAAGCGGGAATGCGCCGAGCTGATAATAGTATCAAGGCAGCTCTCAAGATCCTGATCAGTCTGGATAAAAACGATTTGTGCGCGAGGAATCATAATATCCCGAACCCGCAATTCGGCGATCTCCATCACGCCTTCAATCATTTCACGGGTATCTTGATCGATAAGTTCGTTTTGTTCCGAATCACGGATCACTTCCACTAACTCGTCCCGATTTTTAAGCTCGCCTTGAAAAAAACGATCAAACAGAGATTGGAAAAAGTTTTTCTTTTGAATGGTATCTTGGGTTGTCTTAGTCGAGTGTTCTTCGTTCATAGAGGGTAAATAAGTTTCTGTCGGATTGACGGATAAAAAATACCATATTTTACCGGGGATAGCTAGGGCGGAAAAAATTATTCCGCCGGGGAATTGTAAACGCAATGACAATACTAATTAGCAATGTAAAATAACAAAACCAAAAAGCTTACCGAAGTAAGCTTCAGACTGATGACAAACCTAAAGATTTATTAAAAATTTGTAGGAACAGACTTTATGCCTGTCCATAACATATTGAATTATCAGTGTTATTATAAAGGGCGGAAATAAATTCCGCCCCTACGGGGGACTTTGTCAATAACCAAAAAGCTTACCGAAGTAAGCTTTTTTGATAAATAGTTTAAGATCTGTTTAAAGTTGCGGATCAATTAAATCAATTAGTTTCATTACCACTTCATCAATCAAATAAGCTTCCGCTTCAATAGCATAAATACCACCGTAAGGTATCTTATTTAAATAAACCGAAACGTCGTCCAATGTCGGTAGGTTTCGCCGGCTTTCGTTATGCCGCCGTATTGTTGCCACTCGGGATGGTTCGGGGTGTCGGGCAGAGCTTGGGTTTCTAACGCGATGCCGGCATAATCCGCATAACTGCCGCCGAGTCGGGTCGGTACGCCGGCGAGATAGTTACCGGTGTAAACCTGTAATGCGGGCTGAGAAGTGAAAACCTGAAGGCTGAGGGAACGATCAAGTGCGGTCAGAATTGCGCAAGTTTTTTCCGCATTGTTATTTAGCAAAAAAGCATGATCATAACCTTTGGTTAATTGCTGTTCTTCCTGCAAGAAATCCAACCCGATTGGTTTTTCCTCCAAAAAATCAAAACTGGTACCTTCCACTGATTTTAACGGCGCATTGGGAATGCCGTCAGTGTCTACGGGTAAAAAATAATCCGCATTAAGCTGCAAAGAATGCCCGCGCACATCACAACCCCGGATCGCATTATTTAAATTAAAATACGCATGGTTGGTTAAATTGAGCGGCGTATCTTTATCTGGAGTCGCATGGAATCTGACGGTAAGCGCATTATCTTCGCTTAATTCGTAATCCAGCACCACCTCAACGTTACCGGGGAAGCCTTGATCGCCGTCAACCGAATTTAAACAAAAAGTCACAAAATTTTCACCGCACTTTTCGATTTTCCAACGGCGTTTATCAAAACCGTCACCACCGTGTAATTGATGCACGCCCTGATTTGCCGTTAACGGGAAAGTTTGCCCGTTTAGTTCGAAACGCGCATTGGCAATACGGTTTGCATAACGCCCTACCGTCGCGCCCAAAAAAGCGCTTTGTCGCGGATAATCTTCCGCCCTGCAGCCTAACAAAACTTCCCGTAATTCGCCGTTTACCGGTACTTGGCAAGAAATCCAAGTGGCACCCCAATCCATAAACTGCACTTTCATTCCGTTTTTATTGCTTAATGTCACTATTTGAAAAGGCTGATTATCCGGTGCAAGTGCGGTCGTTTTTTGCAAAGTTTTTAGCATAAATGCACTCCTTGAGAGGCGGTGCAAACATAGAAATCTTCTTTAATGCCTGTGCGTTTTTGATAGTTGTCGGCGATAATTTTACGCACTTCCTCCACTTTTTCTACCGGCGCAACCGCCACAATACAGCCGCCAAAACCGCCGCCTGTCATGCGTGCGCCGCCGGATTTGCCGATTACCTGTTGGGCAAGTTCCACTAAATAATCAATTTCCGGCGTAGTGATTTCAAAATCGTCCCGCATTGAATCATGCGATTGCCCCATTAATTCGCCAAGACGCGAAATATCGCCCTGATTTAATGCATCCACCGCATCTAACACCCGTTGGTTTTCAGTGACTACATGGCGGGCGCGTTTTGCCGCTTCACCGTCAAGGGCGGTCAATTCCGCTTCTTTTTCTTTAAACTGTTGAATCGACACGTCCCGCAACGCTTTTACGCCAAAGAATTTGGCGGCGGCTTCGCATTGTTGGCGACGGGTATTATATTCGCCGGTAACCAAATCGTGTTTCACATGAGAATTAACAATCATTACCGCAATATTATGCGGTACCGGCGTTGCTTTAGTTTCGAGGGAACGGCAGTCGATCATCAATAAATGATCCTGTTGACCAAGCGCTGAAATCAGTTGATCCATGTTACCGCAGTTGGCGCCGACAAATTTATTTTCGGCCTTTTGTCCGATTAATGCGATATCCGTATTGGAAAGCGGAAGTTCGCCTAATTGTTGGCAAAATTTGCCGACGGCGACTTCTAAAGAGGCGGACGAACTCAACCCGGATGAAAGCGGCACGTTACCGCTAATTACCAGATCCGCGCCTTGGGTAAATTCGGGACAACGTTCCTGAATAAATTTCACCACGCCGCGTACATAACCCGTCCATTTTTCGCTTGGATTCTGTTCAATAGGTCGGTCTAAACGGAAGCGGTCAAATTGGTCTAAATCCGCCGCATAAACACAAAATGTATGATCGTCGCGCTTCGCTCCGCTCACCGCCGTGCCGTAATTAATTGCGCAAGGCATAACAAAACCGTCGTTGTAATCCGTATGTTCGCCGATAATATTTACACGCCCCGGTGCGTACACATTCAACTCTGAAGTGCGGTTGAATTTTTCGGAAAATAATTTTTTAGCCAGATCTTTAGGTTGCATACTTCAATCCTTTCAAATTACCGTAGGGGCATCGCATACGCCCCGAATAAACTTGTCTTTATTTGTCAAGAGCGTATGCGATACGCCCTCGCTAATAATTGAATTATTTACGCATTTTATAATGCACTTCGCTTAAATCCCGTAATCTTGCCGCGGCTTGTTCGGCGGTGAGATCTCGTTGGCTTTCGCCGAGCATTTCATAGCCCACCATAAATTTCCGTACTGTTGCGGAACGTAATAACGGCGGATAAAAATGGGCGTGAAGCTGCCAATGTTCGTTTTCTTCGCCGTTAAATGGCGCGGCGTGGAAACCCATAGAATAAGGGAAAGAAATTTCAAACAAATTGTCGTATTTTGTTGTCAGTTTTTTCAGGGCAAGAGCGAGATCCCGGCTTTGTTCTTCCGTTAAGTCTGTCAAGCGTTTGATATGCGCTTTCTTCGGCATTAATAAGGTTTCAAAAGGCCAAACCGCCCAATAAGGCACAACCGCAAGCCAATGTTCGGTTTCCACCACAATACGTTCTTTGCGTTCCAATTCTCGTTTTGCATAGTCTAAAAGCAGGACGGAACCTTGTTTTTCAAAATATTTCTTTTGATTCAGATCGGCTCTCGCCACTTCGTTAGGCAGAAAGCTATTCGCCCAAATCTGACCGTGAGGATGCGGGTTTGAACAACCCATTGCCGCACCTTTATTCTCAAAAATCTGAACCCATTGGTATTTTTGCCCTAATTCCCGGAGCTGTTCCCGCCACACTTTGACGACTTCTGTGATTTCTTCTACAGTCAATAAAGGCAGGGTTTTGCTATGATCCGGCGAAAAACAAATCACACGGCTTTCACCCTGAGCCCGGCTGCTTTGAAATAGCGGATCCGCTGTTTGTTCCGGCGCCGGCGTTTCAGGCAATAAAGCCGAAAAATCATTTCGGAATACATAAGGTTTTTTATAATCGGGATTAAGCTCGCCCGTAATACGCGCATTACGCGGACAAAGATAACAATTCGGGTCATGGCTTGGTTTTTCTTCCTCGGCAACTTTTTTCCTGCTGACCTTGCCAAGGGCGTTTTGCCCGGTGCGGGGAAACTAAGACCCATTGATCGGTCAAAGGATTATAACGACGGTGCGGGTGTTCTGTCGGGTCAAAAGAAATGCTCATGTGCAGGCCTCCTGATTATATTGAAAACGGTTACATTTTATTGCGAATAAAGATAGCACAATTAAATAAATAAACTGTGAGCAAGATCACATTTATCCAATTTAATCTGATATAAAGGCAATTATTTTTGTAAAATATATACAAATTTTAAAAGTAACCGTTTTCAATAATGATAATTTTTCTATATGATAGAAAACCATAATCCTTAGAATTTCTTCATTATTACGGCAAGGAGAAAATATGATTACCATTCGTGACGTAGCCAAACAGGCGGGCGTATCCGTCGCCACCGTTTCCCGCGTATTAAATAATGCCTCCTCAAGCGAGAAAGCCCGCAAAGCGGTGCAAAGTGCGGTAGAAAAATTAGGTTATTCGCCTAACGCCAATGCTCAGGCGCTCGCCCTGCCGACTACGGATACTATCGGCGTTGTGGTAACGGACGTAACGGATGCCTTCTTTGCTATTTTAGTTAAAGCCGTTGATCAGGTTGCTTCTTCATATAACAAAACTATTTTGATCGGTATTGGTTATCATAATGCCGAGAAAGAACGTAACGCTATTGATACCTTGCTACGTAAGCGTTGCAGTTGCCTGGTGGTACATTCTAAAGCCTTAAGCGACGAAGAATTAGCAAACTATCTTGAGCAGGTGCCCGGCATGGTTATTATCAACCGCAGCATTCAGGGTTATGAACATCGCTGCGTAAGCCTTGATAATCAGCGGGGAACCTTTTTAGCCACGGAAACCCTGATTCGACTTGGGCATAAACGTATCGGTTATATCGGTTCGAATCATCACATCAATGACGAGGAAGAAAGAAGACAAGGCTATATTCAGGCGTTGCAACATCATCGTTTACCTCAAATAGACGATGCCATTATCCAAAGTTCGCCCGATTTTGAGGGCGGCGAAGAAGCAATGATCAAATTATTGAGCTATCACTCCGATTTAACCGCCGTAGTCGCCTATAACGACAGTATGGCGGCTGGCGCGTTATCCGTATTAAATGAAAACAATATCAATGTTCCACGCCAGTTTTCTATAATAGGTTTTGATGATATGCCGATTTCCCGCTATTTAATCCCTAAATTGACAACTATTCGTTATCCTATTGATTTAATGGCTAATTATGCAGCAAGATTAGCCTTAAGCTTAGTCAATGAAGGGATTGAGACGCCTTTGCACGCTCAATTTAACCCTACTGTCGTGCGCCGTTTTTCAACGGAAAACTGTAATAACCCATAAAATTTATGTAATCGTTTCCACATATTTTCAATATTGTGAAAGCGATCACAGTATTAAGTTATTAAACATTGTATTTTAAGCACCACGTTATCCATTGATATCCGTTTTAGTGGGTAATTAAATACACATTTTATTTCCAGTCTTTAGCACAGAGGAATTTCATTATGAAAAAAACAGTATTAAGCGCAGTTGCATTAGCGGTAGGTTTAGGCGCAGGTATTTCAACTGCACAGGCTGATACAAAAATCGGTGTAACAATCTATAAATATGATGACAACTTTATGGCGTTAATGCGTAAAGAAATTGATAAAGAAGCGACCAACTTAAAAGACGTTCAATTATTAATGAATGACTCGCAAAATGCGCAATCTATTCAAAATGACCAAGTTGACGTGCTGATTTCAAAAGGCGTAAAAGCTCTTGCCATCAACTTAGTGGACCCGTCCGCCGCGCCGACAGTTATCAGCAAAGCAAAACCGGATGATATTCCTGTTGTGTTCTTCAACAAAGACCCGGGCGAAAAAGCATTGGCAAAATATGAAAAAGCCTATTATGTAGGTACCGACCCGAAAGAGTCCGGCACAATCCAGGGCGATTTAATTGCCAAACAATGGAAAGCCAACCCTGCATTAGACTTAAATAAAGACGGCAAAATTCAATATGTATTGTTAAAAGGCGAACCCGGTCACCCGGATGCCGAAGCCCGTACTAAATATGTTATTGAGCAATTAAATGCCAACGGCATAGAAACCGAACAACTCTTTATCGATACCGGTATGTGGGATGCGGCAATGGCAAAAGATAAAACCGATGCCTGGTTATCCAGTTCTCGCGCAAACGACATTGAAGTAATTATCTCAAACAACGACGGTATGGCAATGGGCGCTTTAGAAGCGACCAAAGCGCACGGTAAAAAATTGCCGATCTTCGGTGTGGACGCATTACCTGAAGTGCTGCAACTGATCAAAAAAGGCGACATTGCGGGTACCGTGTTAAATGACGGTGTAAACCAAGGCAAAGCGGTCGTTCAGTTAGCCAACAACTTAGCGCAAGGTAAAGACGCCACCGAAGGTACGCAATACAAAGCGGAAAACCGCGTTGTGCGTATTCCTTACGTCGGCGTAGATAAAGATAACTTATCCGAATTCTTAAAATAATTTTTCTGTTTGGGCATGAGGGTCGCCTCATGCCTGTTTTATAGCCTTATTCAGTGAGGTACTTATGACAGCACAATCAGCGCAAAGTGATAATCAAGTGCTACTCACCATGACAAACGTGAGTAAATCTTTCCCTGGTGTAAAAGCGCTAGATAAAGCAAATTTAACTGTCAAATCCCATTCCGTTCACGCCCTTATGGGAGAAAACGGTGCGGGTAAATCTACTTTATTAAAATGCCTGTTTGGTATTTATGCCAAAGATGAAGGGGAAATTCTTTTTCTTGGTAAACCGGTAAATTTCAAAACGTCGAAAGAAGCGCTGGAAAATGGGATTTCCATGGTGCACCAAGAACTCAATCTCGTCCGTCAGCGTAATGTAATGGATAATCTTTGGTTGGGCCGCTATCCGTTAAAAGGCGTGTTTGTGGATCATACAAAAATGTATAACGATACCAAAGCCATTTTTGACGAGCTCGATATCGACATTGATCCGAGAGAAAAAGTTGCCAATTTATCCGTTTCGCAAATGCAAATGATAGAAATTGCCAAAGCTTTCTCTTATAACGCAAAGATCGTAATCATGGATGAACCTACTTCTTCTCTTTCCGAAAAAGAAGTGGAGCATTTATTTAAAATCATCGAAAAATTAAAAGATCGCGGTTGCGGAATCGTTTATATTTCCCACAAAATGGATGAAATCTTTAAAATTTGCGATGAAATTACCATTTTGCGCGACGGTAAATGGATTAATACGGTGCCGGTAAAAGGCTCCACTATGGAACAAATTGTCGCCATGATGGTAGGCCGTGAATTAACGCAACGCTTCCCGCCAAAAATCAACGAGCCGAAAGAAGTGATTCTTGAGGTGGAACATTTAACCGCATTAAACCAACCTTCCATTCAGGATATTAATTTTGAATTACGCAAAGGTGAAATTCTGGGGATCGCCGGTCTTGTGGGGGCAAAACGGACCGATATCGTCGAAACCATTTTCGGTGTGCGCGAGCGTAAATCCGGTACGGTAAAACTTCATGGCAAAATTATGAAAAATCGTACCGCACTTGAAGCCATCAACAACGGCTTTGCTCTGGTAACCGAAGAACGCCGTTCCACCGGGATTTACGCAAACCTGAGTATTGAATTTAACTCATTGATTTCAAATATGAAATCCTATATGAACAAATGGGGCTTATTGAGTGACAAGAAAATGAAAAGCGATACTCAATGGGTAATCGATTCAATGAACGTGAAAACCCCGTCCCATAAAACTACCATCGGCTCGCTTTCCGGCGGTAACCAACAAAAAGTGGTTATCGGCCGCTGGTTGCTCACACAACCTGAAATTCTGATGCTGGACGAACCGACCCGTGGGATTGACGTGGGCGCGAAATACGAAATTTATCAACTTATTATGCAACTTGCCCAAAAAGACAAAGGTATCATTATGATCTCTTCGGAAATGCCCGAATTATTAGGGATTACCGACCGGATTTTAGTAATGAGCAACGGTAAAGTTGCCGGTATTGTTGAAACAGCAAAAACTTCGCAAGAAGAAATTTTGCAACTAGCTGCTAAATATTTATAGAAGGAATTGCAGTATGGCTGGACAAAAAAATAAAACATGGGATTTCTTCAAACAAAATGCCATTTACTTCGTCTTATTAATTTTATTAGGTGTAATTATTGCTCAAGACCCATCATTCTTAAACCTGATGAACTTCAGTAATATTCTTACTCAATCTTCGGTGCGACTAATCATTGCATTAGGTATCGCCGGTTTATTGGTGGTACAGGGTACCGACTTATCAGCCGGTCGCCAGGTAGGTTTAGCCGCTGTGGTGGCCGCCACCATGTTACAGGCAATTGATAACTTAAACCGCGTATTTCCGAACCTGCCTGAAATGCCGATTTTCGTAGTGATACTGATTGTGTGCTCAATCGGTGCCGTAATCGGTTTGATCAACGGCTTTGTGGTCGCTATCTTAAATGTAACGCCGTTTATCGCCACCATGGGTACCATGATCATCGTGTACGGTTTCAACTCACTTTACTATGATGCGGTAGGCGGTTCGCCGATTGCCGGATTCAGCGAAAACTTTTCTTCTTTCGCGCAAGGATTCTTCCGTTTCGGTTCCTTTAAACTTTCATACATTACGATTTACGCCATTATCGCGACAATCTTAATGTGGATTTTATGGAACAAAACTCGTTTCGGTAAAAATATCTTTGCCATCGGCGGTAACCCGGAAGCGGCGCGTGTTTCAGGGGTAAACGTAACACGCAACCTATTGGTTATCTATATGTTAGCCGGCGTATTCTATGCTTTCGGCGGTATGTTGGAAGCCGGCCGTATCGGGTCTGCAACCAATAACTTAGGTTTCATGTACGAATTGGATGCCATCGCAGCCTGTGTGGTAGGCGGTGTATCATTCGCGGGCGGCGTGGGGACTATCATCGGTGTAGTAACCGGGGTGTTAATTTTCACCGTTATCAACTACGGTTTAACCTACATCGGCGTAAACCCGTACTGGCAATATATTATTAAAGGTAGCATTATCATCTTAGCCGTTGCTATCGACTCATTAAAATATGCTAAGAAAAAATAATAAAATTCTCCGATATATTGACCGCACTTTAAAAGTGCGGTCTTTTTTTACTAATTTTTGACGGGTTATAATATGCCTTGATACGGATTCCATACAATCGTCGCCATGCCTGACGCCCGTATTTTGTACCGAACAATATTACAAAACACCGTCCTCTAGTCCTCACCAAACATCACAAAATCTATGAACTGGATCACAGATTTAACAATCTTTTTACCCACCGGAAAATTTAGTGCTAATATCAAAACAAGCCTTATGATTCATTCGCATAGAGGACGTTACTATGAAAAAATTAGTATTAAATACCGTTGCTATTTCCGTTTTGTTAGGCTCCGGTTTGGCCGTCGCTCAAACCGAACCGCTGATTGGCGTCACCATTTATCAATATGACGACAATTTTATGAATTTGATGCTTAGTGAAATAAATAAAGAAAGCGCAAATTTTAAGGATGTGCGTTTCTTAATGAACGACTCGCAAAATTCTCAGGCAATTCAAAACAATCAAATCGATATTTTACTGGCAAAAAAAGTCAAAGTACTTGCCGTTAATCTTGTTGACCCGCCAGCCGCCAAAACCGTTATCGCTAAAGCAAAAAAACATAACGTGCCGGTTATTTTCTTCAATAAAGATCCCGGCGCTAAACTGTTGGCAAGTTACAACCATGCTTATTACGTAGGTTCGTCGCCTAAAAACTCGGCTCTTGAGCAGGCAAAATTAATCGCCAAACATTGGAATGCCAACAAACAATTCGATTTAAATCAAGACGGTAAAATTCAATTCGCCATGTTAACCGGGCAACCCGACAGCACGGCTGCCGAGGTAAGAAGCAAGTACGTTATTGAAGAATTGCACAATCTCGGCATTCAAACCGAAGCGCTCTTTGTCGATACCGCCATGTGGAACGGCAATATGGCAAGAGACCGCATGGAACTTTGGCTAAACGATACCAAAGGCAAACAAATTGAAATGGTCATTGCCAATAATGACGCCATGGCGTTGGGCGCATTAGAAAGCCTGTCGGCACAAAACAAGCAGTTGCCTGTTTTTGGCATTGACGCCTTACCCGAAACCTTAACATTAATTAAAACGGGCAAAATTACCGCTACGGTTCTCAATGACGGCGCTTATCAAAGCAAGGTGTTGGTAGAGCTTGCCCGCAACCTGGCATTGGGTAAAAATGCCGCAGAAGGCATGCCGTGGAAACCGGAAAATAATAGTATTCTCAGCCCGGATATTGCAATTGATAAAGACAATGTGGAGCAATATAGAAAATAAATAACAAAAATCCGCACAAACGATTACGTTTGAACATTGTTATGCCAACAGATTCGAAGAAATAAGCGAAGCGAGTAAAAAAACGATTGCACTTTTGTAAAGTGCGGTCGTTTTTTTACAAGTTTTTCAATAAGATCCCTCATTAAATTACTGGTCTGAACTCTTTAAAAAACAACCAAATAAATTTGCACAAAGCTACAACATTCTTTTAGAATCGCTCGGATTTTTTCTTTTTTGCCAATTTAACTTTATTTTACAAGGGGAACCAATGAAAAAGGCAATAAATAAAACCTTCCTGGCAAGTTGTATTTTATGCGCCGCCGGTCAGGCTTCTGCCGCCGCATTCCAATTAGCTGAAATTTCAACTTCCGGTCTGGGTCGTTCTTATGCGGGCGAAGCTGCAATTGCCGACAACGCTGCCGTAATTGCAACCAACCCGGCATTAATGTCTCAATTTAAAACCAATCAATTCTCTGCCGGCGGCATTTATGTGGATTCCCAAATCCGCATGAACGGTACGGTAAGCGCCAATCTTGCGGGGCAAACCGTTGCACAAGCGCCAGCATCAAAAACCAGCGTTGTGCCGGGGTCATTAATTCCGAATATGTATTTCGTCTCGCCGCTTAACGATAAATTTGCCGTCGGTGCCGGCATGAACGTAAATTTCGGCTTAAAAAGCGAATATGAAGACGACTACGCGGCCGGCGTATTCGGCGGGAAGACCGAGTTAACCGCACTGAACCTTAACCTGAGCGGTTCATATCGGGTAACTGAAAAATTAAGCGCCGGTGTGGGTTTAAATGCACTTTATGCAAAAGCCGAAGTATCCCGTAACGCCGGTATTTTAGCGGATGCCGTCGGCAATGTTGCAAGCAATCCGCAAGCATTAAGCGCTATCGTTGCGCAACGACCCGATCTGGCAAGCAAAATGGGGGCGCTGAGCGGTTTGGCAAGCGGTCTGCAAAGAGATACCCTATTAACGCATTTACAGGATAAAACGGCTTGGGCGTTCGGTTATAATCTTGGTCTGGCTTATGATCTCAACGAAAGAAACCGTTTCGGTATCGCCTATCATTCAAAAATTGATATTGATTTTAAAGACCGTAACGCGGTCAGTTATCTTCCGTACGGCACAACGCCTTACATAGGTGAAGGCGGCTTGGTGCTACATTTGCCAAGTTATTGGGAATTTTCCGGTTATCATAAATTAACCGATAAATTCGCCATGCATTACAGCTATAAATATACCGAATGGAGCCGTTTGAAGAATCTTCACGCCACTTACGCGGATAGATCACTCAGAAATGACGGTTTAGCCTTCCATAAAGATGAAGAATACAAAGACAATTCCCGCATTGCATTAGGTGCAACCTACGAAGTGGATGAAAAATTAACGCTACGCGCCGGTGTCGCTTATGACGAGTCCGCCGCACCTCGTACTCACGCAAGCGCTTCCATTCCGGATACTAACCGTACCTGGTACAGCCTTGGCGCGACCTATAAATTTACTCCGGCACTTTCCGTTGATTTCGGTTTCGCCCATTTACGCGGCAGAAAACTTGACTTCAGCGAAGAACAAAGTTTAGCCGGCGGTTTAGTTACTGTGAAAGCCGATTATAAATCTAAAGCGACGGCTAACCTTTACGGACTGAACATAAATTATAGTTTCTAATTTTCAGTAAATTAAGACATAATAAAGCATATCTTCGGGTATGCTTTTTTTATTGAGAAAAATATGGATTCTATTTATTACAGCTATTATTCCTCTCCCGTAGGCAATTTGTTGATGATTGCGCAACAAGGCAAACTAACCAATTTAGATTGCGAATTGGAGCAAACGGCACCTAATCCTAAATGGATTCTCAATAACGAATTGCCGTTGTTCCGCCAAGTAAAATCGGCGTTGGATCGCTATTTCTCCGGAGAAAAGGAAGATTTTTCCGATATTCCGCTAAACCCACAAGGTACGACATTTCAACAAAGTATTTGGCAGGCTTTGCGCCGAATCCAACTCGGAAAAACCACCAGCTACGGCGAACTTGCCCGGCTCATTAATAATCCTAAAGCGGTGCGTGCGGTCGGCGGTGCGGTCGGCAGCAATCCGATCAGTATTATTATCCCCTGTCATCGCGTACTAGGCAAAAACGGACAATTAACCGGATTCGGCGGCGGATTGCCGATGAAACGCTTTTTACTGAATTTAGAAAAAATCCGCTATGTCGATAAAGGCGTAGAATACGTTAAACAAAAATTACTTAAAAAATACACCGCTTAAAATTTCGCACAAACGCTTACCTTTGAACCTTAGCTATGCCAACGGCTCTAGAGGCGCGAGCAAAATGAGCAAAAACAGACCGGACTTTTATGATCAGCACACCTCAATCGCAACAAGAACTGCTACAACGGGCAAAATCCATCGCCGGTTTAACCTTTGGCGAATTGGCGGCTGAGCTGCACATTCCGGTACCGCCGGATCTCAAGCGTGATAAAGGCTGGGTCGGACAATTAATTGAAACCGCTCTAGGCGCTAAAGCCGGCAGCAAACCCGAACAGGATTTTGCCAATTTAGGTATCGAATTGAAAACAATTCCAATCAATAGCGCCGGTTTTCCTTTAGAAACCACCTTTGTCAGCCTTGCGCCGCTCATTCAAACCGCAGGCGTTAATTGGCATAATTCCCATTTGCGCTATAAATTGTCTAAAGTGCTTTGGATCCCGATTCAGGGAGAACGCCAAATTCCCTTAGCCGAACGCCGTATCGGCAGCCCGATTTTATGGCAGCCTGACCCGCAACAAGAGGCCCGGCTGCAACAAGACTGGGAAGAGTTGATGGACTACATTGTGTTAGGCAAAGTGCATGAAATCACCGCTAAAATAGGCGAAGTTCTGCAACTTCGCCCGAAAGGTGCAAACAGCCGCGCCAAAACCAAAGGCATCGGGCAAAACGGCGAAATAATCGAAACCCTGCCTCTCGGTTTTTATCTGCGAAAAGAATTCACCGCGCAAATTTTGCAAAATTTTCTGCGAAATAAATAATTTTACTTCCCATTCGGAAGTCTACCCGATATGATCCGCACTTTGTTTCTCCGTTAATTAAATAAAGGTTTTTATGTTTGAATGGATTGCCGATCCCGAAGCCTGGATCGCATTATTAACGCTTACCGCATTAGAAATTGTATTAGGCATTGATAATATTATTTTTATCAGCATTTTAGTCGGTCGACTGCCCGAATCCCAACGCCAAATGGGGCGCATTTTAGGCCTAGGGTTGGCTATGTGTACGCGGATTTTACTGCTTTTATCCCTTGCCTGGGTAATGCGTTTAACTACTCCGCTGTTTACCCTGTTTGAGCAGCAAATCTCCGGACGGGATTTGATTCTGCTGTTCGGCGGTTTATTCCTTGTGGCCAAAAGTACCCATGAAATCCATGCCACCATGCACCCGGACGAGGGAGAAGACGAAACCAAAGGGAAAAAAATCAGCTTCCTTGGCACTTTGATGATGATCGCAATTCTCGACATCATCTTCTCGTTAGATTCCGTTATTACGGCGGTAGGTATGGCAAACAACGTTGAAGTAATGATTATCGCCATTATTATCGCCGTAGGCGTGATGATGCTCGCGGCAAAACCAATCGGTGATTTCGTGGAAAACAATCCGACGCTGAAAGTTTTAGCTTTGTCTTTTCTGATTTTAATCGGTGTGACCCTCATTGCCGAAAGCTTAGATTTCCATATTCCTAAAGGATACATTTATTTCGCCATGGCGTTCTCCGTCACGGTAGAGATGATTAACCTTAGAACCCGTAAGCACTTAACAATCAAAGAATAATTAAGCTCAAAGTGCGGTAAAAAATATTGAAATTTTTACCGCACTTTTTCGTTCTCCGGTCAAACCTTCGACGCCTTGAATTTTACCGATAGATAAAATTCAACCATCTTGTGATCTAAATCACAAAAATCAAACTTAAAAAAATTTTTTCAAAACTATTGCATTTCGAATTTTGCAAATAAAACAATAACTAACAAGTCTATCGTCTGAAACACATCCTTTTCTAGTGATTGAAATTCTATTATTTCTATATATAGTGTCCGGCAATTCAATAAAACACTACATATAGATTAAAAAGGTGCTTGCTATGGGTTCATTTTTCATTATTAAACGTGACGGTTCACGTGCTTCTTTTGAAATTCAACGCATTATTAATGCCATCAAAAAAGCGGCAAAAGCGGTAGGTATTGATGACGAGCGTTTTTGTCATCTCGTCAGTCAGCAGGTTTTTGACGAAATTTTTCAGCATAACCAAAATGAAATTGACATCAGCCGGATTCAGCAATTTGTGGAAAATAAACTGATGGCAAGCGCTTATCCTCAGGTTGCCCGCGCTTATATCGAATATCGCCACGACCGCGATTTGGCGCGTGAAAAACGCAGTCAGTTAACTAAAGATATCGAAGGATTAATTGAGCAAAGCAACGTTGAAATCTTAAATGAAAACGCCAATAAAGATGCGAAAATCATTCCGACTCAACGGGATTTATTAGCCGGTATCGTGGCAAAACATTATGCCAAATCCCATATTCTGCCCCGTGATGTGGTAGAAGCGCATGAAAAAGGGGAAATCCATTATCACGATTTAGATTATTCACCGTTTTTCCCGATGTTTAACTGTATGTTGGTTGACCTTAAAGGTATGCTGACACAAGGTTTTAAAATGGGTAATGCGGAAATCGAACCGCCTAAATCTATCGGTACCGCAACGGCGGTAACGGCGCAAATTATTGCTCAAGTGGCAAGCCATATTTACGGCGGAACGACCATTAACCGTATTGATGAAGTGCTGGCGCCTTATGTGCAACTGAGTTATGAAAAACATTTAAAACATGCGCAGGAATGGAATGTGCCGGATCAAAAAGCCTACGCCGACGCATTAATTGAAAAAGAATGTTTTGACGCTTTCCAATCTTTGGAATATGAAATTAATACGCTGCATACTTCAAACGGGCAAACGCCGTTTGTAACCTTAGGTTTCGGCTTAGGCACAAGCTGGCAGGAAAGATTAATTCAAAAATCTATTTTGAAAAACCGTATCCGCGGCCTAGGAAAAAATCACAAAACGCCGGTTTTCCCGAAATTAGTGTTCACCATTAAACACGGAATCAACCAGTCGCCGAAAGATCCGAACTACGATATTAAGCAGCTTGCGCTGGAATGCGCGTCTAAACGCATGTATCCGGATATTTTAAACTACGAACAAGTGGTGAAAGTCACGGGTTCCTTTAAAGCGCCGATGGGTTGTCGCAGCTTCTTAGGCGCTTATGAAGAAAACGGTGAATTAGTCCACGACGGCCGTAATAATTTAGGTGTGGTAAGCATCAATTTACCGCGTATCGCCATTGAAGCAAAAGGCGACGAACAGCGCTTTTATGAAATTTTGGATCAGCGTCTTGCGGTGACCAAAAAAGCCTTAATGACGCGCATTGCCCGTTTGGAAAATACCAAAGCCCGCGTGGCGCCGATTCTTTATATGGAAGGCGCTTGCGGTGTGCGCTTAAAAGCCGATGACAATATCGCCCAAATATTTAAAAACGGACGCGCCTCCGTTTCATTAGGCTATATCGGCATTTACGAAACAATCAATGCGCTCTATAACCAAGGCCATATTTACGACAACGAAATGTTGCGTGAAAAAGGCGTTCAAATTGTTGAATACCTAAGCAAAGCGACCAAAGAATGGCAAAAAGAAACGGGTTACGCATTCAGCCTTTACTCAACGCCGAGCGAAAATCTCTGCGATCGTTTCTGCCGCTTAGATACCAAACAATTCGGCGTAATAGAAGGCGTAACGGATAAAGGCTATTACACAAACAGCTATCATTTAGACGTTGAGAAAAAAGTTAATCCTTATGACAAACTCGACTTTGAAATGCCGTACCCGTCTTTAGCCAGCGGCGGTTTTATTTGTTACGGTGAATACCCGAATATTCAACATAACTTAAAAGCCCTCGAAGACGTGTGGGATTACAGCTACGACCGTGTACCTTACTATGGTACGAATACGCCGATTGACGAATGTTACGAATGCGGTTTTACCGGGGAATTCGAATGTACCAGCAAAGGTTTCACTTGTCCGAGATGCGGTAACCACGATAGCGAAAAAGTATCGGTAACCCGTCGCGTATGCGGTTATTTGGGCAGCCCGGATGCCAGACCGTTTAATGCAGGTAAACAGGAAGAAGTAAAAAGACGGGTGAAACATATGTAACGCTTGTTCCTTTTCTTTGCGTTGACAAAAAAGGAACCAAAAGAAAAGCAACCCTATTTGCCTTTTATCCTGAAAACGGGGGGTAATTTGCTAAACGGAAAATATCGAACTCGCTACGCTCAAATAAGCGCGATATATTCTACAAATTATCCCATTTTTATGGCGGCAAACAAGGGAACCCCGCAAGTGACATTTATAAAACTTCGGGAAAATTAACCGCACTTTTTTAGGGTGTATTTCTTTGCTTACTTTCTTTGTACAAGCAAAGAAAGTAAGAGAATGTTATGAATTATCTACAATATTACCCCGTCGATATCGTTAACGGCGAAGGTACGCGCTGTACGCTTTTTGTCAGCGGTTGCACACACGCCTGCAAAGGCTGTTATAACCAAAAAAGCTGGTCATTCAGTGCGGGGGTACCTTTTGATAACGCCATGGAAGAACAAATCCTCAAGGATTTAAAAGATACCAGAATTAAACGCCAAGGCTTATCCCTTTCCGGCGGCGACCCGCTCCACCCCCTCAATGTGGAAACCCTATTGCCGCTGGTGCAACGCATAAAACGGGAGTGCCCGGATAAAGATATTTGGTGTTGGACGGGCTATAAACTGGAAGAATTAGATGATTATCAACGCAAAATGTTGCCTTATATTGATGTGTTGATAGACGGCAAATTTGTTCAGGAATTAGCTGACCCCGCATTAGTATGGCGAGGTTCCTCCAATCAGATTGTGCATAGATTCAGATCCAACGAATTCTAAAATTCCCTGTTTAATGGCAAAAGTGCGGTAAAAATTACCGCACTTTTTTCTATTCAACTCGACGCTGTTAACCGTTAAACGCATAATCCTTCAATGCCGGCTGACAAAAATATTGTTTATCTTCCCAACGCAGCATAGTCATGCGGTTGTTCCACACGCAGCCGGTATCCAGCGCATAAATATGATGGGGAGTCGGAGTATCCACCAGACTTGCCCAGTGTCCGAAAATAATATCCACTTGTTTATAGAGCGGATTAGACAAATTAAACCAGGGCGTTAATTCTTCCGGCGCCTTATCTACGGGCGATTTACAGTCAAAATCCAGACGATGATCACGGTAACAAAAACGCATTCGGGTAAATACGTTAATAATGTAACGCAGGCGCTCAATGCCGGTTAAATCGGCAGACCATAAATCCGGCCGGCTATCATACATTTGGCTTAATAAATGACAATAGTCCCCCTGTTGCAGCACATTTTCCACTTCTTTCGCACAGGCTTGAGCGGTATTTATATCCCAATCGGGCGAAATTCCCGCATGAGTCATTACCCAGTTCTGTTTCGCATTATAAACAAGCAACGGCTGGTGACGCAGCCAATGGATAAGTTCCTCAAAATCTTCCGCGTGAAAAATGGCGTCAACTCTGTCTCTTGACTTGACCTTTTTAATACCAAACGCGGTGGCAAGCAAATGCAGGTCATGATTTCCTAACACGGTTTGTGCGGATTTTCCTAAGGACTTCACCAAACGCAAACACTCTAAAGATTTGTCTCCGCGGGCAACCAAATCGCCCACCAAATAAAGCAAATCTTGAGTCGGATCAAACCGCACTTTTTCCAACAAACGCTGTAGTTCGTCATAACAACCTTGCAAATCGCCCACAAAATACGTTGCCATAAGTTATCCTTTTTTATAAAAAATAATGGCGAACCTCGTCCGCCATTCATTAACGTTTATTCTTCGTTTTCTTCGATAATTTCATCGCGACGCACATCAGCGGGCGGATTATCCGCCAACCAGTTTGCTAAACGAGCGTAATCCGCAATGGAAAGATTTTCCGCACGAGCGGTTAAATCGATATTTAATGCCGTTAATTGCTCGGGCGTAAATAAAGTGGAAAGCGCATTACGCAAAGTCTTACGACGTTGGTTAAACGCCTGACTGGTTACTCGGTTTAACCAATATAAATCTTTCACCGGATGAGGCAATTCTTTATGGGGAATTAACCGCACCACAGCCGAATCCACTTTAGGAGCAGGTTTAAACGCCGTCGGCGGTACTTCAAGCACAGGCATTACCTGGCAAAAATATTGCGTCATAATGGTTAAACGACCGTAAGCTTTGCTGTTTGGCGCCGCACAAAGGCGTTTTACCACTTCTTTTTGCAGCATAAAGTGCATATCCTGGATTTTATCGTAGAATTTCAATAAATGAAAAATCAGCGGCGTCGAAATATTATAAGGCAAATTACCGAACACCCGTAATTTCTGACCTTGCTCAGCTAAATGTTCGTCTTCATATAATTTACCGAAATCAAATTGCATGGCATCAGTTTCGATCACGTTTAATTTTTGGTGTAAAAACGGGTGATGACGCAAACGCTGTGCCAGATCACGGTCAAGCTCAACCACTGTCAAACGATCCGTTTGATCGGCGACAGGCTCGGTCAATGCCCCAAGTCCCGGCCCGATTTCAACCAGAAACTGGCCTTTTTGTGGGTAAATTGCCGCAACAATGCCTTGAATCACATTATCATCATGCAGGAAGTTTTGCCCGAAACGCTTACGGGCGGTATGGCCTAAATGTCTTTTTGAATTCATATCAATTAAAAAATTAATGCAGTATTACTGCATAAAGTTATGGGATTTAAGTGAAAGGGTTCACCGCAAAAAATATCGGCTATTATATAATAAAAAACCCGGCAAACGCCGGGATTAATCAATTATTTTACAAGATATTTAATTTCCGCACCTTTACGCAATGCTTTGACCCAGTCTTTAGCATCATCCTGCAGCTGCTGATTAACCAAAGTCTCATAGGCTTTTTGACGATATGCTGCTTCTGTCATATCACCTTGGCGGGTATCCGTAACTTCTAAAATATGCCAACCGAATTGTGTTTTAAACGGCGCCGAAATTACGCCTTTTTTAGTGGCTTTAATCACTTGCCCGAATGCCGGATCATAAATTTCCGGGAAAGCGTAACCTAAATCACCGCCATTTGCGCCGGACAGATAATCTTTTGAATAATCTTTTGCCGCCGCGGCAAAAGTGGTTTTACCGGACTGAATATCGGAACAAATCTGATTTA
Source organism: [Mannheimia] succiniciproducens MBEL55E (assembly GCF_000007745.1). GTDB lineage: Bacteria > Pseudomonadota > Gammaproteobacteria > Enterobacterales > Pasteurellaceae > Basfia > Basfia succiniciproducens. Next base: position 584,568 of record NC_006300.1, on the reverse strand, counting down.
ATTGCGCTTTTGCCTGTGCATCATTTAATAACGGATTTAATTTTAACAAAATATGGCGAACCTGATATTCCGTTCCCGTTACCTGAGCTTTTTTGCCTTGCGTCTTTGCCTGTTCTAACATTTGTTTACTTAATGTTTCCACTTGCTCGCGGGTCACATCAATATTTTTACCGATAGAACGATTACGCACTTCCGCCATCATCAGTTGATTACGGATATTATTACGGAATTTTGTGATACCTATTCCCTGATAATCTAAAGCATCAAGCAATTGACCGTAGGTCATATTGTTTTGCGCGGCAATATTCTCAACAATTTTATCAAGTTGCCCTTCGCTGATATGCACATTCGCTTCTTTAACCGCTTTTTGCACTAACATATCATCAATGATCTTATCTAATGCCTTAGCGCGATTAGTCGCATTATTAGCTTGTTTGCCCAAAGCGCGTTTAAGCTGGCTTTCCAAAATCGGCGTACCGTCAACGGTCGCCACCACCTGTTCCACCGCCTGAACGTTCACTGAAACGGCAAACATGCCAATCATCACTAAAAGAAGAGATTTTAAATTACCTGGTTTCATCATTATTCCGTTGTTAAAATTTAATAAATTACGCTCGTTAGAAACACTTTTTAATAAAAAGTTCAAAGATAAAAGCTTATTTTGAAATAAGCGCCACTTCGTAGCAACCGTCAAACTTCATAGTACGTACTTGTACTTTTTCACTACGGCTGGTCGGTACGTTTTTTCCCACATAATCGGCACGAATCGGCAATTCGCGATGCCCGCGATCCACAAAAATCACTAATTCGACCTTTGCCGCCCGACCAAAATCCACCAAAGCGTCTAACGCGGCACGAATGGTGCGACCGGTGAATAATACGTCGTCAATAAGAATCACCGTTTTATTTTGTACGCTGATAAATTCCGATGCGCCGCTATATACCGGCGACTGACTGGCAGGTTCCACATACTCTAAATCATCACGATAAAAGGTGATATCAAGATCAATCGAAGGCAGACTTTGCCCGCTCAATTCATTGATTTTACGCTTAATCAGATCGGCGATTTCGGCACCGCGACGCTTGATTCCCACGATCACGAGATCATTTAAATTCTGATGTTTTTCAATGATCTCATGGGAAATACGAGAAATTGTGCGCATGAACTGACTTTCATCGATAATAATTTTTTCCATAAAATATAAACAACCCCTTATTCAATAAAATTGACGAGATCTACTATATCAAAATTCCAGAAAAAAGCACCGCACTTTAGGAAATTTATTCTGCGGCGTAACCGTTTTCCGCTAAAAGCTGACCGTCTAAATAAGCTTTGCCGCCCGCTTCTTTTAAGCGCCCGTCAACAAACCACTTCACTACCAAAGGGTAGATCTGCAATTCCTGAATTTTCACCCGCTCTTCCACATCTTCAATTCGGTCATCGGGGAAAATAGGTACTTTAGCTTGCAGAATAACCGCGCCGCCGTCCATTTTTTCATTAACAAAATGCACCGTGGTGCCATGTTCCGAATCGCCGGCTTCAATAGCTTTTTGATAGGTGTTTAAGCCGGGATATTTAGGCAATAAGGAAGGGTGAATATTGAGAATTTTGCCGGCAAAATGTCGGGTAAAACCGGCAGTTAAAATTTTCATATACCCTGCAAGCACGATTAAGTCTGCGGCAATTCCGTCAATATAATCCGAAATTGCCCTATCCATTTGGCTATTATCGGCATAATTTTTTCGCTCAAAAACTGCGGTCGGAATTCCCGAATTTTTCGCACGTATCAGCCCGTAAGCATCGGCTTTATTACTTATCACCGCGGCAACCTGTGCGTTTATTTTTCCTGCCTTGCAGGCATCCATAATAGCTTGCAGATTTGTTCCCTGCCCTGAAATTAAGACGACGATTTTTTTCATCGGTTTTACTTTCCTGAAAGATAAAAAGCCTAATCAAGAGGATTAGGCTTCAACATAAAATACAAATTAACGAATGATAACTTGCTCTTCACCGGCATTTAAAGGTTCAACCTGACCGATTAACCAAGCATTTTCACCAGCTGCTTTCAGCACCTGCAACGCTTTTTCCGCATCGGCTTGAGGAAGCGCAATAACCATGCCGACGCCGCAATTAAACGTACGGTACATTTCATGGCGGGTAATATTGCCCTGTTCCTGCAACCATTTAAAGACAGGCTGCCATTCCCAGCTGTTTTCATTAATCACTACTTTCACATCCTCCGGTAACACGCGCGGAATATTTTCCCAGAAACCGCCGCCGGTTAAGTGAGCAATAGCGTGAACGTCAACATGTTCGATTAATTCTAAAACGGATTTCACATAGATTTTTGTCGGCGCCAACACCTGATCCGCCAGCGGGCGACCCGCCAATTGTTCGGTAGCCGGATTTACGCCCGCCACTTCAATAACTTTACGAATTAAAGAATAACCGTTTGAATGCGGACCGCTGGAACCGAGCGCAATTAAGGCGTCGCCGGTTTTTACTTTACTGCCGTCAATGATTTTCGCCCGTTCAACCACACCCACGCAGAAACCGCCAAGGTCATAATCGCCCGCATGATACATGCCCGGCATTTCGGCGGTTTCGCCGCCGATTAACGCACAACCGGATTGCACGCAGCCTTCGGCGATACCGGCAACCACATCGGTGGCGACATCAACATCTAATTTACCCGTTGCATAATAATCTAAGAAAAATAAAGGCTCCGCGCCTTGCACAACCAAATCGTTAACACACATGGCAACCAAGTCGATACCGATGGTATCGTGCTTGTTTAAATCAATAGCCAGACGTAATTTCGTGCCTACGCCGTCGGTACCCGAAACTAATACGGGCTCTTTATATTTGGTCGGTAACGCACATAATGCGCCAAAACCGCCTAATCCGCCGATAACTTCCGGACGAGTCGTACGTTTCACGTGTGGTTTGATACGATCCACCAACGCATTACCTGCGTTAATATCGACACCGGCGTCTTTATAACTTAATGATTGTTTGCTCACGGTTGTTTCCTATAATTTAGCAGTCAAAAACAAATTCAGGCGCTATTGTAGCATGCTTACGTAATCGTTTGCGATACTTGTTGGAAAAGAAATATAAATTTATTTGACGGCGAACATTTCGCAACTATTCCGCCAGATTTGCTGCTGAATCTGCGCCGGCGGTTCGCTTCTTAATTCGCATAGATACCGAAAGGTTTGTACTAAACGTTCCGGGCGGTTTGCTTCGCCCTGAAAGCCGAACACCGGCATATCCGGCGTATCGGTTTCCAGCAATAAACTGTCTAACGGCAGTTTTGCAATAGCCTGTCTTGTTTTATTGGCGCGTAGGTAGCTAATCACGCCGCCCACGCCGATTTTATACCCGAGGTCCACAAAATTTTTAGCCTGTTGATAGCTACCGGAAAAACCGTGCAATACGCCGCATTTCGGTAATCGGATTCGTTTAAGAAAAGTAAAAAGCTGATCATGGGATTTTCGGCTGTGCAAATTTACCGGCAGTTTATATTGCTTTGCCAAATATAATTGCGCTTCTAAAAAATCGCATTGCCTGCGCCACAATTCATCACTGATTAATTCACTGACACTGCGTTCCAAACCGATTTCTGAAAGTGCAGTCAGATTTTGCGGATTTTTCTGCAAATAAGTTTCCAATTCATCTAAATGGCTTTTTTGATGATTTTTAATAAACAGCGGGTGCAAACCCAAACCGCAATATAAATGCCGGGGGAAAAGCTCGGTCATATTAAGAATATTTTCGAAATCCCGTGCCATCACCGCCGCAATCAGGATTTTTTGCACATCCGCGTTTAACGCATTCTCCATCAATGCCGATAAAGGCGTGTTTGTAGTACGTTGCAGATAATCAAGGTGCGTGTGGGTATCAAAAAAAGCCACTATCTATTTCCTACCTATTTCCTACAAAAAAGCACGAGAACTCCCGTGCTTATCCGTTATTCAACAGTTACCGATTTAATAACGACGTCTTCCTTAGGCACATCCCGGTGCATTCCCACCCGACCGGTCGCCACTTTGGCGATTTTATCCACGACGTTCATGCCTTCCGTTACCTTACCGAATACCGCATAACCCCAACCTTGCTGGCTTTCTTCGGTAAAATTCAGGAAATCGTTATCCTGCAGATTAATAAAAAACTGTGCAGTGGCGGAATGAGGCGCCGATGTGCGCGCCATGGCAATAGTACCTCGCAGATTTTTCAACCCGTTATTAGCTTCATTTCGGATGGCTTCATTCGTTTTTTTCTGATTCATACCCGGCTCAAAGCCACCGCCCTGAATCATAAATCCGTCAATAACACGATGAAAAATCGTATTATCATAAAAGCCCGTTTGTGCGTAATCCAAGAAATTTTTACTGGAAACCGGCGCTTTTTTTTCATTAAGCGCAATTTTTATATCGCCATAATTGGTATGTAAGGTTACATTTTTTGCATTCGCGTTAAACACGAAAAATAAGGCAAAAAGTGCGGTCAAAAATTTAAATTTTTTCATATCTATTCACAATCCTGATTTGCACGATTCTGTTTGCCGTGCTTTATCAAATAAATTAAACATTTCAGACGGCGCAATCCGAAGCCTGCTCCGTCAAATAAAATAACGGGTTATTCCACCGTCACCGAAGTAATAACTACATCTTCTTTCGGCACGTCCTGATGAAAACCGGCATTACCTGTTTTTACGCCTTTGATTTTATCCACTACATCCATGCCTTCAACCACTTCACCGAATACGGCATAGCCCCATTCCTGCACAACTTCACGTCCGAACATTTCTTTCGCGCGATAATCAAGGAAAGCGTTGTCCGCCACGTTAATAAAAAATTGCGCCGTTGCGGAATGCGGATCGGAAGTACGCGCCATCGCAATGGTGCCGCGTTTGTTGCTTAAACGGTTGTTCGCTTCGTTTTTGATTGGCGCTTTGGTATTTTTTTCACGCATCCCCGGTTCCATACCGCCGCCCTGAATCATAAAACCGTCAATAACACGGTGGAAAATTGTGTTATTATAAAAACCCTCTTTACAATAAGCTTCAAAATTTGCCGCAGTTTCCGGTGCTTTTTCATGATTTAAAGCGATTTTGATGTCGCCGAAATTGGTATGTAATGTAACCATTGTGTTTTCCTTATAAAAATGAATGGGAATTTGGTTGCGCATTATTCCATAAAAAGCCGTTTAGTGCTATAAAGTGCGGTGGGAAATAGCAAAATTTGTCGGGCAGGGATCCCCGCCGATTAATAAAAACTCAAATATTGGAACCTTCAATGTTAAAAATTTTTAATACTTTAACCCGCGAAAAAGAAGAATTTAAACCCATAAACCCGAATAAAGTGGGTATGTATGTGTGTGGCGTCACCGTTTATGACTTGTGCCATTTCGGCCACGGCCGCACCTTTGTTTCCTTTGATGTAATTACTCGTTACCTTCGTTATCTTGGTTATGATTTGCGTTATGTTCGTAACATCACCGATGTGGATGACAAAATAATTAAACGTGCGTTGGAAAATAATGAAACCTGCGATCAGTTGGTCGAGCGTATGATCGCGGAAATGCATAAGGATTTTGATGCGTTAAATATTTTACGACCAGACGTAGAACCGCGCGCCACCAAGCATATTCCTGAAATTATCGCTATGGTCGAAACTTTGATTCGGCGCGGACACGCTTATGTGGCGGAAGACGGCGATGTGATGTTCGATGTGGAATCTTTCCAAAAATACGGCGCGCTTTCCCGCCAGAATCTTGAACAGCTTCAGGCTGGCGCCCGGGTTGAAATTAAATCCGTGAAGAAAAATCCGATGGATTTCGTACTCTGGAAAATGTCGAAACCGAATGAACCGAGCTGGGATTCCCCTTGGGGAAAAGGCCGCCCGGGCTGGCATATCGAATGTTCCGCGATGAACGACAAGGAACTTGGTAATCATTTCGATATTCACGGCGGCGGTTCGGATTTAATGTTCCCGCACCACGAAAACGAAATAGCCCAATCCTGCTGCGCTCATGACGGCGAATATGTGAACTACTGGCTGCATACCGGTATGCTCACGATTAACGAAGAAAAAATGTCCAAATCCCTTAATAATTTCTTCACCATTCGCGATATTTTGACTAAATATGATGCGGAAAGCGTGCGTTATTTCTTTTTAACCGCGCAATACCGCAGCTTGCTGGATTACAGCGAAGAAAATATCGGCCTGGCGCGTAAAGCCCTGGAGCGTTTATATACCGCCCTTCGAGGTTGCGAAACGGTAGAAATTCCGGCAGAAGACCAATATGTGATTGATTTCAAAACCGCAATGGATGACGATTTCAACACCCCGGGCGCTTTAGCCGTATTGTTTGAATTGGCACGGGAAATCAATAAGTTAAAAACTGAAGATCAAACAAAAGCCAATCAACTTGCCAGCCGCTTAAAACAACTTGCCGGCGTATTAGGTTTATTGGAGCAAGCTCCGGAAACCTTTTTACAAGGCGATGCGGCGGATGCCGAAGTCAGTAAAATCGAAGCTTTAATCAAACGGCGTAATGAGGCCCGCGCGGCGAAAGACTGGGCGGCCGCCGACGCCGCCCGCAACGAATTAACAGCTATGGGCGTTGTGTTGGAAGACGGGGCAAAAGGTACTACTTGGCGTAAGCTGTAAACCTTAATCGACTCAAAAGTGCGGTAGAAATTTTGAAAATTTTCACCGCACTTTTTCTTTATCTACAGAGGCTGAAATAAACTTGTTTTTTGCCTGAAATCCGTAATAAATCTCTTTTAATATCCGTCATTTATTTTATGTAACGTTTCGATATAAAAATATTGTCGTTCTCCTGTTGAATTGTTTTAGCTAATGGTGTTAAATCTGCACTATTATTAAGCTCTGTTTATCTTTTATAAACAGACCCTAAGGTTTCTATTTTTAGTTGTAAGGCGGAATATCATGTGTCAAATGTTAGCTATGAACTGTAATACTCCGACGGATATCGTATTTTCTTTCGAAGGATTTCGTCGTCGTGCAGGCATGACAGACAGCCATTCCGATGGTTTTGGTATCGCATTTTTCGAAGGCAAAGGCGTGCGGGTGTTTCGTGATGATCAACCGGGCGCGGTTTCGCCCATTGCCGATTGCGTAAAACAATATCATATAAAATCGTTAAATGTTATCGCCCATATCCGCAAAGCGACGCAGGGTGTTGTCAATATTGAAAATACTCATCCTTTTATCCGTGAAATATGGGGTGAAAACTGGGTTTTTGCCCACAACGGCAATTTGAATGCACTACCGGATTTATCCAGCTGCTATTGTACGCCTATCGGCGATACGGATTCCGAAGCGGCATTTTGCTATATTGCGGCAAAATTAAAAGAGCGTTTTTGCCGTAAACCGACGGAAAACGAAATTTTCGATACCATTAAAGAATTGGCGGCGGAACTTGCCCAACACGGTACCTTTAACTTTATTCTTTCAAACGGGCAATGGATGATCGCCCACTGTTCGACCAATTTGCATTATCTCACCCGCCAGGCGCCTTTTGGCGTAGCGCAGCGCATTGACGACGACGGGATAATCGATTTCAGTAATTATGCAAAAGATACGGACAAAGTCACCATTATCACTACCTTTCCGTTAACCAAAGATGAAATCTGGGCGAAAATGGAACACGGCGGTATGGTAATGTTTAAAGACGGCGTTAAAATCCGTGAAGCCATCGGTACGCCGAAAGAAGCGGTGGATGACGGCACTTTAGGTTGTACAAAAATCGCCGCTTAACCCTTATCCCTCATAAAAATCGAAAAGTGCGGTCAAAAATCCGGAAATTTCGTTTATCGGGCGAAAATCACGGAAATTCGACCGCACTTTGGTAATTTATTGATTTTTTGTTATACTTTGTCGCCCAATTAACTTAGAAGGAAAAATGAATGGATCAAATGCCTAAATGTCCGAAATGTAATGGCGAATATGTATATCACGATAGCGTAAATTTTGTGTGCCCCGATTGTAGTTATGAATGGTCGGGTGAAGACGTTGCCGAAGAGGAAGAAACAAAAGTTTGGAAAGATAGCAACGGCAATGTTTTACAAGACGGTGACGATGTAATTTTAGTTAAAGACCTGAAAGTAAAAGGTTCTTCTATCGTATTAAAAAAAGGAACGAAAGCGAAAAATATTCGTTTAGTTGACGGCGATCATGATGTGGATTGCAAAATAGACGGTCAACCTTTCTCGCTGAAATCGGAGTTCCTGAAAAAAGCATAAGTTTCAATATCGGGTCTGTTTATCACTGGTGAACAGACCCGATTTGTATTCACAAGGTACACCTTATCATAATTTCTACGCCCCCTTCTCCTCCCTGAGCAGATACTTTTTAAACAAAGTTCTGATACTATTCTTAGTATAATTATCAAAAATGTGATCTGCTTCAAATAATCAGAAAATATCTTAGCTGAAACGTGTTCAGTTAAACTAAATAGGTATAAAATTGCGCCCACTATTAATTTGACAAAAATGTTAAGGAGTCTAAATGACTATTGCTATCATCATAGCAACACATGGCGTGGCGGCAGAGCAATTGCTCAAAACCACCGAAATGCTCATTGGCGAGCAGGAAAATGTTGCTACTATTGATTTTGTTCCCGGTGAAAATGCTGAAACAATTATGGGCAAATACCAAGAGAAACTGGCAACAACATTATCACATTGTGATCAGGTGTTGTTCTTAGTGGATACCTGGGGCGGTAGCCCGTTTAACGCGGCAAACCGCGTAGCTGAGGGCAACGAAAACATGGATATTGTAACCGGTGTCAACGTACCTATGTTGGTGGAAACCTTTATGGCGCGCGATGATAATCCGAGTTTGCAGGAACTTGTGGCAATTGCCTTAGAAACCGGTCGTACCGGCGTGCGAGCGTTACGTTACGAAGAACCTGAAGAAGCGCCGGTGGAACAAGCACAGCCGGTACCGGCCGCCGCACCGACTGCACAACCAAATGTAGTAACCAATAAAGAAGGTCACTTAGAAATCGGTTTGGCGCGTATTGACGACCGTTTAATCCATGGTCAGGTAGCGACCCGTTGGACCAAAGAAAGCCGGGTAACCCGTATCGTGGTAGTAAACGATGATGTGGCGAAAGATTCAGTGCGTTCAACCATGTTGAAAAGCGTCGCGCCTCCGGGTGTGACCGCTCATGTGGTGAATGTAGATAAAATGATCCGTGTTTATAACAATCCTGAATATGCGGGCGAGCGTATGATGTTGTTATTCACTAACCCGACCGATGTGGTAAAACTCATGCAGGCGGGTGTGGAATTTAAATCAATCAATATCGGCGGCATGGCATATAAAGACGGTAAACAAATGATTACCAGTGCCGTAGCGGTAGACAGTCAGGATATTGATGCATTCAAAATCCTTGATGCAAAAGGTATTGAACTTGATGTTCGTAAAGTTTCAAACGATGCGCGTCAGTACATGATGGATTTATTAAAGAAAAATAACTTAATCTAAGGAAAAACAAATGGAAATTTCAACTTTACAAGTCATTCTTGTATTCCTTGTATCCTGCGTTTGCGGTGCAGGTTCGATTCTTGATGAGTTCCAAACTCATCGTCCGTTAATTGCCTGTACCTTAATCGGTCTTGTACTTGGCGATATGACAACAGGTATCATCGTAGGCGGTTCTCTTGAACTATTAGCCTTAGGCTGGATGAATATCGGTGCGGCGCTTGCACCGGATGCGGCGCTTGCTTCCGTAATTTCAACAATCTTGGTTATTGTGGGCGGTCAGGATATTTCGACAGGTATTGCGGTTGCAATTCCGCTTGCGGCTGCAGGTCAGGTATTAACTTATGTGGTTCGTGCAATTACCGTCGGTTTCCAACACGCGGCGGATAAATCCGTTGAAGACGGTAATCTTGCCCGTCTGGACTGGATTCACTTCGGCGCGCTAATGTTACAGGCAATGCGTATTGCAATTCCGGCTTTAATCGTTGCCTTAACCGCCGGTACGGATGTGGTTCAAACTATGTTAAATGCGATTCCGCCGGTTGTAACCACTGGTCTTAAAATCGCCGGTGGTTTTATTGCGGTAGTCGGTTATGCGATGGTTATCAATATGATGCGCGCAGGTCACTTAATGCCATTCTTCTATGCAGGTTTTGTTATTGCGGCATTCACCGATTTCAACTTAGTTGCTCTTGGCGTATTAGGTACGATTATGGCTGTTATTTATATCCAAATTCATCCTAAATACAACAAAAGCCAACAAGTTGTGGTAGCGGCGGCTTCAAACAATGACCTTGATAACAGATTAGATTAATGGGGAAAACAAAATGACAACTGAAATCAAAAAAGTAACAAAAAGCGATTTAAATTCTGTTGTTCTTCGTTCTAACCTTTTCCAAGGTTCATGGAACTTCGAACGTATGCAGGCACTTGGGTTTATGTACTCAATTTCACCGGTAATCAAACGCTTATATCCGGATCCGAATTCACAAGAACGTAAAGACGCCATTAAACGCCACCTTGAATTCTTTAACACTCAACCGTTCGTTGCCGCGCCGGTTTTAGGCGTAACCATTGCGATGGAAGAAGAGCGCGCAAACGGCAAACCGATCGACGATGCGGCAATCAATGGTATCAAAGTCGGTCTAATGGGGCCGTTAGCCGGTGTGGGCGACCCAATTTACTGGGGTACGGCACGTCCGGTATTTGCGGCGCTTGGTGCGGGTCTTGCATTAAGCGGCAGCATTTTAGGTCCGTTACTTTTCTTCGTATTGTTTAACCTTGTTCGTTTGGCAACCCGTTACTACGGCGTAACCTACGGCTACAAAAAAGGCTTGGACGTAGTACAGGATATGAGCGGCGGTTTGCTGCAAAAATTAACTGAAGGCGCATCTATTCTCGGTTTATTTATCATGGGTGCCCTGGTACAGAAATGGACCAGCATTAATGTTCCGCTTGTGGTTTCTACCATTCAAAAACAAGACGGTACAACAGAAATTACAACGGTGCAAAGCATCCTTGATAGTTTAATGCCGGGTTTATTACCGTTGCTCTTTACCTTTGCCTGTATGTGGCTATTGCGTAACCGGGTGAATGCGCTTTGGATTATCGTCGGTTTCTTCGTGATCGGTATCTTTGGCGCGTGGACGGGTATTTTAGCCTAGTCAAAAGCTGTTATAATCGGCACGTTCATTCCGGTGGACGTGCCTTTTTAATTTTTACGAAATAAAACTTATGACGAATACAATTCTTCTCATCTGCATTATCCTGTTTTTTGCCTACGCTTTCTATGATCAGTTCGGTATGGATAAACGTAAAGGCGAAACAAAACTCAAAGTGCGGTTAAAAAAACAGGCAAAAATTGATGCCGTTATTTTTGTGATACTCATCGCCTGCTTATTTGCTTATCAATCAAAAGAATCTTTACTCAATATAGATTCCTTCACTATCTTCTTATTGGCAACCGCCGTGGTGCTCGCCGTTTACACCGCATTTATCCGCTCGCCTATGCTGATTTTGAAAGAGAAAGGGTTTTTCTACAGCAATTTATTTATCGAATATGATAAAATCCGTCAGCTTAATTTAGCCGAAGGAAATATTTTCGTAGTGGATCTCACCAACGGCAAACGTTTATTACTACCGATCGCCGATGAACGGGACAAAGAAAAAGTCGTCACTTTTTTTGGCGGATATAAAGAACATAAACAGGAAAACAAATAATGACTGGCATTTATAAACTAACGGGCAGCCTGCAACATTATGTGTGGGGCGGTCATGATTACCTTCCGGAATTGCTTCACATCAAAAAAGAGCCTAATCAATATTATGCGGAATGGTGGCTGGGCGCCCATAGCTCCTCACCTTCAACAATTGAAGTGGAAGAAAAACAGCTTTCGTTGATTGATTTTATCCGGCAGCATCCCGAAGTTTTAGGCAGCCAAAGCCGCGCCCTGTTTGGCGATGAACTGCCTTATTTGCTGAAAATTTTAGATGTTAAAAAACCGCTTTCCATTCAATTGCACCCGACCAAAAAACAGGCGGAAATCGGTTTTGCCGAAGAAAATTCAAAAGGTATTGATTTAAAGGATGCAAAACGTACCTACAAGGATAACAATCACAAACCGGAAATGATGATTGCCCTTTCCGATTTCTGGTTATTGCACGGTTTTAAAACCAAAGAAAAAATCATTGAAACCTTAAAAAACCGCCCAACTCTGACCGCACTTTTAAGCAAGCTGGAAACTCAGGATATGCACGGTTTCTATGCGGATATTATGCAGGCAAGTCAAACAGAACTGGCAAATTGGCTGTTACCGATTATTGAATCGAATAAAATCGCTTATGAAAAAGGCGAGCTTTCCTTGGAAAATCCGGATTATTGGGTACTTTACGCTATGGAAGCCATGGAAATCTCCCCTGAAAAACTGGATTCCGGATTAATCTGCTTCTATCTTTTCAACATTGTTCATACTAAAACGGGCGAAGGCATTTATCAGGATGCGGGGATTCCCCATGCCTATTTGCGCGGGCAAAACATTGAGTTAATGGCTTGTTCGGATAACGTTATCCGCGGAGGATTAACACCGAAACACGTGGATATTCCGGCGCTTTTAGAAGTGATTGACTGCCGCGAAGTGGTGCCTGAAATTATTCCCCCGGCTCCGCAGGAAAACGGCGCCTTCATTTACAGTACGCCGGCAAAAGATTTTGCGCTGGAAAATGTGCGCTATGATGCGGGCATAAAGGTTGAAAGCAAGGCGGAGAACGCCACAATTATTTTTGTGATGCAAGGTACATTAAAAATTTCGCAAAAAAATACCGCACTTTTTCTCAAACAAGGAGAATCTGCATTTATCTGCGCCGATACGCAATATCGAATTGAAGGTATCGAGCAAGGTTATTGCGTACTTTCAAAACTGCCCTAAAATTTGACGAAAATAAACCGCACTTCGATTCGTTAGGATCAAAGTGCGGTTATTTTTTTAAGATTTTTACCAGCGATAACGGTGATGATGATAACCGTAACCGATGCTCGGCACAATTACCACATTACCCGGTCTGACTGTCTGTCTTGTGTCTAGCCGATCTTGTCTTCTTGTATCGCTGACATTCATCGGCGTATCTACCACAGGTTGCTCTTTTACTCGTTGAGCCGCCGGCACCGTATTACCGCCATATACTTTATTTTGATAATGCCGCACGGTCTGCATATCTAAAGGCGCTTGCGGGCGATTTTCAACGGGTGATGAACAAGCAATCACCCCGGCTGACACAACAAAAGCAGCAATAATCGTTTTTTTCATTATCTTCTCCCTAAAGAGCCTTTATCGGCATATGCCCTTAGACAATATGTTCTCTCTTGCGTTCACATTCTTTGTTGCCAAATCCTTACCGTATTTTTCTTCGTCTTGATGGATTTCTTTTAATATCTTCGGATCATGAATATTAAAAATCGGCGCATACTGAACGTTTTTTGGCGAAGCATGGGCGTAAATGGTAGCGCCTGTTATGCTGGCATAATAATCATCAGACGCATCATCCACATAATAAGTGGTGGAATCCGTAAGTTCTACCCCGTTACTGGATTGATAACCGCGACAAATCCCGGCATTCGATTCAAATATGGTATGAGAACTATGGTTCTCACTGATTTCATAAACTTCGAATTCAACGCTGTTGGCCAATTCATTTACATCTTTAGAATTATTTGGATCTAATTGCTGGCTTTTTCCATAGCTCATGTATGTTTTTTCCGCCCGTTCGGTATTTTCAGTGAAAATATTCTTTCCGCGCGCATAAGCCGGTGATAATGCTATTCCTGCTGAGAAAACGGCCAATGTCAATATCACAGGAAATTTAGTTATATTCATTTCACCCTCCTTTGAATGAATTAAATTCATATAATTCCAATGGCAAATTATCAGGATCCTTAAAAAAAGTAAATTTTTTCCCGGTTAATTCATCGATTCGAATATCTTCACATTCAATTTGTTGAGTTTTTAAATATTGTACGGCTTCTTCAATATCCTTAACTTTAAATGCTAAATGACGTAATCCGCACGCTTCCGGCATGGTTAAACGACTGGGGGAAGAAGGAAAAGAAAACAACTCTATTTGACTTCCGTCAGCAAATTTAAGATCTAATTTATAACTATGGCGAGAAGCGCGATATGTTTCCTCAATTACTTCAGCCCCAAGAATTTGGGTATAAAAATATTTTGATTTCTCATAATCGGATACAATAATCGCAATATGATGAAATCCGGTAAACAACGAAATCAAATTAAATTACTCTTATTAAATAAAAAAGTTAGCTGCCTCTTTAGATTATAATCGGATCAGCTAACTTTGCAAATTGATAAACTGAAAAGGCAAAATTCAGATTGAATTATTTGTTTTGAGGAATCATCCGTTTATGCTTTTCTTGTTCCTGCTCAGCCAGTGCATCTCGAGCGGAACGAATGCTTTTTTCGATGAGATCTCGTTTAGGATCATCTTCCGGCAGTAATCGCAACATCATCGCCCAAGTAACCGCCGCCATTTTATAATCTTCCTCTTCGAAATAATTGAACGCTAACAAACTCAGCGCCTGTAAATTTGAATGATCGCTGCGAATTACCTCTTTTAATAGTTCGTTTCCTTTGGCTCTATCGGCTTTATCATCAGAGAACATTAAGGTGCGGGCATAAGCTAATTTATAGTCCGTATTATCAGGCTTTAGTTCCGCCGCTTTACTATAACCGTTGTGGGCCAGCTCACCGTTCCCCATAGCCGTACCAAGCTGACCGAGCAACCACCAACCGTCGGCATCGTTAGGCTCTTTTTGCAACTTAATACGAAGTGCGGTGGCAAATTGCTGTAATTCCGTATCATCTAAAGGTTTTGTATCTTCTTCTTTCAAACGTTCATAGAAGTAGGGTAATTTTTCATAGCTTTTCGCCATCATTTCCTGAGATTGCCAACCGCCCACTTTAAAATAGCTCACCCCGGCAATAATACCCAAGAAAAGAAATGCCGAAACAAACCATAATTTACTGTAAGCTTTTTTATCCGTTTTTTCCGTTACGCCTTCAGGTATATCTTCCAATAGAGACTGTTGCAACTCGGTTTTAAGTTGTGCCGCATTATCCAGTAATCCTTGTTTTTCATCCTCTTCAATTTCTTTCAGACGATCAAAATAGAAAGCTTTATTTAATGAATCCCGGTTGGTTTCTTGCTCTCTATCGGTTTGCCCGCGCAAAAGCGGATAAAAACAAATGAATGTCATAATTAGGGTAAAAACGAGCGCGCTTATCCAAAAAGTCATTGTTTATTCCTTGTTTTTCAATAACGCCTTTAAGCGTTTTTGCTGTTCGTCCGATAAGTTTTCAACCGTTGAATTCTCTGTTGAAATATCCTGAGAAGAATTTTTTATTAAAGTTTTGCCTTTTTGACGAAAAACAAATGCTAAGCCAAAACAAATTAATAATGCCGGCAATATCCATAACAGAATGGTTGCAACGGTAATCGGCGGATTATAGGTAACAAAATGTCCGTAACGCTCCACCATGTAGTTCACCACGTCTTGCTTGCTCTTGCCTTCCTGCAATAATTCAAAAACTTTCGCCCGCATATCGATAGCGATAGTCGCATTCGAATCCGCGATGTTATTATTCTGGCATTGCGGGCAACGCAATTCGTTGGTTAACGCGTGATAATCGTTTTCCTGCTGGGCGGAACTGAAATTAAAAGCGTCAATCGCCGCAAAACAAGGTGATGCAACAACGGCAACAAGCATAATCAAAAGTGCGGTCAATTTTTTCATTATTTCCCGTCCTCAAACAATTGGTTATAAATCGGTAATAGCGTGTTTTTCCACACTTTCTCGTTTACATCGCCGGCTAAACGATAATGAATCACGCCTTTCCCGTCAATAATGAAGGTTTCCGGCGCGCCATAAACGCCAAGGTCCAAAGCTAATGAACCTTTTTCATCTTTTAATACCAACTGATAAGGATTATCAAGGTCTTTCAGCCATTTAACGGCTTTAGCCGAATCGTCTTTATAATCCACACCGATAATGGTAATGCCTTGTTTAGCCAGCTCATTTAAATATTGATGTTCCGCATAACAAGTGGGACACCAGGTCGCCCACACATTCAATAAAATAGGCTTGCCCTGTTTGAACACCTCGGAAGTATAGTCTTTGTTATCGAATAACCCTTGCATTACTTTTTCCGGTACGGGCTTACCAACCAAAGCGGATTCCAATAATTTAGGATCACCACCGGAAGCATTTTGCCGCAATTGGATGAAAAAAGCCCCCACTAAAATCAAAAAGATAAGTAAAGGAAGATAAAGTTTTTTATTCATTATTGTACCTATAATGTAACGATAGGAACTTGATTCCTATCCGATAACTATTTATTTAAAATTTTAGAAAAACGGTAACGACGATCGAACATACAGAGTACCCCCCCTAGAGCCATAAAGACGCCGCCAAACCAAATCCAACGGATAAAAGGTTTGTAATATAGACGCATTGCCCAGGATTTATCCTCTAACTGCTCGCCTAACGCCACATACAGATCACGGGTAAATCCCCAATCGATGGCGGCTTCCGTCATTGTCATGCGGCTTACCGTATAGAACCGTTTTTCGGCAAATAAAGAACCTTCAAGTTTACCCTCTTTTAAAATATCCACTTGTGCCGTGCCGCCTAAATAGTTCGGTCCGTTTGCATCCCGTATGCCTTGGAATTTATATTCATAACCGGCAATGTTCACGGAATCGCCGACTGACATTCTTACGTCACGCTCAACACTAAAGTTTTGGCTGAAAGTCACGCCCCAAACAGTCATGGCAACGCCTAAATGAGCTAAAAACATTCCCCAATGAGAACGTGATAATTTAGTAATGCCTATTAAGAAGTTGTCCCGATGGGCGGCGCGTTGTTTCAGTTCATACAAGCTTAGCAGAGTAATAATCACCACCATCATCGTACCAAGTACCGCACTTAGGGATAATTTATTGCCGATAAAGTAAGGCAACGCAAAACCTAGAATAATCATCAAAAACAAACTGATAATAACCGGCTTACGGATAGCGGAAAATTTATCCCGACGCCATTTAACTAAAGGCCCGATGCCTAATAACAAAGCGAACGGCGTCATTAAAACCAAAAACATTTGATTAAAAAACGGTGCACCGATGGAAATCGAACCTAATCCCAACTGCTTATGAACTAACGGCAATAATGTACCCAACAGCACTACAACCAATGCCGCCATTAATAAAATATTATTTAACAGCAACATAGACTCGCGCGAATAGCGCTCGGCATTATCACGGGAACGAATTTGCCCCCCTTTGTAAGCATACAGAGTTAATGAACCGCCAATCACAACAATCAAATAGGCCAAAATATATAAACCGCGCGTAGGATCGGAAGCAAAAGCATGTACAGAAACCAACACGCCCGAACGCACTAAAAAAGTACCTAATAAGCAAAGCGAAAAGGCAAGAATGGCAAGCAGTACCGTCCAGGCTTTGAACGCTCCCCGTTTCTCGGTCACTGCTAAAGAATGCAATAACGCGGTGCCGGCAAGCCAAGGCATTAAGGATGAATTTTCTACCGGATCCCAGAACCACCAGCCGCCCCAGCCAAGTTCGTAATAAGCCCACCAGGAACCAAGTACGATACCTACGGTTAAAAACACCCAAGCCGCCATTGTCCAGGGACGAGACCAACGCGCCCATGCGGTGTCTAATTTTCCTGTCATTAATGAGGCGATTGAAAAAGCAAACGCGACGGAGAATCCTACATAACCCATGTAAAGCAGCGGCGGATGAAAAATCAAACCTACATCCTGCAACATTGGATTAAGCTCTTTACCGTCAATCGGCAAATTAGGGAATGTACGCGCAAAAGGGTTAGACGTGAACAAAATAAAGATTAAAAACCCAATAGTCACTAACCCCATAATGCCAAGAACCCGCGCTACCGCTTCTTGTGGCAGTTGTCGGCTAAATAATGAAACAGCGACACTCCAGACCGATAACAACCAAATCCATAGTAATAACGAACCCTCGTGAGCCCCCCACACTGCGGATAACCGATATTGCAACGGCAAGCGGCTATTAGAGTTATTTACGACATACTGAATAGAAAAATCATTGACCGCAAAGGCATAAAACAAAGCGCCGAATGCAAAAGTTAAACAAATAAATAACCCATAAGTCATTGGGCGTGCCAATGACATCAATTGTTTATTCCCTTTTTCGGCTCCCCATAACGGAAAAACCGCTAATAAAACAGAAATAGCTAAGCCGAGGGCTAACGCAAAATTACCTAATTCCGCAATCATTTTTTACCTTCTTCCACAGAATTAACCGCCTTATCCAGACGATCACGATCGCTTTCACCTTGCATATCTTGATTGGATATACCCATAGGTTTATGGACTTGCTCCATTTTTTCACTTAAATCCGGCGGCACATAATTTTCATCATGTTTTGCCAACACTTCCGTTGCCTCTAAAAGCTTCGGTTCTTTTAATACGCCTTGAGCGACAATGCCTTGTCCTTCGCGGAATAAATCCGGCAGAATACCTTCGTATTCAACGGTAATTTCAGGTCCGATATCATTCACATTAAAGCTGACTTTAAGGCTATTAGGGTCCCGTTTAACGGTCCCCTCAACCACCATACCGCCGACCCGGATACGCTGCCCCACTTCCGGAATGG
Source organism: [Mannheimia] succiniciproducens MBEL55E (assembly GCF_000007745.1). Lineage (GTDB taxonomy): Bacteria > Pseudomonadota > Gammaproteobacteria > Enterobacterales > Pasteurellaceae > Basfia > Basfia succiniciproducens. The sequence goes on along the minus strand of NC_006300.1, from coordinate 565,821 downwards.
TATCCGGATCGTCATTTTTACCGCTGATAACCTCTGACGGCGTATAAAACAGATCAATATTCTGACGAAGCGCATACAAAACCAAAGAAGAAGCGATAGTCACACCCAGCAATACAAAAAGAATAATGGTTAATCTTGATTTACGTCTTGGATTCATAGCGTCCCTCTTGATTTCGTTGCCTGTAAACGTTGTTCCCGCTGTTGTTCCCGTTGAATTTCACGGAACACTATTTTTTTACCCCGATAACTCTGAATTGCAAGAATCAGCAAGGTAATAAAGGTAATACCATAAGAAAGCCAGACATAAAAGCCATAGCCTCCCATATAAAAAAAATCACTCCAAGATTCGAAAAACATCTCTCTCTCCTAAAATTTACAAAAAATCTACCGCACTTTTGAACATTTATAGTTATTTAATTAACGCTTTCACCCAAGGACGTTTACGATCTTCTTTCAGAAGCTCCACACGATAACGTACTAAAGTCAACCAAATGCTCAATGCCATAAAGCCGAAAATACTTAAAATCAATGGAATTAACATTGGTGTGGCGATAGAAGGTTTTTCAAATTTAGTGATACTTGCGCCTTGGTGCAGGGTATTCCACCATTCCACCGAAAAATGAATAACAGGTAAATTAATAACGCCTACAACACACAGAATTGCCGCCGCTTTCATGCCGGTATTACGATCCTGAAACGCCGAATACAACGCCATTACGCCTAAATATAAAAAGAATAAAATTAATGATGCAGTCAATCTGGCGTCCCAAACCCACCAGGCGCCCCACATAGGCTTGCCCCAAACGGCGCCGGTTACTAAAGCTAAAAAGTTCAGCGCCGCACCGATAGGCGCCATCGCAATAACCGAGAGATGCGCTTGCTTAATCTGCCAGACCAGCCCGATAAGCGCAGCAACCGCCATAGAACCGTAAACGCCCATAGACCAGATTGCCGAAGGCACGTGGACATACATAATACGGAAACTATTGCCCTGTTGATAGTCTGCGGGTGCAAACGCCAACCCCCATATACAGGCAACGGATAATAATAAAAGCGCAATAACCGCAAAAAACGGAATAAATTTACCGCATAATTTATACTGAGTTTCCGGTTTGGCATAAGGATGTAACCACTTCCACATGTTTTGTTCCTTTTTTATTGATCTAAACTGATTCGCAATGCAGCGGCAATAGCAAAAGGCGCCAAGGTTGCCGAAGCGGCAAGAATCGCACCTAAAATTGCCAAAGGCCCTGCGTAAGATAAATTTAAGGTTGCCGCATCAAGAACCGAGGCGGAAAAAATCAGGACCGGAATAAATAACGGCACTACTAACAAACTAAGTAATACGCCGCCTTTACGTAATCCCACGGTCAGCGCAACACCAATTGCTCCTATACAACTTAAAATCGGTGTGCCTATTAATAAAGTCAAAACTAACGCCCACCAAATACGCACATCTAACGACAGTAACAAAGCGGCGACGGGTGATAATAAAATTAACGGTAATCCTGTTAATATCCAATGGGCAATCACTTTTGCCAGCGCGGTTAACGCAAGCGGTTGTGCGGTCAGCATTAATTGTTCTAACGAGCCGTCGATAAAATCATCACGAAATAACCGTTCAAAGGATAATAAAGCGGATAACAAAGCGGCAACCCAGGCAATACCCGGTGCGATTTTGGATAACAAAACCGGATCCGGCCCTATAACCAATGGAAATAAAGTAATTACAATCAAAAAGAACCAGAGAGGATTTAAAATCTCCGCCTGTTTTCGCATTGCAATACGTAATTCCCGTTTGATAATTTCAAAAAAAATCATTAACTCACCAACTGCCTCAACTGAAACTTATTCATTATCCGTAAATTTATATTGCGCTAAATTAAGTACGGTTAACGCTGAACTCGGTACTTCCTGATGGCTGGTTAAAATAACGATACCGCCCTTTTCCGCCTGTTGTTCAAAAAGCCCGGTCAACACCTTTACGCCATTTTTATCAATAGCATTAAAAGGCTCGTCTAAAATCCATAAAGGCGCTTGCGAAATCCACAATCTCGCCAGTGCAATACGCTTTTGTTGCCCCGCCGAAAGCTGGCTTGCGACAATATCTTCTCTGCCTAACAACCCCACCTTTTCAAGTACATTCCACAAAATTTCATCACCTTGTCGGCAATGACCCGCCTGCTGATAAAATTTCAGATTTTCCCATGCAGTTAATTCCGGTTTAATCCCCGCATGATGTCCTAAATAAAGCAAATCATAATAATATTCTTCGCGGCATTTAGAAATCTCTTCAGAATTCCACCGCACTTTTCCGGACAACGGCTGAGCAAGCCCCGCTAAAATCCGCAATAAACTGGTTTTGCCGATACCGTTATGCCCTTCAATCTGAACAAAGTCGCCGGACTGCAAATTAAACGACAGATCCGTAAACAGAATTTTATCGCCTCGCTGACAAGCAAGACGGTCAATTTTTAATTGATTTACTGATTGCATACTAGTTATCTAAGTTAAGTGGCAAAATTGCCATTGATTCTATCATAACCTTTGGTGATGACGTAGTTATTGGCGCAAATAACTTCATACCTCTTTAGAGGTGGATTATATCCTTTATTGATTTAGCTCAAGGGTTAAAGATCACCCCATTTTCAAATAAATTTCTTTATTAAGAGCAAGTCAAAACCGCTCACTTTAAATAAAGATTAAAAAACCCAAAATCAGACTAAAAAAATTATCAGTAAGCTTTCACAAAAAAGCTGGCATAAAAAAACAGACTGAATAAAATAATTAGAATTAAACTTCAAATATATTTGATTTTACAGAATATACATCTGTATAAATTCTAAATACTCCTATTTAAAAGAAATAAATCACCAATAAATTGTTTGACAGAAAATTTTTATACTGTAAGATGAAAACGTTTTCGCATTAACGCTACATCATTTTCGATAAAACTAAAATAGGTCGAATTAAAGGATTTTATCTTTATGTTTTCAATATCATCTTTATCTCTCAACTTATTACTCCTCTCACATTCTGTGTGCGGCTAATCGGTTGTGGATAAAAAACGGCAAATGTAAAGATTCCATAAATTAAAACCCGCACTTCAAAATGGCGGGTTTTTTCATATTTAAAATTCTCAAAAAATCCACCGCACTTTGAATGTGCATAACAAAAGGATAAGAACAATGGCAAACAATCGCGTTATTATTTTCGACACCACCTTGCGTGATGGCGAACAGGCATTAAAAGCAAGTTTAACCGTAAAAGAAAAATTACAGATTGCGCTGGCTTTAGAGCGTTTAGGCGTAGATGTGATGGAAGTGGGCTTTCCCGTTTCTTCCGCCGGCGATTTCGAATCGGTGCAAACCATTGCCGTCCATGTAAAAAACAGTGTGGTTTGCGGGCTTTCGCGAGCGGTAAATAAAGATATTGATGCGGCGGCGGAAGCCTTGAAAGTGGCGGAACGTTTTCGTATTCACACCTTTATCGCGACTTCTGCTTTGCATGTGGAAGCCAAATTAAAACGCTCTTTTGATGACGTGGTGGAAATGGCCGTCGCCGCGGTAAAACGCGCCCGCCGATATACCGATGATGTGGAGTTTTCTTGTGAGGATGCGGGTCGTACCGGTATCGATAATATCTGCCGGGTGGTGGAAGCGGCAATTAATGCCGGTGCAACTACGGTGAATATTCCGGATACCGTGGGTTTCTGTCTGCCGACGGAATACGGCAATATTATTCATCAGGTTATGAATCGCGTACCGAATATCGACAAAGCCGTTGTTTCCGTTCATTGCCATAACGACTTGGGGATGGCAACCGCCAACTCATTGACCGCAGTATTAAACGGCGCGCGCCAAATTGAATGTACCATTAACGGCATTGGTGAGCGGGCGGGCAATACCGCTCTTGAGGAAGTGGTGATGAGCATTAAAACCCGTCAGGATTTATTTGGCGTGGATACCCGGATTAATACTCAGGAAATCCACCGTGTCAGCCAAATGGTGAGCCAGATTTGCAATATGCCGATTCAGCCGAACAAAGCTATTGTCGGGGAAAACGCTTTCTCACATTCGTCAGGTATTCACCAGGACGGTATGTTGAAAAACAAAAACACCTACGAAATTATGTCGCCGGAAACCATCGGCTTGAAGAAAGAGAAATTAAACTTAACCGCCCGTTCAGGCCGTGCGGCGGTGAAAGGCCATATGGCGGACATGGGCTACACCGAGCAGGATTACGATTTGGATAAATTGTACGAAGCCTTCTTGAAACTTGCCGATAAAAAAGGCCAGGTATTCGATTACGATTTGGAAGCGCTTGCTTTTATCGATATGCAGCAGGGTGATGAAGATCGTTTGAAATTGGATGTCATTACTTCGCAAACCATCAGTACCTTGCCGGCCTCCGCATTTGTTCAGGTGGAACTGGACGGCAAACGCATTAATAAAACCTCCAACGGCGGTAACGGCCCGGTGGATGCGGTATATAACGCCATTATGCAAATTGTGGGCATGGATTTGAAAATGTCTCATTATAATTTAACCGCTAAAGGCGAAGGCGCCGAAGCGCTTGGTCAAGTGGATATTGTGGTAGAATATCAGGGACGTAAATTCCACGGTGTGGGTTTGGCGACGGATATCGTGGAATCTTCCGCACTGGCGTTGGTTCACGCCATCAATGCTATTTACCGTTCGCAGAAAGTGGCGGATTTGAAAAAAGATCTTAAACATATTCATACCGTTTAAAAAAGATTGCGAAGTGCGATCGGAATTTTAATTATTTTAGAAATAAATAGGAAAAAACAATATGTCAACATACAACGTAGCGGTACTTCCGGGTGACGGTATTGGCCCTGAGGTAATGGCGGAAGCCATTAAAGTGTTAGATAAAGTCCAGGCAAAATTCGGTTTTAAATTGAATTTCACTCAATACCTTGTGGGCGGTGCGGCAATCGATGCGAAAGGGGAACCTTTACCGGCGGAAACCTTACAAGGTTGTGACAATGCCGATGCGATTTTATTCGGTTCCGTAGGCGGCCCGAAATGGACCCATCTTCCGCCGGATCAACAGCCGGAACGAGGCGCGTTATTGCCGTTGCGTAAACATTTCAAATTATTCTGTAATCTGCGTCCAGCCACCCTTTATAAAGGCTTGGAAAAATTCTGCCCGTTACGTGCGGATATTGCGGCAAAAGGCTTTGATATGGTGGTGGTCCGCGAGTTAACCGGCGGCATTTATTTCGGTCAGCCGAAAGGCCGTGACGGCGAAGGTTCCGATACCCGCGCATTTGATACCGAAGTATATTACAAATATGAAATCGAGCGCATTGCCCGCGCCGCATTCGACGCCGCGATGAAACGCCGTAAACAGGTGACTTCCGTGGATAAAGCGAACGTATTGCAAAGTTCTATTTTATGGCGCGAAACCGTGGCGGAAATCGCTAAAGAATATCCGGAAGTTCAGGTGGAAAATATGTATATTGATAACGCCACCATGCAACTTATCAAAGCGCCCGAAAGTTTTGACGTGTTGCTTTGTTCCAACATCTTCGGCGATATTATTTCCGATGAAGCGGCGATGATTACCGGCTCAATGGGAATGTTGCCGTCTGCCAGTCTGAACGAAGAGGGATTCGGTTTATACGAACCCGCAGGCGGCAGCGCACCGGATATCGCCGGCAAAGGTATTGCAAATCCGATTGCACAAATTCTTTCCGCCGCCATGATGTTGCGTTACAGCTTTAACTTAAATGAAGCGGCAACTGCAATTGAAAACGCCGTACAAAAAGTTTTGGCTGACGGCCATCGTACCGGCGATTTAGCGGATAATTCGACACCGGTTTCAACCGCTGAAATGGGTACGCTGATTGCAAATGCAATTTAAGTTAATCATAAGGATTCATTATGAAATTAGAACATGTTGCAATATATGTACAGGATCTTGAAAAAGCAAAAGCATTTTTTATGAAATACTTTAATGCTCAACCAAATGAAAAATATCATAATCCGCGCACAAATTTAATGACTTATTTTCTTACATTCTCCGGTGGCGCTCGCTTGGAAATAATGACAAGACCTGAGATTATTGAGTTAGATAAAAATATATTCAGAACAGGACTTATCCATTTATCAATGCAAGTTGGTGGCGAAGAGAAAGTAAGAGAACTTACTGAGCGGTTACGAACCGATGGTTACCAAGTCATCAGTGAACCGCGAAAAACCGGTGATGGTTATTATGAAAGCTGTGTCTTAGATGGAGAAGGCAATCAAATTGAAATTGTTGCCTAACAAAAAATCAGCAAAATTTTACCGCACTTCGATAATTTGGGGAATTGCGATTTCCCCACAACGAATTTACGATCTAACGAGATATTAAAATGGCAAAAACACTCTACCAAAAATTATTCGACGCCCATGTTGTTTATGAAGCGGAAGGCGAAACGCCGATTCTTTATATTAACCGGCATTTGATTCACGAAGTAACCTCACCGCAGGCATTTGACGGTCTGCGCGTAGCCGGTCGCCAAGTGCGCCAGGTAAGCAAAACCTTCGGTACCATGGATCACAGTATTTCAACCCAAGTCCGTGATGTGAACAAACTTGAAGGTCAGGCAAAAATTCAGGTGTTGGAATTAGATAAAAACTGTAAAGCCACCGGGATTTCATTATTCGATATGAATACCAAAGAACAAGGTATCGTGCATGTCATGGGGCCTGAGCAAGGCTTAACTTTGCCGGGGATGACCATTGTCTGCGGTGACTCGCACACTGCAACCCACGGCGCCTTCGGCGCTCTTGCCTTCGGCATCGGTACTTCCGAAGTGGAACACGTATTAGCGACCCAAACCCTGAAACAGGCTCGTGCCAAAAGCATGAAAGTTGAAGTACGCGGCAAAGTCAATCCGGGTATTACCGCAAAAGATATCGTACTTGCCATTATCGGCAAAACCACCATGGCGGGCGGTACCGGTCATGTAGTGGAATTTTGCGGCGAAGCCATTCGTGATCTTTCTATGGAAGGACGAATGACCGTATGTAACATGGCCATTGAATTCGGTGCGAAAGCGGGCTTGGTTGCACCGGACGAAACCACCTTTGAGTACTTAAAAGGTCGTCCGCATGCCCCGAAAGGCAAAGATTGGGACGATGCCGTCGCTTATTGGAAAACGTTAAAATCCGATGAAGACGCACAATTCGATACGGTTGTGGTTCTGGAAGCCAAAGATATCGCTCCGCAAGTTACTTGGGGGACGAACCCGGGTCAAGTGATCGGCATTGACCAATTAGTACCTAATCCGGCGGAAATGACGGATCCCGTGACCAAAGCATCGGCGGAAAAAGCCCTGGCTTATATCGGTTTAGAACCTAATACCGATTTGAAAAACGTGCCGGTGGATCAAGTCTTTATCGGTTCCTGTACCAACTCCCGCATTGAAGATTTACGGGCGGCTGCGGCAGTTATGAAAGGCCGTAAAAAAGCGGATAACGTGAAACGCGTATTAGTAGTTCCGGGTTCGGGTTTAGTGAAAGAACAAGCGGAAAAAGAAGGATTGGATAAAATCTTTCTGGCAGCGGGCGCCGAATGGCGTAATCCGGGTTGTTCCATGTGCTTAGGCATGAACGACGACCGTTTGGGCGAATGGGAACGTTGCGCGTCTACTTCAAACCGCAATTTCGAAGGCCGCCAGGGGCGTAACGGACGTACTCACTTAGTCAGTCCGGCAATGGCGGCGGCAGCGGCGGTATTCGGCAAATTCGTCGATATTCGTAATGTATCTCTAAATTAACCGTAGGGGCGGGGTTTATACCCGCCCGTTGAGACCTTAATTTTAGGGCGGATATAAAATCCGCCCCTACAAAATATGACAAGGATAGATAAAATGGCAGGCTTAAAACAACACTCAGGCTTAGTGGTTCCACTGGACGCAGCAAACGTGGACACCGACGCAATCATTCCGAAACAATTTTTACAGGCCATCACCCGCGTAGGTTTCGGCAAACATTTATTCCATGAATGGCGCTATTTAGATGCGGAGGAAACCCAACCGAATCCGGAATTCGTGTTGAATTTCCCGCAATATCAGGGCGCCAGTATTTTACTTGCCCGCAAAAATTTAGGTTGCGGTTCGTCTCGCGAACACGCCCCTTGGGCATTGGCCGACTATGGTTTCAAAGTGATGATCGCGCCGAGTTTTGCGGATATTTTCTACAACAACAGTTTAAACAACCATATGTTGCCGATTAAATTAAGCGAGCAGGAAGTGGAAGAGATTTTCCAATGGGTGTGGGCAAATCCGGGTAAAAAAATCGACGTGGATTTAGAAGCGAAAACCGTCACTGTCGGTGAAAAAGTCTATCATTTTGATTTGGACGAATTCCGCCGCCACTGCTTGTTGGAAGGCTTGGACAATATCGGTTTAACCCTTCAGCACGAAGACGCTATCGCCGCTTACGAAAGTAAAATTCCGGCGTTTTTGCGTTAAAAATAAATCATAAAAAAGTGCGGTCGAAAAAACTCAAGATTTTTTGACCGCACTTTTTATTATTCTTTTGCCCAAGGTCTTTCGCCGAAATAAGCATCAATATTCTCTTGGCTGAATAATGTCAGAAATTTTTCAGCAATCTCTTTGGCAAAATTTTCAGATAAATACTGAGCAAACTCGTCATAAGTCGAAAACGCGTCTCGATAATTAATCGTATAATCCACCGTATAACGACCGGTCATCTCGCCTTTAGTATTTGCTAACAGATAATCCGTCACCGCCTTATCATTTCCATATCCTCGCTCGCACCAGATATTTGCAACCCTTCTGGCACAAACGAGAGACAACGCCATACAGTTGACATCGATTAAATTTTGTTTAGAAAAACGACATACTACAGGAATCTTTTTCCCTTGAACATGTATATTATAGGTGCATCCGGATACCAATTTATGAACATAACGACCAAGAGATTGATAATCATCCCGAACGACGAATGCGCCGCCCGGACGAACAAAATTTCTCAGGCTGTAAGCAAAATCCAAATTCGATTCGGCATTAAAACAATCTACGATAGTTTGAATATGATTCGGTCGGTAAGTATTGTCGTCATCAAGAAAACAAAGAATATCCTCTTTTACCAAAAATGGAGCGGCAGCATTAATATAGCTGTTAAACCAACCGTTGGCACCTGTATTCATCGGAAGATACAGGGCAATGACATGAGGATATTTATCAAGAATAGCTTTAGCCGAGGAATGAAATTGTTCACCGTCAACAAATACATAATGCCGACAAGGATAGGTCTGCGTGTGTACACTCCGGATTGCGCGCTCCAACGATTCTCTTCCTATTGTTGAGGTTACGACAGCAACAGTCTTACAAACCATGTTATATTTTCCATTTTAATTATAAGATAACTAATGCAAACCTAATTGACGGCGGATTTTACGCAATAATAAAAATACCCAAGGCCATAATAATCCGCTGATTAGCGCACCGAAGATTTCTTTCCAGTCAAACTCGGCGCTGTGAATAAAGAGTTCAAGCAGGAAAACACCCAGACGAACAAAGAATACTAACAAGACAATCAACAAACTTTGTTGCCAAAGGGATAAGTTACGCAAAATCTGATGGTAACGGGCAATTAAATAAGCAAAACAGGACAACACGAGCGCATGAACGCCCAATACGGTACCAAGCAATACATCCCAAACAACACCGAATATGAATGCCGTGCCGATATTAATTCTTGTGGGTAAAGCCAAAACCCAGTAGGTTAATGCCAAAACCAACCAGGCAGGTTTAAAGCTATGAAATCCTGCGGGCCAAGGCGAAATTTCCAGTACTAACGCCACAATAAATATCGCTAATAATGCGAATAATTGTACAAAGAAATTGCCTTTCATTAATCTTCCTCTCTATGCTCTTTTAGCTCGGGATCCACTTGCGTATCATTACGGTTCATCTCCGGAAGATTTTCCGGCGAAGGAATGTTTTCTTCGCTATTATTTAGTTGTACCGGCGCTTTTGTCGCATCATCTTCCGTTACCGGAATTTTCTTTTGTTCGGAAGCCGTATTCGCCAAACGTTGTTTCACCGCATTACGTACATCTTCCGGCGAAGCCGCTCGCGCCTTGTGGATATCGTCGCCGGCGGGCCATACCAATAAAACGTAACGTAACCGCTCTAAAGAAGCCAAAGGTTTCGCGCTAACCGTGGCAAAATAATTTGAACCGTCACGAGATACATTTTCGACCACCGCAACCGGATAACCTTCAGGGAATCGTCCGCCTAAACCGGAGGTCACCAATAAATCCCCTTTCACTATATCCACAGAACGCGGCACATTATCCAGCGTTAATTCATCGGTTCTGCCCGTACCGCTCGCAATCACACGCACATCATTACGCAGCACCTGCACGGGAATGGAATGAGTAACATCGCTCAGCAGTAATACTCGGCTGGCGGCCTCTCCCACAGAAATAATCTGCCCGATTACACCTTTTTCATCAATAACGGGTTGTCCTACATAAGCGCCGTCATTCCGACCTTGGTTAATAACTACTTGTTGGCGGTAAACGTCCGTTTCTGCGGTTAGAATTTCGGCTATTTTTTTATATTCGTCAGTACGTAAAGGAGAATTTAATAGGAGGCGTAAACGCTGGTTTTCAACTTTTAATTGATCCAACAAAAGAAGATCGGCGTTTTTCTCACGGAGTTGTTGTTTAAGAACTTTATTTTCGATTTGCAATTTATTGGTATCAACCAGATTATCCGATACATTATCCAGCACTGTTCGCGGTGTATTTGCCAAATAGTATAAGCCGCCTACTGCCGTATCAATAAAATTACGGGTTTGGATCATTATATTAGTCTGCCCGTCAAACAGGATCATGCCGACAGACAACATCACGGCAAGAACAAGACGTAACCCAAGCGAAGGCGCTTTGGTGAAAATTGCTTTCATATCGTTACTATTTATACCAATTACTAAATCAAAAGTGCGGTGAAAATTACCGCACTTTTTTTTACTTAATTATCATGAGGTTATTAATTAAGATTAATCTTCACTAAAGATATCGCCGCCATGTTTATCGATCATTTCCAAGGCTTCGCCGCCACCGCGAGCAACACAAGTTAGCGGGTCTTCGGCAACCACTACCGGTACGCCCGATTCTTTAGAAAGCAATACATCAATATTGCGTAATAATGCGCCGCCGCCGGTAAGAACCATACCACGTTCATAAATATCCGCCGCATGTTCAGGTTTACATTCTTCAAGCGCAGTTCGCATTGCCGTAACAATGCCGTCAAGCGGTTGCTGAATAGCTTCCAACACATCATGAGAAGTTAAACGAAACGCACGAGGCGCCCCTTCGGCCAGATTACTGCCATAAACTTCAAGTTCTTTTACTTCGCTTTCATCCTGAATATAAGCGGTACCGATTTCTTGTTTGATATGTTCTGCTGTCGCTTCGCCGATAATAGAACCGAAAGTACGGCGAACATAAGCGATAATCGCTTCATCAAAACGGTCACCACCGATACGGACTGATGAAGAATAAGCCACACCGTTTAAAGCAATTACCGCAATTTCAGTGGTACCGCCGCCGATGTCAATAACCATCGAACCCGTTGGGGTTGAAACAGGTAATTTCGCACCGATTGCCGCAGCCATCGGCTCTTCAATTAAATATACTTCGCGAGCACCCGCACCGATTGCCGATTCTTTAATCGCGCGGCGTTCAACCTGAGTTGCGCCTGCAGGCACACAAATTAAGACGCGAGGGCTAGGACGCAAGAAATTGCCGCTATGTACTTGTTTGATAAAATGCTGCAACATTTTTTCGGTTACGAAAAAATCGGCAATTACGCCGTCTTTCATCGGGCGAATGGCATCAATGTTGTTCGAAGTACGACCAAGCATCATTTTGGCATCTTTACCCACCGCAATGATACTTTTTAATGAGCCTACGCGATCCTTACGAATTGCCACCACTGAAGGTTCATCAAGTACAATACCCTGACCTTTCACATAAATTAAGGTGTTTGCCGTACCTAAATCGATAGATAAGTCGTTGGAAAATAAACCACGAATTTTTTTAAATAACATACGAATTCCGTTAATAAATTAAAAATGGTTAAAACTCTATATGGAGTTTGCAAAAAATTGTGCTAAATGTATCAAAAAATCCGTTTTTTTGACAGTGAATTTTACAGAAATTTCAAATAAAGCGGAATAATTAAAAGAAAAATCCCAATCTATCAAAATATTAGACTGGGATTTTATGTCATTCGTTAAATCAAATCAGACCGAGATAAAAAGTGCGGTCAATTTTAAGCGATTTTTGGTTGCTTAAATACGGTGACTTCGGGCACTTCTCCCGTATATTTTTCAACTTGCACAATACAGGTATTCGGCGAATTGCCTTGTGCCAGTTTTGATGTTCCTTCATCTCGAGTTAACACATTGACACAACCGTTTTTGCATAAAGGTCGCTCTGTTTGTCCGAGATCCAGCGGATCATACCAAGCGCCTTCATGAATTGCTACAGTGCCTTTAATCACCCCGTCAGTCACCACCGCACCGGTTAAAACCTGACCGCGTTTATTAAATACCCGGACAATATCGCCGTTTGCAATACCGCGCGCCGCCGCATCATCCTTATGAATCAGTACGGGTTCGCGATCTTTCACCGCATATTTTTCCCGTAATGAGGTATGGGCAAGCTGGCTATGTAAACGATAATAAGGATGAGGCGTTACCAACGCTAAAGGTTCTTCTGCAGTTACATTGCCGGCAAATTCTTCCGGTTCCATCCAACTCGGATAGCCTTTGCAGTCGTCGTAATTCATCTTAGCAATCGTGTTTGAATAAATTTCAATTTTACCGGAAGGCGTTCCCAACGGATTTAACAGCGGATCTTCGCGGAATTCGGCATAACGCACCCATTTTTTCGCACTATCCGTCGGATTAAAGGTAATAGGTTTGTTTTCATTCCAGAAATCATCGAATTTAGGCATTAATACTCGATTTGCCCGGGCGGCATTAAACGCCGTTTCATAGAAACCTTTCAACCATTGCATTTCAGTTTTGCCTTCGGTGAACTGTTCTTCAACGCCCGCACGTTTGGCAAGTTCGGCAAAAATATCATAGTCGCTTTTTGCTTCGAATTGAGGTTCCACCACTTGTTTCATCGGAAAAATATTCATCATTGAATAATCGCCGGACATAGTTAAGTCATTGCGTTCATAGCTGGTCGTTGCCGGAAGAACGATATCCGCCATACGCGCCGTCGGTGTCCAATTCACTTCATTAACAATAATAGTTTCCGGTTTTTGCCAGGCTTTTACCATGGTGTTGGTATCCTGATGATGAACAAACGGATTACCGCCCGCCCAATAAATTAATTTAATATCCGGATAGGTAACTTCCGTGCCGTTATATTGAATGGTTTTACCCGGGTTTAATAACGCATCGGAAATACGGGCTAACGGGAAGGAGAATTTAGATACGTCGTCCAACCAGGTTTTCGCGCCGGCCTGGGTTGAGGGATTTGCCGTAATAGAACCTAAAATACCGCCTCTTGCCGTTGGCACACCGCCGTTTGAGTAATGATAACTCAACCCGAATCCGCCGCCCGGTAAGCCGATTTGACCAAGCATTGAAGCCAGTGTCACCATCATCCAGTGGGATTGTTCGCCGTGGCGTTGACGTTGCATACCCCAACCGCCCATTAACATTGTTCGTTTCGCAGAAAAATCCGCAGCTAATTGTTTGATAGTTTGTGCCGGCACACCGCAAATTTTTTCCGCCCATTCCGCAGTTTTAGGTTGATTATCAATTTTACCTAACAAATATTCTTCGAATTTATCATAGCCGGTAGTATAGTTTTTCAAGAATTCTTTATCATGTTTATTCTCGTTAACTAAAGTATGAGCGATACCTAACATTAACGGCACATCCGTTCCCGTGTTTATAGGAATCCATTCAGCACCTAAATATTCGCAACTTTCGCTGCGAACCGGGTCGATACAAATAATACGTTTACCCGTTTCTTTGAATTTTTTAAAATATTCAAGACCTTTCTGATCCGTTGAAGTCCAGGCAATACGCATCGTCGCTAACGGATTGGCGCCCCATAAAACAATCGTATCGGAACTTTCAAGAATCACTTCCCAGCTGGTTTGTTGTTCGTAAACTTCAATGGTACCCAATACGTGCGGCATAATCACTTGAGCCGCTCCGGTTGAATAATCGCCTTTTGTGCCGACAAAACCGCCGGTAATATTCATATAGCGGTGCAGTAAAGTACGGGCGGCATGCAAAGCGCCCGAACTATACCAACCGTAGGATCCGGCAAAAATACCTGAAGCGCCGTAAGTTTCCCGCACACGTTTCATTTCTTTTGCAACAAGATCAAACGCCTGCTCCCACGAAATACGAACCCACGTATCATGACCGCGCAAACTACGATCTTGGTTGCCGTCAAGATAACCTTTACGAACCATCGGATATTTAACCCGAGCTTCACTGTAAAGTTGATCGGCAACCACAGACTGTAATTCGTTTTCAATCGGTGCCGCAATAGCCGGTCCTGATTTCACTACTTTGCCATTTTCAACCACCACACCTAAAGGCCCCCAATGGGCTGCGGTAACTACTGTTTTTGAGTTTGTTTCCGCCGCATTAGCGGTAACTGACAATAAACCTGTTATGCCGCCGGTAGTTGCGGTTGCCATAGAAGCACCGGCAAATCCCAAGGATGAACTTTTTAAAAAGTTACGACGACTGTTATTTACTTTTTTCATATTTATTCCCCTGTTAGGTCATAAAAGTTAGTGCATATCTTTTGCATGACGTTGCAAGTAGATAGTAAGCGCTCTTACTTCATTCGCCGTCATGGACGTACGATCTTTCATTGAATTGACTACCCCAATCCATTGGTTGGCCGTGTAATGATCCGCTCCAATCGCCGCATGGCAACCGCTGCAATGAGTTTGGTTTAAATTATGGCCGTATTGATTTAAAGATTCTAAGTTAGAAGTAACCGCACTTTTCGGTACGCTAACGTTAATGTTTACTTTTTTCCAATCCGAATCGGTCACTTCATCATGAACGGTGTTAACTACATTTACATGAGTTTTAGCTTCCTCATTTAATACCGCAACATTAATACGCTTACCTAACTCCTTATAAATTAAGCTTTCGGCTCCCGTTTGTTGCCAACCTTCAATAGTACCGATAAAGTTATTGTCTTCTTCTTTCCAGTTTGCCAATTCGGCATAAGGCAATAAACGCGCCTCACCGCCGTCAATCAGCGTTGCCGTTGAAACATTGGAAGCATACAAAGGCTGATTATCGACAATTTGCACCGCTTGTGGCGGTACATTTTCCTGAACGGAAGCAACCGCATGTGTCTCCGGCATAAAATGAACCAGCCCTTTATGACAATCAATACAGGTTTGATTGGTTTCTTTTGCGAGTTTATGCATTTTTTGCGCGGAATCCGATTGTTCCGAAACAATCATGGCATCTTCATTATGACAAGAACGGCAGGTAGCGGAATCATTCGCTTTCATTTCATCCCAAACCCGTTGAGCCAGTTCTCCGCGCTGTTCTTCGAACGTAGCCCGGTCAGGGATTTTATTAGTCAAAGTGAACCATACATCTTTTAACGCAATAACTTTAGCTTTGACGTAATCAATGCCGTCATGAGGAATATGACAATCTGCGCATTCCGCTCTTATTCCTTTTGTATTGGAAAAATGACCGGATGCTTTCCATTCTTCGGCAGGATATTCCATTGAATGGCAGCTTACGCAAAATTCCGTAGAACTGGTCGCCTTCATGACATATTGACTGCCCAATAACAATAAAGCACCAATCACCAGCAAAACAGCCGCAGCCCACATTGAAATTTTTTTGCGTTTCGACATTTCCTTATCCCACCTCTTTAAAAAGATATAAAAATTAACTACTTATAGTTACCTATAATGAGGGGAAGTATAATTAAAAGAAATAAAGAGGGCAATATAAGCGAGGGGATAAAAATTGCTGAATGGATTAACTAATACGATTAATTTTGATTTTTGTGAGCTACATCAAAATAAAAAAATAGAATAAAAAAGACCGCACTTTTAATTATAAATTGAAAAGTGCGGTCAAAAATTTTATTTTTTCGCTAAAATCGGTTTTAAGAATCGCCCCGTATGGGAAAGCGGATTTTGCGCCACTTCTTCCGGCGTACCGGTTGCGATAATTTCACCGCCGCCACTACCGCCTTCAGGCCCTAAATCCACAATCCAGTCGGCGGTTTTAATAACATCAAGATTATGCTCGATAACCACAATGGTATTGCCTTGATTTCGTAAACGATGCAATACTTCAAGCAACTGTTTAATATCGGCAAAATGTAAACCGGTTGTCGGCTCGTCAAGAATATAAAGGGTTTTCCCCGTATCCCGTTTCGATAATTCCGTCGCCAGCTTGACACGTTGCGCTTCGCCGCCGGAAAGGGTTGTTGAAGACTGTCCTAAACGAATATAGGACAAACCCACATCAATCAACGTTTGTAGTTTACGGGCAATCATCGGAACAACATCAAAAAATTCCCGCGCCTCTTCCACCGTCATATCCAGCACCTGATGAATGGTTTTACCTTTGTAACGGATTTCCAGCGTTTCACGATTATAACGCTTGCCTTTACATTGATCACAAGGCACATAAACATCAGGCAAGAAATGCATTTCAACTTTTAACACACCGTCACCCTGGCAGGCCTCGCAACGCCCGCCGCGTACATTAAAGCTAAATCGTCCGGGGTTATAACCGCGGGCACGCGACTCCGGTACGCCGGCAAATAATTCGCGAATCGGCGTGAATAGCCCGGTGTAAGTCGCCGGATTCGAACGAGGTGTCCGCCCGATCGGGCTTTGGTCAATATTAATGACTTTATCGAAAAACTCTAACCCTTCAATGGATTTGTAAGGCGCATATTCAATATTATCGGCACGATTTAACACATTTTGCGCAATCGGGAATAAAGTATCGTTGATCAGGGTCGATTTTCCCGAACCCGACACCCCGGTAATACAGGTAAACAAACCGACCGGAAGGGCTAAATTCACATTTTTAAGGTTGTTGCCCGCAGCGCCGTTTAAATGCAGAAATTTCTTTTTATCAACTGCGGTACGTTTTTGCGGAATTTCGATCTCTTCCTCACCGGATAAAAATTTACCGGTAATAGAATTCGGATTTTGCATAATCTGTTCCGCCGTTCCTTCGGCAATCACATTTCCGCCGTGAACGCCCGCACCCGGTCCGATATCAATAATATGATCCGCCAGTCGGATTGCATCTTCATCATGTTCCACGACGATAACCGTATTACCTAAATTTCTTAAATGAATCAATGTATTAAGTAACCGTTCATTATCGCGCTGATGCAACCCGATAGAGGGTTCGTCCAGCACGTACATTACGCCCACCAGCCCGGCGCCGATTTGGCTGGCAAGGCGAATACGTTGTGCCTCACCGCCGGATAAGGTTTCCGCCGAACGGGAAAGGGAAAGGTAATTCAATCCCACGTTCACCAAGAAGGATAACCGTTCTTTAATTTCCTTTAAAATTTTCTCTGCAATCTGTGCTTTTTGCCCCGCTAATGCCAGTTTTTCAAAAAACGAATAGGCTTCGCCGATACTCATTTCAGAAATATCCGGCAAATTTGTTTGCCCGATATACACATGCCGGGCTTCAGGGCGCAGACGGGAACCGCCACAGTCGGAACAAGGGCGGTTACTAATGTTTTTTGCTAGTTCTTCACGCACCGACATTGACTCCGTCTCTTTATAACGACGAGCCATATTATTTAGAATACCTTCAAACGGATGACGACGAACGACGACGTCACCACGATCATTCATATATTTAAATTCGATTTCCTCTTTGCCGGAACCGTTCATGATGACCTGTTGAATATTTTTTTGTAATTCCTCATAAGGCGCCTCAATATCAAAATGATAATGTTCGGCAAGGGAGGTCAGCATTTGATAATAATAGAAATTACGGCGATCCCAACCTTTTACCGCACCTCCGGCAAGAGAAACCGCAGGATTTTGAACCACCCGTTTTTCATCAAAATATTGTTGCACGCCTAAACCGTCACAAGTCGGACAAGCGCCGGCAGGGTTATTGAAAGAAAATAAACGAGGTTCGAGTTCCGGCACGGAATATCCGCAGTGGGGGCAGGCGAAATTGGCGGAAAACACTAATTCTTCGGCTTTTGCATCTTCCATATCGGCGACAACCGCCGTACCGCCGGAAAGTTCGAGTGCGGTTTCAAAAGATTCCGCCAGACGCGTCGCCAAATCGGCGCGTACTTTAAAACGATCCACCACCACTTCGATAGTATGCTTTTTCTGTAATTCCAATTTCGGCGGATCGGATAAATCACAAATCTCGCCGTCAATGCGGGCTCGAATATAACCTTGTGCGGCAATGTGTTCCAGAATTTTGACATGTTCCCCTTTACGGGCTTTTACCACCGGCGCAAGCAACATCATTTTACGGCCTTCCGGTAATGTCAGCACTTTATCCACCATTTGGGAAATAGTCTGCGCAGTTAACGCCAAATTATGCGTCGGGCAACGCGGCTCACCCACCCGGGCAAACAACAAACGCAGATAATCATGAATTTCAGTGATGGTTCCTACTGTTGAACGAGGATTATGGGAAGTGGATTTCTGTTCAATAGAAATCGCAGGCGACAAGCCCTCAATATGATCCACGTCCGGTTTTTCCATTAAGGATAAAAATTGACGGGCATAAGCGGAAAGCGATTCCACGTAACGGCGCTGCCCTTCTGCGTAAAGAGTATCAAAAGCAAGAGAGGATTTACCCGAACCGGAAAGCCCCGTGATTACAATTAATTTATCGCGAGGAATAATCAAATTGATATTTTTAAGATTATGTGTTCTCGCCCCACGAATATCTATAACGTCCATAACATCCTAAATTTAAGCCAAAATTTTTCAAAATTGCGAGCATTATCGCATATTTTATAAACTGTGAAAATATCCAGTTAAATTTTATGGATTTTTTCTCGGTTTTCGGGCAAAATAAGACAAATTTTTAAAATAAAACATAGAGGAAATTATGGCAGGAATTAATAAAGTCATTATCGTCGGACACTTAGGTAATGATCCGGAAATTCGCACCATGCCCAATGGTGAAGCGGTTGCCAATATCAGTGTTGCAACCAGTGAAAGCTGGACGGATAAAAACACCGGCGAACGTCGCGAAGTAACGGAATGGCACCGTATCGTATTTTATCGTCGTCAGGCGGAAGTGGCCGGCGAATATTTACGTAAAGGTTCGCAGGTTTATGTGGAAGGTCGTTTACGTACCCGGAAATGGCAGGATCAGAACGGTCAGGATCGTTACACTACGGAAATTCAAGGCGACGTACTGCAAATGTTAGGCGGTCGCGGTCAAACTGCCGATGCGGGCTTCGCCGCACCACAGCCAAACCAATCATTCTCAAGACCTCAAGCGAGTGCAGCTCGTCAACAACCTGCAACCCGTCCGGCGCCGGCAGCGGAACCCGCAATGGATAACTTTGATGATGATATTCCGTTTTAAGGACTTATATGCAAAAACCCGGTTTTGCCGGGTTTTTTAGTCCCTGTTTCTCAGCATAAATTAAATTATATTATATAGATTATTTCTGTCTAAATTTTAACCTCACCTTCCTCAACTTTGTGAGAAAAATCACAGTTTTAAACTTACCCTTCCCTTGTATATTGACTTTTTCCGGTTCCGAGCGTAATCCTTACTTAAAATAGAGTAAAAGATGTATGGAGCAAACTGACATGGCAAAACTAGAAATAAAGAATATTACTAAAAAATTTGGTGATTTTTATGCTGCAAATAATATCAGCTTTACGGCTGAAGAAGGCGAATTTGTTACCTTGTTGGGTCCAAGCGGTTGCGGGAAAACATCTTTACTCAAACTGATTGCGGGGTTTCATATTGCGGACGAAGGTGAAATTCTAATCGGCGGTAAAAATGTCAATGAAATCCCGCCGGAAAAGCGTAATACAGCAATGTGTTTTCAATCCTACGCTCTTTTCCCGCACTTAAACGTTTCGCACAATATTTGTTATGGTCTGAAGCAACGTAAAATTGATATTAATGAACAAAAACAACGGCTTGATTTAGCGATCAAACAAATGGATTTAGAAATCCATCGTCTTAAATTACCGAATGAATTGTCCGGCGGTCAGCAACAACGGGTGGCGTTAGCCCGGGCAATGGTAACCCGCCCCGATGTTATTTTATTTGATGAACCGCTTTCGAATTTAGACGCAAAATTACGTGAAAGCGTAAGATTTGAGATTAAACAACTTTCCAAACAATATAATCTGACCAGTATTTATGTGACCCATGATCAGGCCGAAGCCTTATCAATGTCGGATAAAATCATCGTACTGAATAAAGGAAAAATTGAGCAAATCGGTTCGCCGCAAGAAATTTATCATCATCCGATTAACCGTTTTGTCGCCGATTTTATTGGCATTGCCAATATTACCGAGGCGCATGTAAAAGAAATGGAAAACAACCTTTATGAGGTAAATTCCATTTATGGTAATTTCACTGTTTATTCGGAAATAAAACCTCAGTCTGATCATATTTATATTTGCTTCCGCCCTGAAGATATTGAAATCGTGCCGGCTTCGGAAAATAAAGAAAATATGTTGACGGTTGATGTTACTCATACCGCTTTCATGGGTAATATTACAGAAATTCAAGCGCTCATACGCAAGGATGATAAAGAACAAAAACTGCGCTTACAATTAACAAAATTCCCTCAATTAACAGAAAATTATCAACTGTCGTTCTGCGTTCCGCGTGATGCAATTAAATTTTTGGAGTCTGTAAAATGAAAGGGATAAAAAAAGATTTAAAAGCATGGTTATTATTATGCAGCGGTTTAGGTACGATTCTGTTTCTTATGGGGTCGACCTTTTACATTGTCGTCACTCAAAGCCTCGGTTTATATAATATAAGCGGTGAAGACAGCCGTTTCACCTTGCAATATTGGCATGATGTGCTAACTAATTCGGTCTTTCAGAGCTCCTATATTTATTCGGTTAAAGTCTCATTATTAGGCGCAATTCTTTCTATTATTGTTTCTTACCCGATAGCTATGTGGTTACGCAACGAATTACCGGCAAAAGTCACTATCATTACTATCCTGCGCGCTCCAATGTTAGTCCCCGGATTAGTCGCCGCGTTTCTTTTTGTCAATATGATTTCTTACCACGGTATCTTAAATGAAACCATGGTATTTTTAGGTATTTGGCATGAACCCAAAACATTACAAAATGACGAATTCGGTTGGGGGGTCGTTATTCTGCAAATGTGGAAAAATATTCCTTTTGCTTTGATTTTAATTGGCGGAGCGGTCAACTCACTGAAAACGGATCTATTGGATGCCGCAGCTAATTTAGGTTCAACCTCCTGGCAACGTTTCCGTTATGTTATTTTTCCACTGACTTTAACTGCGGTGCAGGTTTCCTTCATATTAATTTTTAT
Source organism: [Mannheimia] succiniciproducens MBEL55E (assembly GCF_000007745.1). Taxonomy (GTDB): domain Bacteria; phylum Pseudomonadota; class Gammaproteobacteria; order Enterobacterales; family Pasteurellaceae; genus Basfia; species Basfia succiniciproducens. The sequence goes on along the minus strand of NC_006300.1, from coordinate 544,231 downwards.
CGGCGCATTAGGCGATTTTGCCTTTTACAGTATTGCAGGTCCCCGCAGTACTTATTCTTTAGCGCGCTTAATGCAAATGTCCGCTTATGAATTTGAAGAATGGAATCAAAGTGCCGTAATGGCGATGATGATTATGTTAACATCCGCTTTTTTCACAATATTAGTATCAATCATAATCAAACCGTTAGCGGTTAAACGGGGAGACATAAAATGAGTTCAGCTAAAATTACAACCAAAAACAGCAAAATAATTGCCCGGATTTCTCTTACTTTCTTCGTTTTAGTGAATTTTATTTGGCTGGTTTTACCGTTTTTAATGGCTGGGTTATGGTCTTTGGTTGATCCTAAACAGCCTTGGAGTTATCCGGATATTCTCCCACCGTCACTCTCGTTGGAACGCTGGCAAATGGTATGGGAAAACACTTCCTTGCCGGAAGCCATGTTTAATAGTTATACCATAGCACCGACGGTATCCTTGATTACTATTAGCCTGTCTATTCCTACGGCTTACGCTTTCGGGCGAATGGAATTCAGAGGGAAAAAAATTGCCGAATTACTCACCCTAATTCCATTGGTTATTCCCGGTATGATCATCGCATTATTTTTCAGCCGAATGCTATTGGATTTAAATATCAGTAACCCCTTCGTTGGTATTGTCATCGGGCATGTCGTATTAACCTTGCCTTATGCCATTCGTATTCTGTCCGCCGGTTTCTCCTCCGTACCGCAGGATCTGATAGAGGCCTCCCGAGATTTAGGCGCGTCAAAATTCACCGTTTTTAAAGACGTTTATATGCCGATGTTAAAACCGAGCTTCCTCGCCTCAATCATCTTTTGTCTGGTGAAAAGTATTGAAGAATTCGCTATCTCTTTTGTTATCGGTTCGCCTGACTTTATTACCGTGCCGACAATTTTATATTCGTTCTTAGGTTATTCGTTCATCAGACCGAATGCAGCCGTAGTCTCTATTATTTTATTGGTACCGAACATTATATTAATGATGATTATCGAAAAATTATTAAAAGGTAATTATTTATCTCAATCCACAGGAAAAGCATAATTAACACAAGCAAGGAGTAATCTATGCGAAACATATTACGAAAAGCCTTATCCCTCACCATTACGGCGCTCGCCGTAGCAAACTTTGCGCAAGCGGAAAATTTAACCGATAAATCTTGGCCTGATATTGAAGCTCAAGCTAAGAAAGAGGGCAAACTGACCGTCAGCGTATGGTATTTACAACCCCAATTCCGCGTATTCGTAAAAGAATTTGAAAAACAATACGGTATTCAGGTAAAAGTGCCTGAAGGTACTTTAGACGGCAATATCAATAAACTTATTGCTGAAAAAAATTTAGAAAAAGGGAAAATGGACGTTGTTGTACTCAGTGCGGATCGGGTTAGCAATGTGACAAATAACGGCGTATTGGCAAACATCAAACAGTTACCGAATTTCGGTAAATTAAATCATTTCTTACAAGGTGTGGATTTAGGTGAAACCGCCGTCGGTTACTGGGGAAATCAAACCGGTTTTGCATATGATCCGCTACGGATTACAGAAGATCAACTCCCTCAAAGCTGGCAAGACGTAGAAAATTATATCCAACAAAATCCTAAAAAATTCGGCTATTCCGACCCTAACGGCGGCAGTTCGGGAAATGCCTTTATCCAGCGCGCATTGGTTTATGTAAACGGTGAATATGATTATATGACACCTACGGTAGATGCGGCGCAAGTAGCCAACTGGAAAAAAACCTGGGAATGGTTTAATGCCCGTAAAAATGTCATGATTCGTACCGCCTCTAACGCCGATAGCCTGACCCGTTTAAATGACGGTGAGTTAGTTCTTGTTTCGGCCTGGCAGGATCACTTGTTCAGTTTACAAAAACAAGGCGCTATCACAACCCGTTTAAAATTCTATGTACCTCAATTCGGTATGCCGGGTGGCGGTAATGTTGCGACCATTGCCAAAAATGCACCTAATCCCGCTGCATCATTAGTATTTATTCATTGGCTTACTTCACCTGAAGTACAACAAAAATTAAGTCAGGAATTCGGCGTCCGACCTCTAGATAGCGAATCCGGTAAAAGAGATACCCTGTTCTTCTCTACCCCATGGAGAAAAGCAGAAATGGAAGCATTTACTAAAGAAGTTGTCTCCAGATAACAAATAAACTAAAAGTGCGGTCAAAAATTCGAAAATTTTTACCGCACTTTTATTGTAATCAGGCTTTACCAGATATAACAACGGGCGCTATTAGCGCCCCTATTTATTTTGCATTTTCTTTCTCATCGCCAACAAAAATATCGCAACGCCAATCCAAACCAAACTATATCCAATCAATCGGGTAATAGATAGCGCCTCACCGAAAAGCAGAGATCCGCAAAGAAACTGGAGAGTCGGCGAAATATATTGCAACATACCGAGTAATGACATCGAGATTTGTCTTGCCCCCATAGCAAACCAAAGCAATGGAATGGTAGTTGCTGCTCCAGAGCCTAATAATACGCCCAATTGCAATGAATTTAATTCGGAAAAAACCAGCGTGTTTTGGGTATAACAAAAGAATAAATAAGCTAATGCAAAAGGCGAAAGTAATAAAGTCTCTAAAGCTAACCCAGCTAAAGCCTCCATCGGCGCTAATTTACGGATTAAGGCATAAAATCCGAAACTACCGGCTAATAATAACGCCACCCAAGGAATCTGTCCTGCCGGAATTGCCAGCCAAAGAATACCGGCGGTAGCAAAGCATAGCGCCAGAAGCTGAGGCTTATTTAATCGTTCTTTAAAAACCAACCGCCCTAAAAAAACATTAAATAACGGATTGATAAAATAACCAAGGCTCGCATCAAGCACATGATGATTGGTAATCGCCCACAGATAAACTAACCAGTTAAGCGCAATTAAAAAAGAAGAAAGAAAAAAGATCGCCAGAATTTTAGGTTTGGTAAAGGCTCTCAAAACCGCTCTGCTCTGCTTAAAAATAATTAACAGAAAAACGGCAAATACTACCGACCATACAATCCGCTGCGCTAAAATTTGATCCGCAGGCATAGCGGAACTATTTAACGGATACCAATAAATCGGGAATGTTCCCCAAATTGCATAACAGGCAAAAGCATAGTGCCAACCTTTTAATTTTGCCGAAATCGACATAAACATTGTTCCTTAGAAGTCGAAATAAAAAGAAATCAAAATAAAATTCCGAAAATTTCTACCGCACTTTTAAACGCTTACCTCATCATTTGTCAAATTATCAATTTCCCGCTTTAAACTATAAGGCATATGGCGCGGACCTCTCACGGCCGAAACGCCGAATTGCGCCATTTTATCTCTGGTGAACAACTTTCTGTCATATTCTTTTAAACAACGAATTTTCATCACCCGCTTAATTTGTAATTCCTCATGCCGGTATTTGTACGGAATATTTACTTCCAGCACTAAACATTTATAACGAATTGCCGCCGTAGGTTCTGTCACATAAATATAAACGATATCGTCCACGTCCACATTATTACTTTGCTTCCAAAAAATTTCCTTGCCCTCATGCAGCTCATTCTCTACATCATAATATTTGGGGTTGGCAGGTACAATCCACTCTGAATAGCGCATAATACCCAATTTCTTTTTCACTTGTTTGGTCGCCGTCAAATCAAAACTGCCGTTCAGTAAAAAACAAACGGTTTCTTTATCCACTGAACCGTCTAAACGAATGGTTAGCCAATGCGATTTATTCATGTGGTAAGCAGGTAAAAAACCCTCTTGCGCTAAAAACAGACTCAGCATTTCAGGGCTGCACTTCACATTCATCACATTTATTTTTCCGCTGCCGGCAAGCCCTAACTTTTCTTTCTCCACATTCATAACAATGGCATACCATTTGCGATTATCCTGATGACGAAATACCGCAAAATCAGGATAACTTTTCCACAAATACTCCGCTTCCGAACCGTATTGGGTAAGCACATAATCAAAAATATGTCGTTTTAAATCTTGTTTTGCCATGTTATTTTTCCCGATTTTATTGATCTGCCTTTTTATACTACACCTAAAACTAATCTTCCTTAACATATTTTGTCGGTGCTACCCAATCCGCATCATCTTTGTCCTACTTGTACATTCCGAAAACAAAACCAAATCCCCATATATAAAATCGGACAGACTGCGCTATAACAAAAATTCGCTCAAATCCGACCGCACTTTTAATCTCAAATTTAACTAACGTACGAAATAAACGCAAACGTTTGCTTAAAGAAAATTTTCAAGTATAATTCGCCTACTTTTTTCTATGAGATTTAACTATGAACAATAATTTACTTTATTCGGTGGAAGACAAACCGCCCTTCGGTTTGAGTCTGTTACTTGCGGCGCAACATTTACTGGCGGCGCTCGGTGGTATTATTGCGGTGCCTTTGGTAATCGGTAACGTATTAAAATTGCCGACGGAAGATACCATTACGCTGGTTAACGCCGCGTTGTTAATTTCCGGTGTGGTGACAATTATTCAATGTCGCGGTATCGGACCTATCGGAATTCGTTTACCAAGCGTGATGGGAACAAGTTTTACCTTTGTTGCCGCCGCTTTAGCCATCGGTTTTAGCGAATACGGCGTTGCCGGCATTATGGGCGCCTCTCTGGTGGGTTCTCTGGTGATGATTATCGGCAGTTTCTTTATGCCCTATATTCGTAAACTTTTCCCGCCTGTCGTAACCGGTACTGTGGTAATGATGATCGGTTTGAGTTTAATTCCGGTTGCCGTTGACTGGTTTGCCGGCGGTCAGGTCGGTGATGAAAATTATGCAACACCGGAAAACCTGCTCATGGCGACATTTGTTTTAGTGATTGTGGTTACCCTTGTGCAATGGGGAAAAGGTATTTTCTCTGCGGCGGCGATCGTCATCGGTATGATGACCGGTTATGTGGTCGCGCTTTGTTTAGGTTGGGTAAGTTTTGACGGCGTGAATAACGCGCAAACTTTTGCCGTACCGCAACCGCTGCACTTCGGATTAGCCTTCCCGATTTCAGGTATTATCGGTATGTCTATCGCTTATTTGGTGACTATTGTCGAATCAAGCGGTAATTTCTTAGCCCTCGGTAACGCTACGCAAACGGAAATCACCGGCAAACATTTACGCGGCGGCGTGCTTTGCGACGGTTTAGGCTCCGCATTAGCGGCGATTATGTCCACTACTCCGTTCTCCTCGTTTTCACAAAATATCGGTGTAATCTCGTTAACCGGTGTGGCAAGCCGCCATGTGGTTGCATTAACCGGCGTACTACTGGCGTTAGCCGGTTTATTCCCGGTATTCGGGGCGTTAATCGTGTCTATTCCTTTACCTGTTTTAGGCGGCGCCGGGTTGATGATGTTTGCAATGATTATCGCGGCGGGGATTCAGATGTTAGATAATATCCCGCGAAGTAAACGCAACGGGCTGATTATCGCCATTTCCATCGGATGCGGCTTAGCGGTGACAACCCGTCCGGAATTGCTTGATAAATTACCGCACTTTTTCAAAGAAGTGTTAGGTTCGGGGATTACCGTAGGTTCGCTATTGGCGCTGATTCTGAACTTAATCCTGCCTGAAGATAAAATACCGGAAAACCATTAGTATTTCAGTTTTCAGACGACAGACCGTTTCATCGGAAGCCGTCTGAAAAAACAATTTATGCGGATAACAAATAAAATTTTCATATTTTATTCATTAATTATCCTTTTCTTTAGAGAAACCAGAAAAGTGCGGCCAAAAAAACGAAATTTTTGACCGCACTTTTTCCATTATTCAAATTCCAGTTCTACCGCACTTTCACCCAACATATTCACCAGCTCGCTTAATAGCTCGTCCGTCGGTTTGATATACCATTGAATGCCCAGTTTTAACAACGCTCTGCCTTGCGGACTTTGATAATACACATTAATCGGCATAGTACCGCCGCTATAAGGTTCAATCACGCTTTTAAACCGTTTGAGAAACTGCGGCGTAATTTGTTGCTGACTCAGACTAATGGCTAAACTCTTGGCATAACGACTGCGGGCTTCGTCTAAGGTCATTAAATCTCGTACCGACATACGTAAACCTTGAGTGAAATCATCAAAACTCACCTGACCGGACACCACAACGACACTGTCTTTTTGTAATTTCTCTCCGAATTTTTCTAACGCTTCGGCAAATAGCGTAATATCTAAGCGCCCGGAGCGGTCGTCAAGAGTGGCGATACCAAGTCGGTTACCTTTTTTCGTTACCGCAAAACGGGAAGCCACCACCAAGCCACTGGCGGTACTGACCTGCCCGCGAATATTCGGGACTAAATCCTTCAACCGATTCGGGCTGTAATGGGATAATTCTTTCAAATAACGGCTGATAGGATGGCTGCTCAAATATAAGCCCAGCGTTTCCCGCTCGCCGTCAAGAATTTGTTTTTCCGACCAGCGAGGCGTATTCGCATAAGCGATTTCCACCTCTTCCGGGCTTTCTGTCAATACGCCGAACATATCGGCTTGCCCCGCCGCTTCATCTTTTGCATGCTGATCCGAAGCTTTCAGCGCATCTTCCAGATTTTTGGAAAGGGCGGCGCGGTGCGGTCCTAATTTATCAAAAGCGCCGGACATAATCAGACTTTCAAAGGTACGGCGGTTAATTTTTTTCAAGTCGACGCGGGCACAGAGATCAAACAAATCTTTAAAAATCCCGCCTTTTTCACGAGCTGAAACAAGAGCTTCAATCGGACCTTCGCCCACGCCTTTAATCGCACCGATACCATAGACGATTTCACCGTGATCATTTACGCTGAAATGATGCTTGCCGGTGTTGATATCCGGCGGCGTAACGGTTAATCCCATGCGCAAACATTCGTCATATAACCCGACAATCTTATCGGTGTTATCCATTTCGGAAGTCATTACCGCCGCCATAAATTCCGCCGGATAATGGGTTTTCAGCCATAGGGTTTGATATGAAACCAAAGCGTAAGCCGCCGAGTGAGATTTATTAAAACCGTAACCGGCAAATTTTTCCACCAAGTCGAAAATCTTCATGGCAAGTTCGCCGTCAATGCCTTTTTCGATAGCGCCCTTTTCGAATACGGAACGTTGTTTTGCCATTTCTTCCGGTTTCTTCTTACCCATGGCACGGCGTAATAAGTCCGCCCCGCCCAGCGTATAGCCGGCCAGTTCCTGAGCGATTTGCATAACCTGTTCTTGATAAACGATAACGCCGTAGGTCGGCTCTAAAATCGGTTTCAAACATTCGTGCTGATATTGCGCATCAGGGTACGCCACTTCTTCACGTCCATGTTTACGGTCGATAAAATTTTGCACCATGCCGGATTCAAGCGGTCCCGGACGGAATAAAGCCACCAACGCGATAATATCCTCAAAACAGTCCGGCTGAAGACGTTTAATCAGGTCTTTCATACCGCGGGATTCCAACTGGAACACCGCCGTAGTTTCCGATTTCAGCAATAAATTGAAAGACTCGGGATCATCCAACGGAATATGGTTAATATCAATATGAGGCTTACCATCCCGATCCATACGGGCGTTAATCATATCCAGCGCCCATTTAATGATGGTAAGCGTACGTAAACCTAAAAAGTCGAATTTGACCAACCCTGCATATTCCACGTCATTTTTATCAAAATGGGTAACAGGATGTTTACCTTCACTATCGCAATAAAGAGGAGAGAAATCGGTAATTAAAGTCGGTGAAATCACCACTCCGCCGGCATGTTTACCGGCATTACGCGTGACCCCCTCCAGTTTGCGCGCCATATCAATCAGCGCTTTGACTTCTTCATCGCTATCGTAAATCTGCTGCAGTTGAGGTTCGGCATCAAAAGCTTTAGCTAAAGTCATACCCGGATCCGGCGGAATCAGTTTTGAAATACGATCCACAAAGCCGTAAGGATGCCCTAAGACCCGCCCTACATCTCGAATTACCGCTTTTGCCGCCATGGTACCAAAGGTGATAATTTGCGATACGGCGCCGCGTCCGTACATATCCGCCACATGTTCTATCACTTTATCGCGGTTATCCATACAGAAGTCCACGTCGAAGTCAGGCATAGAAACCCGTTCCGGATTTAGAAAACGTTCAAACAGCAAATCGAATTCAAGAGGATCCAAATCCGTAATTTTCAGTGCGTAAGCGACTAATGATCCCGCACCGGAACCGCGCCCCGGCCCTACCGGAATATTATTATCCTTCGACCACTGAATAAATTCCATTACGATTAAAAAGTAGCCGGGGAATCCCATCTGGTTAATCACGCCCAGTTCGGTATCTAAACGCTCGTCATAAGCGGGACGCTTTTCCTCACGTTCTTTTTCATCGGGGAATAGTACCTTTAAACGCTCTTCCAAGCCGTCTTTAGCGCGCTTGATCAAATAATCTTCGGTACTCAACTCGCCGGTTGGGAACTGAGGCAAGAAATATTCGCCCAAACGGATGGTCACGTTGCAACGCTGTGCAATCAATAAAGTATTTTCCAGAGCGGAAGGAATATCGGCAAAAAGCTCACACATTTCCTGTTCGGAACGGAAATATTGCCGGTCGCTATAAAGTTTCGGGCGTTTCGGATCATCTAGAGTAAAACCGTCGTGAATCGCTACCCTGATTTCATGGGCTTCAAAATCCTCCGATTTTAAAAATACTACGTCATTAGTGGCGACAACGGGTAAATTATGTTTTTCGGCCAACTTAAGGGCCGTTTTAATATATGTTTCTTCTTCGTTATGACCGGTGCGGCTGAGGCTTAGATAATAATGATCGGGGAAATATTTTTGATAAAAACCGACCGCACTTTCCACTTCATCGGCGGCACCGGTTTTTAATAATTTTTTGCCTACATCCCCTTTGCGACCGCCGGAAAGAACAATAATTCCTTCGTTATATTCCGCCAACCAATCCTGATCGATATAAGGCACATCCTCATAACCGCGTTGATAGGCTTTAGAAAGCAATAAGGTAATATTTTTATAGCCTGCATTATTTTTCGCCAATAAAGTCAATTCAAAATGCTCGTCACCGCAAAGATCGCTTTTCACCGACACATCGGCACCCATAATCGGCTTGATACCGGAACCTAACGCCTCACCGTAAAACTTCACTAAACCGCAGAAGTTAGTAAAATCCGTGAGCGCCATTGCCACCATATTTTCCTGCACACAGGTTTTCACCAAAGGTTTTACTTTGGCTATTCCGTCAATCATGGAAAAATCACTATGTACACGCAAATGGACAAAACGAGGTTCTGGCATGAAAAATCCTTATGTTGTTGAATGAAATAACAAGAGCGCTAAAAGCGCTCCCATCATCATTAGGGTTTGTTTATCTTTATTTATTATTTGAGTTAGAGGCTAATTTTGCTCGTTCAAATCTTTACGAATCGACACCATCAATTGGTCAATTTTGAAATTTTCCGTATCGATAATTTCAAATTTATATTTATCGTAAAGTACAAAATCTGTTTTCTTTGGAATTTTACGTAACATATACATCATAAAGCCACTGATAGTTTCATAATTTTCCCAATCGGGAAAACTTTCAATATTCAAGGCCCGCATTACGTCTTCCAACGGCGTTGCGCCGTCAATAAGCCACGAATCTTCGTCACGGCGGACGATTTGTTCTTCTTCGCTGGATACCAACTCGCCCATTACAATGCTCATGACATCGTTTAAAGTACAAATACCCACAACTAAGGCGTACTCGTTAACGATTACCGCAAAATCCTCACCGGAAGATTTGAAAAGCTCAAGTACTTCATAAAGCGATAAAGTATCGGGAATAAACAAGGGTTTGCGCAAAATACGTTGATCCGTCAGGGAAACCTGCTCTTCCCGCAAATAAAGCGTAAGCAAAGTGTGTGATTCCACATAACCTAAAATACGATCCAAGCCGTTGTCGCAAATCAAAACTTTTGAATGGCTGTCTTTAGTTAGGGTTTCCATGACTTTCTGCCGGTCAAAAGTGCGGTTCAAAAAGACGATATTTTCTCTCGTGGTCATGGTTGAGGTGACGGTACGTTCCTGCATATCAAAAATATTTTCGATGAGATAATGCTCCTGCGCTTTCAACACGCCCGCCTCAGCACCGGCATCCACCACAGCGACAATATCTTCCGAAGTCATGCTGTCGTGTCGTACCGTTGAGATTTTTAGTAAACGGAATAAACCGTTAGCCACGGAATCGAACAATAATACCAAAGGTTTGAAAATAACAATACAGAATGACATCACGCCTACCGTACGTAATGCCACTTGTTCCGGATAAGTAATGGCAATGCGTTTTGGCATTAAATCCGCCAGCAGAATAAACGCTGCCGTGACCACCACAAACGATGCGCAGGAAGCGGCGCCGTCAACCCAGGGCGCATTGGTATATTGGTGAATTGTTTGTTGGATATAAGGGCGCAGCGCACTTTCACCGATCATACCGCCGAAAATCGCCACCATATTCAGACCGATTTGCACCACGGTAATAAAACGCCCCGGATGTTCCTGTAATTTCAGTACTTTTTCGGCACGAGTATCGCCTTCATTCGCTAAACTTTGCAATTTAATCTTTCTTGCACCCGCAAGTGAAATCTCGGAAGACGAAATAATCGCACTAATCACAATTAGCAGAAATAAAATAAATATTGCTTCAAATAAACCCATAATTTTCTTTTTTACTCTACTTCGCGCCTTAACCTTTATTTAAGGACGCCTAAATGAAAAGCAGGACGCCGTTAGCGCCCTTATTCTTATGCTTCGCTGTCAAACCAGCCACGAATTAATTGAATGGAGAAAAATAAAGTAATTATGCCTAAAAAATAGAAAATATAACTTAAAATCGGATGAGAGCCCGAATCTTCCGTCACTTCCCGCATTGATACGGCATTACGGAATTCGTCAAACATCACAATTCGCCAGCCATAATATTTTATTTCTACCAGCCGTTGATCCTGCGCAAAGGTTGAGGCTTTAGCCTGTAAATCGGCGGAACCGAATTTGAAATAGAAAGGAAATCCCCAGCGCGTATCTTCGTTACGGTAAACCATCGGTTTTTGTTTGTCCGGTTGCTGAGTATAAATATAATAAACGTCACGGGTCGGACCGTCGGCGGGATTAGCTTTGGTTATCGGACCGTCTTTATCCACACGTTTTACTTCAACGCCTGTGATTTTGGTGGTTTCATAATGAGGGAATACGTAGTTAATCCCTGCAAATAAAACAACATGGAATACAAAAACCACCGTTAGCAGAAAATATTTAATGAATTTACGCATAGATTTCACCTTTTCAACAGATTGAGTTGATTATAGCACGTTAATTTTAAACAGACGCTCAAAATTTTGCGTTGTAATCAACGCGAATTCTTCCGCCGAAACACCTTTTAACGCCGCCACATATTCGCATACTTCCCGTGTGTAAGCCGGTTGATTTTGTTTGCCGCGATAAGGAACCGGCGCAAGATAAGGAGAGTCCGTTTCCACCAGCAGCCGATCCGCAGGCACATAACGAACCACATCACGGATTTCTTCCGCATTTTTGAAGGTCACAATGCCCGAGCAGGAAATATAAAACCCTAAATCTAGCGCTTGTTTTGCAAACTCCAGATTTTCCGTAAAACAATGAATAACGCCGCCGCACTTTTCCGCGTGATTTTCCCGTAATAACCGAATCGTATCTTCACGGGCGTCGCGGGTATGAACAATCACCGGCTTATTTAACTGATTCGCCACTTCGATTTGCTGGGAAAAAGCGTCTAACTGCTCGTTTTTACGATCCTGATCATAATAATAATCCAGCCCGATTTCACCGATTGCGATGACTTTCTCATCTTTGGCATATCGCTCTAAACGCTGACGGTCAAAAGTTTCACCGGCAAGATCCAATGGGTGAACGCCGCAAGAAAAAGAAACCTCGTCACGATGTGCCAACAATGTTTTCATCGCCTGAAAACGATTTAAAGCAACACCGATGGAAAGCAAATGTTTCACCCCTCTTGCTTTCGCTTTTTCAATTACCTCATCAACATTGCTGTGTAATTTTTCATAATCTAACGAATCTAAATGACAATGACTGTCAACAATAAACATATTTACTTTCCTGATTTATAATTTTATTTTCATGCGGGAAAACGCCCGTATTAATGTTCAAAAACTTCCGTAATTAAGCGGGTTAAACCGTCCAGCAAAATTAATTCCTGATTTACCGCATTAATTTGCACTAAATCCGACCGCACTTTTTGCATAATTTTAGTTGCGGTTAATAAGCCGGCGACGGTTTGTCGTTCATTGAACTGTTGGATGCCGCGGATTAAATCCCGGCAAATCCAACCGGATGTTATATTTAATTTATCTTTCAGCGCATCGGATAAAAATGCCAAAAGCCAATCCACTTGTTGCAGAATCAGTTCCTTATCAAACAGCGGCAATAATTCAAGAGGAGAACGGCGGGTATAAAACAACCAAAAGGCGCGAAAAAATTCACGACGTTTTTCCAGCCAGCCCTGTTCCAAACAATGCAATGCCAATAAAGGACGACCGTAACTAATGCGAAGTGCGGTCTGAATTTCGGAAATTTCACTGTAATTATGTAGTTGCAACCAATTCAGCGCTTGTTGTTCCGACGGCGTATTAATCAGCCACACTTGGCAGCGACTATAAATCGTCGTCATTAAAGGTGACGATAAATCCGCATTTAATAAAAAATAAGTATTTGGTCGCGGTTCTTCCAGCGTTTTTAATAAAGCGTTGGCGGCACTTTCCGTTAAACGTTCCGCGCTCTGCACATAAACCGCTTTATTACCGTTTTGTTGCGCACGCTGGCTAACCTTTTCATTAATTTCGCGCACCTGATCTACGCCGATATCTTTGTTTTCAACAGGCGCCAGCTGATACACATCGGGATGGTTGCCGGCGGCAAACAATCGGCAACTATGGCATTCTCCGCAAGGTCGCGGAGAACTATGCTGACACATCAGCCAGTTTGCCACGGCATGAATCAATTGGTCTGCGCCTATCCCCTGCTCCGCACGAAACAACAGAGCATGATGACCATACCCCTGTTGAAACGCAGCGGTTATTCTTTCGTAATAGGATTGGAGCCAAGGATAAATTATTGCTGTCATAACGAAATTGAATTTACCCAATTTTTTACCGCAGTTTTAATATCCGCCGTAACCCGTTCGATAGATTGCTCGGCATTAATGATCACCGCTTTCGGATTATCTTTTACCAATTCTAAATAACGTGTGCGGGTGCGGTCAAAAAAAGCCAAATTTTGCTGCTCGATACGATCCAATTCTCCGCGTCCGCGAGCCCGTGCCAACCCTATTGCCGGCGATAAATCCAGATAAAGGGTAAAATCCGGTTCGAAATCGCCTAGTACCGTTTTTTTCAGAGTCTCTAACAAATGGCTGTCGATTTGGCGCCCGCCCCCCTGATAAGCCTGAGAAGAAAGATCATGGCGATCGCCGATAACCCATTTCCCTTGCGCTAATGCGGGTTTAATCACATTTTCCACCAGTTGAATCCGCGCCGCATATAACATCAGCAATTCGGCTTTATCCGTAACCGGTTCTTCCGTTTCATACTTAATCAAATTTCGCAACTTTTCCGCCAGCGGCGTACCGCCGGGTTCGCGGGTAAAAAGCAAATCCGTTATACCCAGCGCGTTAAGTTGCTCGACAACAGCTTGGCGGGCGGTAGTTTTGCCCGCGCCTTCCAAACCTTCCAATACGATAAATTTTCCGTTCATATTTTTGTTCAATGTAAGAAAGAATAACGAATTAGCCTGAATTATTTGTTTTTATTCCGGCGCAACCAAAGCAAATATTCCTGCACCGCTTTGTTGTGTTCAATCAGACTACGGCTGAACTTATGCCCGCCCGAGCCGTCGGCGACAAAATATAAAAAGTCCGTCCTTTCAGGATGCGCAACTGCGTTTAACGCATCTTCACTCGGGTTTGCAATCGGTGTAGGCGGCAAACCGTCAATCACATAGGTATTATAAGGTGTCGGCGATTCCAAATCTTTTTTACGAATATTGCCCTGATAACTTTCACCCATGCCGTAAATTACCGTCGGATCCGTTTGTAACTTCATTTTGGCTTTCAGACGATTAACAAACACCGAGGCGATTTTTCCGCGTTCGGCGGAAATACCGCTTTCTTTTTCCACAATAGAGGCAAGAATCAACATTTCATAAGGATTATTCAACGGCAAATCCTCATCACGTTCCGCCCATGCTTTTTCCAGCGTTTTCACCATTCGCTCGACAGATCGTTTGACTAAAGCCACATCCGTAGAATTCGGCGTGTAATTATACGTATCGGGATAAATCCAGCCGTCTAAGGTTTTGTACGCATTTTGCACCTCAAATTCGGGCAACATCTCTTTAAATTGATGAAAAACCTCAACGTCGGTTTTATCTTTCAATTCATGTTTCAAGTGCGGTGCGTTTTCCAGTGATTTTTTCACCTGCTTCCAGGTTTCGCCGTCGGTAAAACGTAAAGCGAACTGCGCTTCTTTACCGCTGTTAAGCAAGGTTAATAAATCGCCTAGAGTTTTTACGCCTTCTAATGAATAAGTTCCCGCCTTTACATTATTAAATTGGGGCTGAAGTTTTAATAACAAAGGGAAAAGTATATTATCGGCAATGATATTTTCCTTTTCCAGCAAGGCAAAAAGTTTTTTACCGGTAGTCCCCCGCTCCAGAGTAAGTAATTGTTCCGCTTTAATATTAACGGGTTCATTGACCAATTTTTGAATATAATTGTAGCCCCAAAATCCGGCAGCTGCGAACATTAAAAGCAACAGAAAAATAAAACGAATACATTTTTTCATCATCAATAAAAACACCCGGAGATTCACAAAATTATCGGCGATTCTATCATAATGCGGGTAAAAGTGCGGTGAGTTTTTGCAGAATTTTATGCGCTTGATTAGCGGCGAATAGTCTATTTCACTAAAAAAGGGACAATAGTAAACTATTGTCCCAAAACTTTTATGTTCGAGAAGATACCATAAAAGTAGTGCTAGAGAATCAACGAAGTTAAGGAGTAACGGTCTATACGGTTATTTAATAAAATCTTTTCTCATTGGTGTAAATGTATCGAGCAATACGCCTTTTTCCAAACAAACGCAACCGTGCATCACATTCGGTTGTTTATAAAGCACGTCGCCCGCGTTCACAATTTTTGTTTCATCGCCGATTGTGAATTCGAAACTGCCGGATAGTACGTAAGTCAATTGTTCATGCGGATGGCTATGCAATGAACCTATTGCGCCTTTTTCAAAATGAACTTCAACGGACATAATATTTTCACTATATGCAAGAATTTTACGTTGCACGCCGCCGCCAAGATCATCTAACGGAATTTCACGATTATAAACAAACATTTTCTGCCTCTATCTAACTAAAGCCAATACTTCGCGAACTAAACGGCCAATTTCATCCCAATGTTTGTTCGCAATTAATGATTTTTCCACAAACCAAGAACCTCCGCAGGCAACAACATTCGGAATCGCTAAATAATCCCGAATATTGTTCACATTGATGCCGCCGGTAGGCATAATTTGTAATTGTTGATAAGGGCCTAATAACGCCTTAATCATTTTTACTCCGCCCGAAGCTTCTGCCGGGAAGAATTTTACTGCACTAACGCCCAATTCCAAGGCGCCTTCAATTGCCATCGGATTATTTACGCCCGGTGTAATCGGAATATTCAATTCTTGACATAAACGCACGATATTCGGATTAAATCCCGGAGTTACAATGCAGTCCACGCCGGCATTTTTCGCTCTAACCACTTGATCCGGCGTTAATACCGTACCTGCTGCGATTAAAATATCCGGGTTAGTTTGGCGCAATAGACGAATGGCTTCTTCCGCCGCCGCCGAACGGAAAGTAATTTCCACAACCGGCAAACCGTTTTCAGCTAAGGTAGCGGCTAAGGGTAAAATATCTTCCGCGTCATCTAACGCAATAACCGGAACAACTTTTAAAGCGCCCAGTTTTTCAATAATTTCTGCTGTTGTATAAGCCATAATGATTCCTTAATTAAATTCCCGAATAAAATGTTGAGTTGCGGTTTTATCAATAATAGCGCCTTTGTGTTGAATAACAATGCCTGCTAATTTGTTGCCTTGCCGGCAGCAATCGACTAAAGATTTTTGCTGTAAATAGCCGTTTAAAAAGCCCGCGTTGAAGGCATCGCCCGCTGACGTCGTATCCACAACCCGCTGCACAACTTCAGTCGCGACTTGCTGAGTTTCTCCGTTATGATAAAAAACGGCGCCATGTTCACCAGATTTCACCACAACGGTTCCGACACCTAATTGAACCAAACGGGAAATCGTTTGCTGCACATTTTCATCCCGCCAAAGGGATTGTTCGTCGTCAAAGGTTACCAAGGCTAAATCGACCAAGGGCAATAAGGCTTGATAACAGGCTTGTGTTTGTTGAAAGCTATCCCACAATGCCGGGCGATAATTGCTGTCAAACGCGATTTTCACCCCGGCTTTTTTCAGGTTTCCGAGCTGCCGAATCAACAAAGTGCGGTCATTTTCCGGTAAAATTGCAAGCGAAATGCCGCTAAGATAAATCATATCCGCCGTTGCCAATCTCGCCAGTACCTCGGTATAACCTTCATGTTGCAGTAAATAACGAGCCGCCGATTGGTTCCGCCAATAAAGAAACGTTCGTTCGCCTTTTTCATCCAGCTGAATTAAGTATAATCCCGGCTGACGTTTTTCATCTAATAAAACACAATCGGTGTTAATGCCGTCATTCCGCCAATGCGCCAACATACCCAAACTCAGCTTATCTTTGCCTAATGCCGACACATAAGAGATTTCAAATTGCTCTCGCCGGCTAACTCGAGCCAAATAAGTTGCAGTATTTAAGCTATCGCCACCGTAAGTTTGACGCATTCGGCCAAAAGGTTCGCCGTTCAGCTCAATCATGCACTCGCCCAAAATCGCTATTTTTTTCATTATCAAGCCTCAATTGGATTAGACCTACTTAATTCAACAACTAAGCAGGTCTAATACGGGTTGCTATTTTGCTAAAACTTCACGCACAAAAGCTTCAATTTCTTTATCCTGACAATTTTCAAAGAAACATTGTTGAAAACGTTCGCCGCTTACTGCGGTTTTCACCAATTCAGGGTCAATAGCGCGTAAAGTGTCTAAATAGTTATCTTTCGCCACCGCTTTTTTCACTTCGTTCAAAATGCCTGCATTACGAACTTGCGGTTCTTTACGCTCAATCGGATAACCCTCGCCGCGAACACCCGTAAAGGCTTTTTCAAACATATAGCGAACGTTTAATTCGGCGCCCCAGCCAAAACCTTTAGCAAAAGCCAGTGCAAGCGCATTACCGTTATTGATTTGGCAGAATAAAAACGCATCCGCCGGATCAAGACAATATCCGCATACCACACCCGGGTGTAAATTAAGCGACATCATCGCCCCTTGCCCCGTACCGCAGCCGGTTACCACAAAATCCACCGCTTTGGAGTTAAGTAAAATACTTGCCATAATACCTAAGTGGATATAAGTCAAGTGATGATCGTTTTCATCACTCATTCCTACATTAAATACCGAATAACCTTTAGGATCCACAACGCCTTTAAGTTCTTTTAACACCACGGCATTTTTCGCCGCTTGGCTATTTTCCATCATTAATGCAATTTTCATATTGATTTCCTTATTAAATAATAAATTCTTCAGTTCGATTAACGTGCTAACCAACCGCCGTCAACTGCGACTGTATAACCGTTTACGTAATCACCTGCTGCAGAAGCCAGGAATACGCAAGGTCCGACTAAATCATTCGGTGTCCCCCAACGACCGGCGGGAATACGATCTAAAATTTCTTTACTGCGAGCTTCATCCGCGCGTAATGCCGCGGTGTTATCCGTTGCCATATAGCCCGGAGCGACGGCATTCACATTAATGTTATATTTTGCCCATTCGTTTGCCATTGCGCGGGTTATACCCATAATCGCACTTTTTGATGCGGTGTAAGAAGGCACGCGAATACCGCCCTGGAAAGAAAGCATTGACGCAACATTAATAATTTTACCGCCGTGACCTTGGGCGATAAATTGTTTAGCCACAAGTTGAGAAAGGAAAAATACCGTTTTTAAGTTAATATTAATCACGTCGTCCCAGTTTTGTTCGGAAAAATCAATAGCATCTTCACGACGGATAATACCGGCATTATTCACTAAAATATCAATTTTGCCGAAAACACTAACCGCTTTTTCTACAACGTCCGTAAGGCCTTCCTGTTTCATCAGGTTCGCTTCGATATTAACGAATTTACGGCCTAAGGCTTCGATTTTTTCTTTGGTATCTAAAGGTTCGACTAAATTCACGCCGACAATATCGCACCCTGCCTGTGCTAAGCCTAAAGCCATTCCCTGACCAAGACCCGTGTTACAACCGGTTACTAATGCAACTTTTCCTGTTAAATCAAATAAGTTCATGTAAATTCTCCTATGTAGAAAATGTATTAACAGTGTGTTTACCACTTAAAGAACATCACCTTTACCTTTAAAGTAACACCATCATACTCTTAACAAAAAAACATTGCAATAAATATAAAACATAATTTCATTTTTATTTTTAATAAAATAAATTTAAAAAAATAATATTTTCTGTGCTATCATATCTTTATATTTAATGGTAGATTTTATTCAATAGCAAACACGGTAATAAATCATCATGGAAAAAGAAAACCAACCCGAAGCAGTATCTTCCGTGCTAAAAGTTTTCGGCATTATTGAAGCTTTAGCAGAGCAAAAAGAAATTGGCATTACTGAGCTGGCTCAACGGTTAATGATGTCAAAAAGCACCACATACCGTTTCTTACAAACGATGAAAACTCTGGGTTTCGTTTCCCAAGAAGGTGAAACCGAAAAATATACGCTGACTTTAAAACTTTTTGAAGTCGGGGCAAAAGCCCTGGAATATGCGGATATTATCGGTTTAGCCAATCATGAAATGTCTTATATTTCCCGACAAACTAATGAAACCTTACACTTAGGTACATTAGACGGCACAGAAATTATCTATTTGCATAAAATTGATTCCGGTTACAATCTGAGAATGTATTCCAGAATAGGCAGAAGAAATCCGATTTATAGCACCGCAATAGGCAAAGTGTTACTTTCGGGGTTAACCAACAAAGAAATCAGAGAATTGCTCGCTGACTTAACTTTCGTAAAACACACCAGCAAAACATTAGAAAATATTGATCAGCTTATTGAAGAAATAGAAAAAGTCCGCAAACAGCATTATGCGGAAGATAACGAAGAACAGGAACCGGGATTACGCTGCGTAGCCGCACCGATTTATAATCGATTCGGACGGATTATTGCCGGTCTTTCTATTTCGATACCGACGATTCGTTTTGAAGAAGAAAAATTACCGCAGTTGGTAAATTTATTACAAGTTGCCGGTAAAAATATTTCCGAACAAATCGGTTATCACGATTATCCGGAAATTTTAGCTCCATAAAAATTAAACAGCTCGGTTAATTTAATCCGGCTGTTTAATAATATATTTATTAACAAATATTAGCGACGATATCGCAATAAAATTTCTCAAAAATAAACCGCACTTTTTAGTGCGGTTTATTATTCTATAGATATTAAAAATTAGAAATAAACTCGTAAACCTAAAGCAATACGTTTTTCTTTTTCAAGCGTGTCCCCCGAACGTTTAGTTTTAAAGGAACCGCCTTCTAAATAGGTAACAACGCGTTTGTTAAATTGATGATCAGCACCTAAGAACCAACCTTTAAATTTGCCGTCATCTTGTCCCTGGATTTCACCGGTACCCCACAAATATTCCGCATAAACATTATTTTTATCGGTAACCGCATATTTAGCCCCGACTTCAAATAAGTTAATTTCTTCAAATTTGTTATTACCTACACGGAATTTGAAATCTTTTTTGCCTTCAATGGATTTACCTTTAGTCCAGTCAAAACCTACCGCGCCTTTGCCGTAACCAAGTTGAACCGAAGTACTCATAGCTTTTTTATCATATTCGTCTTTTGCCAACGTGCCCGCTTTTTGTTGGCTGTATGCCACAGCACCTTTCACATTAAACTCACCGAATTTGTTGTTATAGAACATAGCTAATTCATAAGCGCGATTTTTATTGGCAAGCTCTCTATCGGAATCATCGTATTTTTCACTGGTACCGAACACATAATCGGCACCGAAACGAAAACCGTAAAACCAATCGGTTAATAAACGAACCGCTTTGTCCGCATCTTTCGGCATCATAGTTATTTTACCCAATTCATAAGTAAAGTTTGAATAACCGATACTATCCGCCAATAACGCCTGTTTACCGAAGGTTAAAGAACCTAATTTATGTTGGAATCCGCCGTATAAACGTTTTGTGTATATTTGATTACCGATATCACCGTCTTTCGTAAAACGAATTTCCACATTAGCCAACGCAGTAAAGCCGGAACCGATATCTTGATAAGCGTGAATTCTCACACGGGATCCGCGGTCAATAAGATCACTTCGTTTATCCGTGCGATTAATTAATTCAAATGATGCGCGTCCGTCCAAATTAACTTTAGTTCCTTCGGCGCTATATACGGTTACGGCACTGGCGCCGCCGGAGAAAAATAATGCAGAAGTAATTAATGCGATAATCGTCTTTTTCATGACTAACCTACCTTAGTGTTTTTCAATTAAAAATACAGAGGAATAAAAATTTACAGTGGAAATAAATTTCAAGCAGAATCTAAAAGAATTGAAACACTATGTCAAATTAGGTAAAAAACATTAATTCTTTATATTTCAACAAGTTATAAAAATAAAACAATATTTTAAAATGAGATCAAAATCACATTTCTAAAATTTTATTTTTAATTTTAAATTTTATTCAAAAATATAACCCATTGATCTAATTAAAAATTCAAAAAACAAAATAATTTAGTTACATAAAAAATAATATTCAAAATATTTTTTTGAAACATTATTTCATATTTGTGATTTAAGTCACATTATTCCTTAAATTTGTACTGAACTTTTATTAATTTCGTAGGACTTAGATAGGATTAAAATTGATCAAATGATCACTACGGAACAATTTTCCTTAGCGATCACTGATGAATGAATTTAAATTGAAAATTTAATTGGAAAGACGATGAGATTTAAATAACCTTACTGACAATTACCCCGTCGCGCAACCGGGTTTTAATTTTATCCCCGGTTTCGACTTGATTCACACTGCTTATGGTTTCTCCTTGCTCCGTTTCCGCAATGGAATAACCGCGGGCTAATACTTTCAGAGGGCTTAATCCGTCTAACTTGCCGCAAAGGGCTGAAAGCGAAGTCTGTTTGCTGACTATTAACCGTTTCAGGGCAAAATCAAGGTTTGTCGCCAGTTGAACAATGTGATAGTTTTGCTGCCGCACCAGATAAGGCAACGGATTTTTTTCTAAACGTTCGCAAAGTGCGGTCAATTTATAGTGATTTTTATCTAACAATCGCCGAATTGCCGAATTTAACCGATGTTCCAGTTGACCGGTCTGTTGTCGTTGCGCAAGCAGCCGGGCGCTCGGGTGCCGGTTTTGCAAGCGCAATAAAAAACGTTGCAAATGTTGCTGCTTTTCATTAAATAAGCGATCTAACGCCATTTCCAAACGCTGACGTTTATACTGTAATTGCTGGAATAATTCCTGTTGGTTACGGCTGACTAATTCCGCCGCAGCCGATGGGGTCGGCGCTCGCACATCCGCCACAAAATCGGCGATCGTCACGTCGGTTTCATGGCCTACCGCACTAATCACCGGTATACTTGAACGAAAAATCGCCCGAGCCACCGTTTCTTCGTTAAAACACCAAAGATCTTCCAACGAACCGCCACCCCGCCCGACAATCAATACGTCCGCTTCATTACGCAAATTCGCCAGTTCAATCATTTGCACGATTTCATTGGCGGCATCTTTCCCCTGCACTGCAGTCGGGTAAATAATAATTTTCAGGCTTGGATCCCTGCGTTGTAAAATATTCAGAATATCCTGCAAGGCTGCACCCGTTGGCGAAGTGACGATACCGACGGTTTTCGCAAAGTGCGGTAAATTTTTCTTAAGATTTTGCGCAAACAAGCCCTCGGCGGCGAGCTTTATTTTCAGCGCCTCAAATTGCTGTTGCAAAAACCCTTCGCCGGCAGGATGCATAGACTCAATAATAAGCTGATAATCGCCCCGTGGTTCGTATAAACTGACATTAGCGCGAACCAGAACCTGCATTCCGTTTTGCGGACGAAAGGCGACACGCATATTCTTCATGCGAAACATCGCGCAACGCACCTGTGCGTTTTCATCTTTCAAAGTGAGATACCAATGCCCCGATACGGGCTGACTGAAATTCGAAATCTCACCGGTAAGCCATACCAAACCTAACTGCCCTTCAAGCAGTTGCCGCACCGAATAGTTAAGCTGCGAAACGGAATAAATATTTTCGTTCATCACTGATTCGTATTACCCTTAATTTAACAATATCCAGCCGTCATCCAGCCAGTTACAAATACCGTCCAGCAATAAATCCATGGCTAAATCCCGCTCGTCCGTTTGCTGAATCAACTGCATTAAATCCGTAAGAGCAAGGGCTTCGCCGTCGGCCAAGCGTTTTAATATTTCCGCTTCTACGGAATTTAATTCATCTAACCACTCGCCGTTTGCGTAAATACACAACGGATTTGAGGTATAAACCAGCTTACAGTTGTTATCCTGCAGAAGCTTGGCGCCGTTTTCAAGAGCCGTAAGCACTTCTTCAGGCTCGGAAATCTCATCGCTTACCAGCATTTCATAACGGCGTGAACTAACCGCAGAGGCGACCGCTTGCCGGAACAAACGGTCAAATTGTGGTGAACTTGTCAGTTTCTCTAACAATTGCCGTTTCATTGCCTGAATCTCGGTCTCGCTTAATTTGCCGGTTGGTTGTGCCGATTGATTTAAACGCAGGGGAATACTAAATTCGTTAAGGTCAATTTCCGGGTTTTGATAACAAAAGCCGTGCTGAATCCGCTCCATTAAATCGCTAAGATTCGGATAACGCAAACCGAACGAGAAGGTCAGGCAATCGCTTTGCGCCACGCCGTAATGCGCCATACGGGAAGGAATATACAGAATATCTCCCGGGTTCATAACCTCGTCCACTACCAGCTCGCCCATATCGTCGAAAATACGAATCGGCTGATTAGGTTTAAATTCGGTACTCGGATCGCACCATTTACCTAACTGCCAACGTCGCTGTCCGTAACCTTGCACTAAAAACACGTCATATTCGTCGTAATGCTTACCCACCGAACCGCCCGCCGGCGCATAAGACACCATAATATCGTCCCGCTGCCATTGCGGTATAAAACCGAATAGATTCCACAACCGACCTAACTCCGCAGACCATTGTTCCATATTCTGAACCAATACCGACCATTTTTCCGGCAATTCGGTAAAATCCCGCTCAGTAAGCGGGCTTGGCGTGAAAGTCCAGCTGTCTTCCGAAAACTGTTTTAATAAGCGAGCGGTCACATCTTCGTTTTGTGCAAGTTCAAGAATATCTTCAGGCTCAAACATACCTACAATTTCAGGCAAACCGTTACGGATGATTAAAGGTTTCTTTTGCCAGTAATCCCGTAAAAAATCTTCGGCAGAGATATGCTTGGGTAAACAAAATTTGCGTGACATATTAATTTTCCTTATTCGCTGATTTTTCCGCTTTTTTCTTTTCTTCCTGGTCTTTTGCCTGTTGCGCCGCACGTTTCCGGCGGATTTCTTTCGGATCCGCTAATAAAGGACGATAAATTTCAATACGATCGCCATCGTTGAGACTATCCGTCAATTTTACAGGACGGCTAAAAATGCCGATTTTATTTTCCCGCAAATCAATGTCGGTAAACTGCTGTAGAATTCCCGATTGTAAAATGGCGCTTTGCACCGTGGTGCCTTCATCCAGAGTAAATTTTTTTAAATAATAATGTTCCGGAAAAGCATAAGTAATTTCGATGTTAATTTGAGCCATGGAAACCTCGTTATAAATGGGCTTACCTCAATAAATTTATGCTATTATAGCCGAAAACCGCGGTGACAAAAAACAAGGTTTTTTCACCGCAGTTTTCCTATGTTTTCAACATAAATCCGTAATTTAATTCAAATAAGGTCCGCTATGAATTGGTTAACACTAGCTTTCGGCTCGGCATTTTTCGCCGGTCTCACCGCCATTTTGGGCAAACTCGGCGTTGAAGGGATAAATAGCAATTTAGCCACCTTTATCCGCACGATCGTGGTATTATTCGTCTCCGCCGGCGTTATCTCCATGCGAAACGAATGGCAGCTACCGCAACATATTGCCGTTCGTCCGCTTATGTTTTTAATTCTTTCGGGCGTCGCCACCGGGCTTTCCTGGCTTTGTTACTACCGGGCATTGCAACTGGCGCCGGCATCCTGGGTCGCTCCTATCGATAAGCTCAGCGTCGTCATCGCTATCGTTCTGGGCATTGTTATTTTGGGTGAACCTATCAGCATTAAATTAATTACCGGTTCCATTCTGATTTTAGCCGGCGTACTGGTCCTTGCCCTTTGACGCGAAGTTTTAAAAAAATCCCCCAATTGCCGATTATCAAAGTCAATACCGCAACGGTTAAGTAGAATTAAAAGGCAATTTAGGCTATACTTCACACCATTTTTGACTGGCAGGAATAATAATGTCTGAAATCAAATTAATCGTGGGTCTTGGCAACCCGGGCGATAAATATGCGGATACCCGTCATAATGCGGGGGAATGGCTGGTGGAAAGGCTGGCTCGTCGCTTTAATTTTAATTTAAAAGATGAGGCTAAATTCTTTGGAAAAACCGCTCGAGCCGTTATCGGCGGTGAAGAAGTCCGTTTTCTCATTCCGACCACTTTTATGAATTTAAGCGGTAAAGCCGTTGGTGCGTTAGCGACGTTTTACCGAATTAAACCGGAAGAAATTCTGGTTATTCATGACGAACTGGATTTGCCGCCGGGCGTGGCGAAAATCAAGCAGGGCGGCGGCCACGGCGGACATAACGGGCTTAAAGATACCATTGCGCAATTAGCAAATAATAAAAATTTTTACCGTTTGCGTATCGGAATCGGTCATCCGGGCGATAAAAATCTGGTTTCCGCTTACGTATTGAGCAAACCTTCGCCGATCGACCGGTCGGCAATCGATAAAGCCTTGGACGAAGCGGCAAGTTGTATGGAAATTCTGTTAAAAGACGGCATTACCAAAGCAACCAATCGTTTAAACGGTTTTAAAGCGTAATCAAAAAAATACCGAATCAAATTCAAATAAAAAATAGGAACAAAAAATGGGATTTAAATGTGGCATTGTCGGCTTGCCGAACGTAGGTAAGTCAACTTTATTCAACGCATTAACAAAAGCAGGTATTGAAGCGGCAAACTATCCGTTCTGTACTATCGAACCGAATACAGGCGTTGTACCTATGCCTGATCCTCGTTTAGACGCATTGGCGGAAATCGTCAAACCGGAACGCACACTACCGACCACAATGGAATTTGTGGATATCGCAGGTTTGGTTGCCGGCGCAAGCAAAGGCGAGGGGCTGGGAAATAAATTTCTGGCGAATATTCGCGAAACCGATGCTATCGGTCATGTAGTACGTTGTTTTGAAAATGATGATATCGTCCATGTTTCGGGTCAAATCAACCCGGCTGACGATATCGATACCATCAATACGGAATTGGCTTTAGCGGATTTAGACAGCTGCGAACGTGCCATTCAACGCTTGCAAAAACGTGCTAAAGGCGGCGATAAAGAGGCTAAATTCGAACTTTCAGTGATGGAAAAACTGCTTCCTGTATTAGAAAATGCCGGCATGATTCGTTCTGTCGATTTAGATAAAGAAGAATTACAGGCTATCAAAGGCTACAACTTTTTAACCTTAAAACCGACTATGTATATCGCAAACGTGAACGAAGACGGTTTTGAAAACAATCCGTACCTTGATCGCGTGCGTGAAATTGCAGAAAAGGAAGGCGCGGTTGTAGTGCCGGTTTGTGCCGCCATCGAATCTGAAATCGCCGAATTAGACGATGAAGAAAAAGTGGAATTTTTACAGGATTTGGGCATTGAAGAACCGGGTTTAAACCGCGTTATTCGTGCCGGTTACAAACTATTAAACCTGCAAACCTATTTCACCGCCGGTGTTAAAGAAGTGCGAGCCTGGACGGTTGCCGTAGGCGCTACCGCACCAAAAGCGGCCGCCGTGATTCATACCGACTTTGAAAAAGGTTTTATCCGTGCCGAAGTTATCGGTTATGATGATTTCATTCAGTATAAAGGCGAACAGGGTGCAAAAGATGCGGGTAAATGGCGTTTGGAAGGAAAAGACTACATCGTACAGGACGGAGATGTTATGCACTTCCGCTTCAATGTTTAATTCATATCTAAATTATAATTTTTTGATCTAAAAAAATTGCTAAAAAAATACCGCACTTTTATAAAAGTGCGGTATTTTTATATAAAATTTTTTGAAACACCCGTGAGCCCCGATTTCTACACAAAATAGAGGGTCTGTTTATCTTTTATAAACAGACCCTAATCAAAGGAAACATCATATGCCAATCACAATTCTAGACGGTGGAATGAGCCGTGAATTAATGCGTCGCAACGCACCTTTCCGTCAACCCGAATGGTCCGCCTGCGCCCTTTACGAAGAACCAAGCGCAGTACAGGCGGTACACGAAGATTTTATCGCACACGGCGCAGAGGTAATTACCACCGACAGTTATGCCGTTGTGCCTTTTCATATCGGCGAACAACGGTTTCATACCGACGGCAAAACGCTTGCGGATCTTGCCGGTCGCTTAGCAAAAAGTGCGGTCAAAAATTCCGGAGTTTTAACCACTAAAATTGCCGGCTCTCTGCCGCCGATGTTCGGTTCTTATCGCGCCGATTTAATTCAACCTGAACGTTTTGCCGAAATTGCTCAACCGCTCATCGACGGGCTTTCTCCTTATGTGGATATTTGGCTTTGCGAAACTCAAAGCGCCATCATCGAACCGGTTTCTATTAAAGCCTTGTTGCCAAAAGACGATCGCCCGTTTTGGGTTTCCTTTACCTTAACGGATGACGAACTGACCTGCGAACCGCAATTGCGTTCGGGCGAAACGGTAAAAAGTGCGGTAGAAAAAATGGTCGATTTAGGGGTTGACGCTATTCTTTTCAACTGCTGTCAACCTGAAGTGATCGGTGAAGCGCTAGCAGTCACAACGGCGACTCTAACCGCATTAAACGCCACGCACATTCAAACCGGCGCTTATGCAAATGCCTTTGCCCCTCAACCTAAAGATGCAACAGCAAATGACGGTTTAGACGAAGTCCGAAAAGATTTGGATCCGCCCGCTTATTTAGCCTGGGCAAAAAAATGGACGGCACAGGGCGCCTCAATTATCGGCGGCTGTTGCGGTATCGGTGTGGAATATATTGAAACTCTGGCAAAAAATTTAAAATAATTCAATAAAATAAATGGAATAATAAATGTCAAATAAAAAAATCGGACTTCTCTCTCTTACCGCATTAGTGCTTAGTTCAATGATCGGATCCGGTATTTTCAGCCTGCCGCAAAATATGGCCGCCGTAGCCGGTGCGGAAGCGATTTCTATCGGCTGGCTGATTACCGGGATCGGAATCATCTTCCTCGGTTTATCCTTTTTCTTTATCTCTCGCCTTCGCCCCGAGCTGGACGGCGGAATCTATACCTACGCCCGTGAAGGTTTCGGCGATTTGATGGGATTTATGTCCGCTTGGGGATATTGGCTTTGTGCGACAATCGGGATCGTCGGCTATTTAACCGTCGCCTTTGAAGGCTTGGGCGTATTCACCGATTCTGAAAATACCGTTATTTTCGGACAGGGCAATACCGTTGCTTCGTTTATCGGCTCCTCCATTATCGTTTGGTTAGTGCATGCGCTGATTGCCGGCGGGATAAAAGAAGCGGCTTCGGTAAATCTGGTGGCGACTTTTGTAAAAGTTGCTCCTTTAGTACTCTTTATCTTACTTGGTTTTTGGTTCTTTGATACGGATATTTTCAATTCCGACGTAAAAGCAAGTGCACTGAATAACAATATAGGCGATCAGGTTAAAGACACCATGCTTATCACACTTTGGGTCTTCACCGGGGTAGAAGGCGCTTCCGTGCTTTCCGCTCATGCAAAAAAACGGACTGATGTGGGGCTGGCGACGGTTTTAGGTATTCTTATCGCTCTGGCGTTATATGTTGCCATCACCATTCTTGCGCTCGGTATTCTCCCCCGCGAAACTATCGCCGAGATGCCGAATCCGTCAATGGGTCCGCTGCTTGACGCCATGATGGGACCGACGGGCAAAGTTATTATCACCGCCTGTCTGATTGTCTCCGTGCTGGCTTCTTATATCAGCTGGACAATGTATTCGGCGGAAATTCCATACCGAGGAGCCCAAAAGGGTGCGTTCCCGAAAATTTTGGATAAATTAAACGAAAACAGTACGCCGATTAATTCGTTATGGTTCACCGGATTTATTGTTCAATTCTGTTTAATTCTGGTATTTGTTTTTGAACAAAGCTATAACACCTTATTGCTTATCTCAACTTCAATGATCCTGATCCCATATTTCTTAATCGGTGCCTATTTATTTAAATTAGCCATACAAACCAACTCCGCCTGGTATATAAAATTAACCGGCTTTATGGCTTCAATTTACGGTTTATGGATTGTTTACGCCGCCGGCTTACAATATTTGTTGTTATCCGTGGTGCTGTATGTGCCGGGTATTTTGCTCTTTTTATATTCCCATCGCAAATTCCACGGCAAATTTAAATTAAAAGGATTTGAACAAACAATTCTCGCAATGATTTTTATACTTTTCTGCTATGCGGTTTATCGCTTGCCGGAATTGCTTGCCGCCTGATTAACCGACAAAAAAGCCTCGGAAACGAGGCTTTTATCTTTTAAAAACTTTTCTTATTTAATTCAAAACCGCCAATGCAATGCTCTTAGTGCGGTCAGTTTTTAGCCGATTTTGCCTGTTTAATCCATTCGTCAAATTGCACCCGGTGAAATTTAATCCAGGCTTCGGCATGGCGTTCAATATCCTGCGATGAATTTTGTCCGTTGCGCATAGCCATATTCTGCGCGCTGATGTCACCGGCCGGAAGCCGCATCACCGCAAACAGTCTGGCCGCATCCGGGTGGGCGTCGGTAAAGGTTTTATTGGCAACGATATGCATGGAACTGACGGTAAAACCGTAATTTTTACCGTTCGCGAGATTGGTGTCGGCGACGGTTTTACCCGGATCAGGCCGGTTCGGCACCTGCAGCCACACGACATCTTTGCCCGGAACCAGCACACCGCTAACCCAGTAAGGTGTCCAGGTATAATAAAGAATGGATTTACCGTTTTGATACTGTGCAATGGTGTTAGCGATCAGCGCTGAATAATTGCCTTGAGTGACTTCAACCGTCCGGCTTAAGCCGTAACCGTCAATATGTTGACTGACCGTATATTCGCAGCTCCAGCCGGGACTGCAACCGATTAAATCGGCCTTGCCGTTGCCGTTCGTATCGAACAGTTTGGCAAGCTTAGGATCTTTCAGCTGAGCCAGATTGGTAATATTGTAGGTATCGGCGGTTTTTTTATCGATCATATAACCCTGCACCGCGCCTTCAACGAAGGTCCCCTGTCGGTATAATTTCCTATCGCCGCCCGCATTGGCGTATTTGTCCGCCTGTAACGGCAACCAATGCACGGCCATAAAAGTGGCATCGCCGTTGGCAATGGAGGTGAAAGCCACATTGTAATCCACCTCTTTCGGCGGATTAACCCGATACCCCAGCTCTTCCAGCGCTTTAACCACAATCAACGTCTGGAAGGTTTCTTCCGCGAGAGGGCTCTGCAACGGCTGAATCGCCTTATCGTCCGCCCGGACGGCATTGCTTGCAAATAAGGCAAGAGAAAACAATATCGTTAATTTCATCGGATAAGCCATAGTTTCTCCTTATTTTTTGCGGATAAACAGCCCGGTAATACCGCGTTCATACCAGCGAACCTTATGCTGGCTATGCATATTTTCCGCAATTTTCTGGGTCAGGCGGTCCAATACAATCGCCATCAGTACGATACCCAATCCGCCGGTCGCGGCTTCCCCCATATCCAACCGGCCGATGCCGCGCAGAACCATCTGGCCCAAACCGCCCACCGCGATCATAGAGGCGATAACGACCATGGATAAAGACAACATCAGGGTTTGGTTAACCCCCGCCATAATAGACGGCATGGCCAACGGCAACTGAACCTTATACAACAACTGTTTTTTACTTGCGCCGAAGGCCTGCGCCGCTTCAATCAGCGCTTCGGGAACCTGCTGAATGCCCAAAATGGTTAACCGGACAATGGGCGGCAGGGCGAAAATAATGGTCACCACCACCCCCGGAACGTTGCCGATACCGAACAGCATGACAATCGGGACCAAATAAACAAAGGCCGGCGTGGTCTGCATGGCGTCCAGAACAGGTTTAACGATGGCCGAGGCGCGTGTCGAACGTGCCATCCATATACCGAGCGGCAGTCCGATCAGCAGACAAAAAGACACTGAGGTCAACACTAAGGCAAGCGTGATCATCATTTCGTTCCAGGCCCCCACGGCACCGATAAGTGTAATCGATAACAAGGTAGCCAGCGCCAGTCTGAAATGGGTAAACTGCCAAACCAGCAATGTGAACAGGATAATCATTACCGTCGGCGGCAACACATTAAGCGATGTCTGAAACAGACTGAGGATATAATCAATGGGTGCGCTGATAAACTGAAAAAAGCTTCTTAAATGAGTCACTAACCAGTTGATCAGGCTTTCAACCCAATCTCCGAAGGGGACCAGCGTATGATCAAACGGATACATCCAATTAAAGTCCTGCGACTGTTCCGAGCCCTGTAACCAGGCATAAGCGTTATCCTGCTGCGCCGCCTGTAGGGTGGCTTCCCAGGGGTCCGCTGTCCTTATATTTTCTGTCGTCATGCCTCTGTCCCCCTGTCAAGTGTTTGTAATACTTTTACTTTAGTTACCACACCGTAATAATGGCCTTTATCATCCACCACAGGCAGTGGTTCGCGGGTAGTCGCCACATCATTGATAATATCGCTAATCGACTGTTCCGGCGAGAGAGGGGTTATCTCAATAAAACTCTGCGAAAGCGATTGTCGGTTGCTTCTCGCCTGTTGCAGCGAATCCACGGATACCATTCCCTTGTAATAACCGTAACGATCCAGCACAACGGCGAAATCCCGCTCATGCTGTTCCAGCAATTTGAAAGCGACGTGCGGTGTTTCATCTTCGCTTTTCTGTACGATATTCAGTAAATGACGCTTACTGGCGATGTCCTTGGCGGAAAGTACGTTAGAAACGTTAACCCCTTGAATAAAGGAACGGATATAATCATTGGCGGGATTTTGCAGAATTTCGTCCGGTCTGCCTACCTGAATCACCTGACCGTCCTGCATAATCGCGATGCGGTTGCCGATACGCATGGCCTCATCCAGATCATGGGAAATAAACACGATGGTACGCTCAGAATTTTCCTGTAAACGCAACAACTCGTCCTGCATTTCTGTTCGGATTAAAGGATCCAGCGCGGAAAAAGCCTCGTCCATCAACAGAATCTCGGGATCATTAGCCAACGCCCGCGCCAACCCAACTCGTTGTTGCATACCGCCGGACAATTCGCCCGGATAAACATCCGCGTAGGCTTCCAACCCGACCCGGGCAAGGGTTTCCAATGCCATCCGGCGGCGGTTTTTTGAATTGACGCCGGAAAGTTCCAGCCCGAAAGCGACATTTTCCAGAATAGTCATATGCGGCATCAGGGCAAAAGACTGAAATACCATGCTGATACGCTTGCGACGAACAGCGCGCAATGCTTTCTCCGACATTTCGGCGATATCGTCGTCACCGATAAAAACATGCCCGGCGGAAGGTTCAATCAAACGGTTCAGCAAACGAATAAGCGTCGATTTACCCGAACCGGATAACCCCATAATCACAAAGATTTCACCGGCCATAATGTCCAAAGATACGTTATTTACCGCGACGGTCGAGCCGGTTTCGGCGAAAATCTGCTCTTTGGTTTTACCGTTTTGTAATAATTTAAAAGCGGATTTAGGATGAGACCCGAAGATTTTAGTTAGATTTTTCACAGAGATTTTTACTGACGTCGTCATTATTCACCTCCTGAATATGTTGATTTTTTCGTTCGAATTTTGAACTTCTTTTTTACCCTAACAAATAAAAAAGCCGAGATCAAGCTTTGATCTTCGGCTATAAATCAACATTTTGTATAAAACGGTAGCGATTTTGTTTTAAGTAATAAATATTTTCCCTTATCAAGCAGAAGGTTACGGCAACTTACACAAATGAATACTTCGGCTCTTTTAAAGGAAAAAAATTACAAGTGCGGTCGTTTTTAGCGCCGTTTTTGCACATAGTTATTTCAACCTGAGCAACGTCAGATTGCCGAAAAATACGGCACCGGTATCGATATACAGGCGATTGCCCAGCTGCATCACCCGTTTCAGCGGGGTGTGACCGAATATAAATGCATCCGCGCCCTTGATTTCCGTTTCGTCGCGCATTTCAATCCGTCTGCGCTCCCATACTGCCTGTTCCTGCGTCAAGGGCCGGCCAAAACGGTATTGATCATAAGGATAATCAGCATGAGCGATAACGGTTTTAAACCCCTCATCGTTAAGTTCGATAACCAACGGCAAGCCAGCACAAAATTTAAGTAAATCCAGTACTTCGGCTCGTTCGGTCGGATTTAAAGATAAAACCCAGTCTCCCGCGTTATATAGCCATAGCCGTTGATAATGCTCGTCTTGCCCCAGCAACCCCTCAATAGCCATGCATTCATGGTTGCCTTTCACCGCTTTAAACCAGGAATTACGAATTAACCGCAAACAGGACAGGCTGTGCGGACCGCGATCAATCAGGTCGCCCACAGAAATAACCAGATCCCGGGTAGTATCGAATTTGACCGATTCAAGTTCTCGCATAAATAATTCATAGCAACCGTGTAAATCGCCGACCGCATAAATATTGGCATAGGCAGAACCGTCGATTTTTTCATAATCCCGTCGAGTCATACCGCCTCCTAACAGTTGGTTGCCTAAAAGTCCGGTAAACGTCGCAATATTACACTCTCTGACTATTATTCCCGACAGAACTGCAGAAAATCACATTAGAGCCGATTCATTTTTAATACGCGTCAAGCGGACAATTTCTATTTTACCAAAATGAGAGAAACTCCGCCAAAACCGACCGCACTTTACTAGCCACATTCATTGAGATCTATTTAACTTTTACCGGGGATTTTGAAACGTAACCCACTTAAATTCCATCGGTGGCCCCAAAAGTGCGGTCGTTTTTTCGCTGTTTTTGCAATAGGTTTAACGAACCAATTCAACCGCTTCCCGCACCAGACGCCCGATTTCAGCCCAGTTTTTCGCTTTAATCAAGGCTTTATCCACAAACCAAGAACCGCCGCAAGCCACCACATTAGGAATAGTAAGGTAGTCTTTAATATTTGCCGTGCTGATGCCGCCTGTCGGCATAATTTGCAGGTTCGCGTAAGGACCAAGCAGCGCTTTTATCATTTTCACCCCGCCACTGGCTTCCGCCGGGAAAAATTTAACGGCATTAATACTCAGTTCCAACGCCGCTTCAATCGCCGTCGGATTATTAACTCCCGGCGTAATCGGCAACTCTAATTGCTGACACAGCTTAACAATATTCGGGTTGAAGCCCGGCGTGACGATACAATCCGCTCCGGCATTCTTGGCCGCCACCACCTGCGCCGGGGTCAATACCGTGCCGGCGGCAATCAGTACATCGGGAAAATGTTGGCGGGTTAAGCGAATGGCTTCCTCGCCCGCCGCCGAGCGAAAAGTGATTTCCGCCACCGGTAAACCGTTTTCCGATAAGGTTTTCACTAACGGAATAATATCCTGCGCCTCCTCTACCGCAATCACCGGTATCACTTTTAATGCGCTGAATTTTTCAATAATCTGTTCGGTTGTATAAGCCATAATTTCTTTACCTTTAATTTAAAAAAGAGGATGTTAACGCCCGTTGGGTTAAGCAAATGCATTGCGTAAGTGTTCGGTGGCGGATTTTTCAATAATCGCCCCTTGATGTTGAATCACAATACCCGCTAATTGATTGCCTTGTTTACAGCACTCATTAAGCGGTTTACCCTGCAAATAGCCCACCAGAAAACCGGCGTTAAACGAATCGCCCGCCGAAGTGGTATCCACGACATGTTCGACCGGAATAGTCGGCACAAAGGTTTGCTTGCCCTTTTCACATACGGTTGCACCAAGGCGGCCTTGTTTTACGATGATTTTCGGAATATTAAATGAGGATAAACGCGTAATGGTGGCTTGTTCGTCATTATCCGCCCACAACATGGCTTCGTCATCAAAGGTGACTAATGCCACATCTACCAACGGCAACAAGGCTTTATAACAGTTCTGTGCTTGTTCCCGACTGTCCCAAAGTGCCGGACGGAAGTTGCTGTCAAACGCGATTTCCAACCCGGATTTTTTTAACTCGCCGAGCTGTTCAATCAGTAAAGTGCGGTCGTTTTCCGGCAAGATTGCCAGACTTATACCGCTTAGATAAATCATATCCGTATTTTTTAATGCCGATAAAACCCGATTATAATCGGGGTGTTGCAATAAATAACGGGCGGCGGATTGGTTACGCCAATATAAAAACGTGCGCTCGCCTTGTTTATCCAATTGAATTAAATACAAACCGGCCGAACGCTTTTCATCCCGCAATACTAGATCCGTATTTATCCCGTCCGCTTGCCAGCGCTCAATCATCCCTTGGCTGAGTTTGTCCGTACCCAGAGCAGACACATAACCGACATTAAGTTTTTCCGGTGAAGCGACCCGTGCCGCATAGGTTGCCGTATTCAGGGTATCGCCGCCGTAAGTCTGACGCATCACACCGAACGGCTCACCGTTGAGCTCTATCATGCATTCACCGATTAGGGTGAGGTTTTTCATAGATTATCCCTCATTTAAAGTAAGCTTTGGCATTATCAAAACAAATATTTTTCACCATATTTCCCAGTAAATTCATATCGTTAGGCGCTTCGCCGTTGACTACCCATCGACCTATCATTTCACAAAGGATCCGACGGAAATATTCATGACGGGTATAGGATAAGAAACTGCGCGAATCCGTCAGCATCCCCACAAACTGGCTAAGTAAGCCAAGTTGTGAAAGTTGCTGTAATTGACGTTCCATACCGTCTTTCTGATCGTTAAACCACCAACCGGAACCGAACTGGATTTTTCCGGCTATACCGCCGGTTTGGAAATTACCAATCATGGTAGCAATCATTTCATTATCGCGGGGATTTAAACAATACAGAATAGTTTTAGGCAATTGGTTGTTTTGATCCATCGCATCCAATAAACGGGAAAGCTGTTCGGCAAAAGTGCGATCGGCAATGGAATCAAAACCGCTGTCCGCACCAAGCAATTTGAACATTCGGGTATTATTGTTGCGCAGAGCGCCGATATGCATTTGCATAACCCAGTTGCGTTTACAGTATTCGGCACCTAACCATACCAAAAGTGCGGTCGAAAATTGGGAAATTTGTAATTCCGTTAGAGGTTGCTCATTACGACGCAATTGCAAAATCCGATCCAGCTCTTTTTCATCGGGAACGGGTGCAAAACGTACGATTTCCATACCCTGATCGGCAGATTTACAACCCCGTTTATCAAAGTGATCCAGACGTTTGGATAAGGCTTTTTTCAATGAATCGAAACCGTTAATTTCCGTATCGGAGACTTGCTCCAACTGCTTGATATAGTCATTGAATTGCGGCAATTCGATTTTTACCGCTTTATCCGGTCGCCAACTCGGCGCCACTTCAATATCAAAATCACGGTCCTCCGCTATAGCTTTATGGTACTCAAGGCTGTCTATCGGATCATCCGTCGTACCAGAAAATTTCACATTCATTTGCCGCATGATTCCGCGGGCGGAAAATTCCGGTTGTTGTAATAATTCGTTACATTCTTGCCAGATTTTATCCGCACTTTGCGGATTAAATAAGGTATTGGTAATACCAAAAGGACGACGCAGTTCCAAATGCGTCCAATGGTAAATAGGGTTACCGATACATAAGGGAACGGTTTTGGCCCAGGCCTGATATTTCTCGTAATTTGAGGCGTTTCCTGTAATCAGATTCTCATCAACTCCCGCAGACCGCATAGCTCGCCATTTATAATGGTCACCGGCTAACCAGATTTCAGTCAAATCTTTAAATTGGCGATTCTCCGCAATTTCTTTCGGCGGTAAATGACAGTGATAGTCAAAAATCGGCTGATCTTTTGCGTAATCATAATAGAGCGTACGTGCTACATCATTAGACAGCAAAAAATCCTCATCCATAAATTGTTTCATGGGGAGATCCTCCTTAAACGCCGCTGTAAGCGGAAAAACCGCCGTCAATCGGCAATACGACACCATTAATAAAGCTGGCGTATTCTTCATCCATCAAAAATAAAATACCGCCCATTAATTCCTTCGCTTCACCAAAACGTCCCATCGGGGTGTTAGTCAGAATTTTATGCGCCCGAGCGGTAGGATTATCTTGTTCGTCAAATAATAACGCGCGATTTTGGTTGCTTACCAAAAATCCCGGCGCAATGGCGTTACAACGAATACCTACATGGGAAAAGTGAACGGCAAGCCATTGGGTAAAGTTGCTGATTGCGGCTTTAGCACCGGAATAAGCCGGAATTTTCGTTAACGGCGTATAAGCGTTCATGCTGGAAATATTGATAATATTTGCGCCTTTTTTACCCACCATATCTTTGGCAAATACCTGTGTCGGCAGCAATGTACCTAAATAATTTAAATTAAAAACAAACTCAATACCCGATTTGTCCAAATCGAAGAAGGATTTGGTCGTCGGCGGCAAATCCAGCTCGTGAAATTCATTGTCCGTGGTGGCTTTCGGATTATTACCTCCGGCGCCGTTAATCAAAATATCACAGGTCCCGAAATCGGCTGCAATGGCATCACGGGTTTGTTTGATACTGTCTAATTCCAATACGTTTGTTTTATAAGCTTTTGCGATATAACCTTGGGCATTGATTTCGTCGGCAAATTTTTGGGCGGATTCAAGGTTAATATCGAGTAACGCCACTTTCGCCCCGGTTTTGGCAATCTCTTTTGCAAAATAGGCGCAAAGTACACCGCCGGCTCCTGTAATCACCACTACTTTATCTTTAAAATTATGTTTTTTTGCCAATGTCATTTTATCTTTCTCCATATACCAAAAATTAAAGGGCATGGTTATCATGCCCTAATCGTTCATTATTATCGTGCCGCATCAATTTTTTGCACAATCGGTCCGATAACCGGATCCGCAAGCGCTTTATCATGCATTGGTTTTACCGCATCCACGAACGGTTGTTTATCCACTTTAACGAATTCTACTCCCATCGTATCTTTTGCTTTTTGAATTTCTTCTTCAGTAGCTTTAGCCCAAAGATCTTTATGGCTCATCATGGAATTATCCGCCGCCTCTTTCACAATTTTTTGTTGTTCCGGCGTTAATTTACCCCAGGATTTTTCACTGATTAACAGAACATCCGGAATAATCGTGTGTTCATCTTCACTATAAAATTTTGCCACTTCACCGTGACGCATTAAAGTCAAAGCGGTCGGATTATTTTCGGCGGCATCAACAACGCCTTGTTGGAGCGCGGTATAAAGTTCGCCGAATGCCAACGGTGTAGCCGACGCCCCCATTAATTTCATCATTTCCAATGCGCTTGGGCTCGGTTGTACGCGTACTTTCAGTCCTTTTAAATCGGCCGGAGTTTTAATTGGTTTCTTCGCATAAAAACTGCGGGAACCGGCATCATAATAAGTTAAACCGATAAATCCTTTGCCTTTTGTGGAATCCAAAATTTTTCCACCGATTTCAGGATCCCGTAAGACCTTATAATAATGTTCAGAATCTTTAAATAAGTACGGAACGTTAAATGCGCCATATATCGGTTCAAACGCTTCCAGTTCGCTGGCGTTGGATTTCGCCATATCAAGGGAGCCCGACTGAATTAATTCCATTGATTCCCGTTGGTTGCCTAATTGACTGTTAGGGTAAATACGGATAACCACTTCGCCGTCGGTTAATTTTTTAACTTCGTCAGCCATGGCTTGCATAGAAATATGCACCGGGTGGGTTTTGTCATTATTGTGGCTTAATTTCAGCGTCGTTTTCGCCGATACCGAAAAAGACACGGTTGCCGCCAGTAAACCGCTAATTGCTAACGTAAGTACTTTCTTCTTCATAAACATATGTAGATTCTCCATACAAAGAATGGGTGGGATGTCGATAGTTTTCCTCCTATCATTTGCGGCAAATGGTATACCAAAATAATAATTGGCTCTATATCTTTTATTTAAAACTGTGAATAAGATCACAAAACAGACAAAAACAACAAAAAATAAATATTATTTTTCTATAAAAACAGTATATTGGTTTACCAATTTAAGAATAAATTTCGTAAATAATGATTAATCTTTAAGGAGAAGATTATGACTAAGTTCATTTCTCTGTTAGAGCGCATTTTAGCCGTTTTCTGTGTCGTACTATGTATTGCGCTGGTTATTTCCGTCGTATGGCAGGTTTTTTCACGTTATGTATTGAACGCACCGAGTACCGTCACGGATGAACTCGCTCGCTTCCTGTTTATTTGGGTAGGGCTGGTCGGTGCCGCTTACGGGTTAGGAAAAAAGAAACATCTCGCCATTGATTTATTATTAATGAAACTCGAAGCTTCGCCTAAAAAGTACGCTTTTCTTCAACTCATTATTAATCTAATCAGTATATTTTTTATTACGGTGATCATGTGCTACGGTGGTATGAAACTGGTACTCGACACTATTGCCGCAGGTCAGATCTCTCCCGTTCTGGGTATTCAAATGGGGCTGGTTTATCTTGCTCTACCCGTTAGCGGATTCTTTATGCTTATATTTTCGGCAAGAGATTTATTCGCCGAACTCCGTCAACTTTCAGCGCAAAATTAAAGGAGCCTTATATGGAATGGACAACAATTATCACTTTAGCCGGTAGTTTTTTCTTGTTACTGGCTATTGGTGTACCAATTTCTTTTGCCATTGGCGTGTCATCATTAATTACCATTATGCTGGCAATTCCTTTTGATGCGGCCATTGCGGTAATTTCGCAAAAAATGGCCTCCGGTTTAGACAGTTTCTCGTTGCTTGCTATTCCCTTCTTTATTCTGGCGGGTAATATTATGAACCGAGGCGGTATCGCATTACGTCTTATTGAATTTGCCAAAGTATTGGGCGGACGCTTACCCGGTTCTTTAGCCCATGTAAATGTGTTGGCCAACATGATGTTCGGCTCAATTTCCGGTTCGGCGGTCGCGGCGGCGGCTGCAGTGGGCGGGACAATGGCTCCGCTGCAAAAGAAAGAAGGTTATGATCCGGCATTTTCCGCCGCGGTAAATATTACCTCTTCACCGACAGGCTTATTGATTCCCCCGAGTAATACCTTCATCGTTTACTCTCTGATTTCCGGCGGTACCTCAATCGGCGCATTATTCTTAGCGGGTTACATTCCGGGGATTTTAATGGGTTTAGGGATCATGATCATCGCCTACTTTATTGCGAAGAAAAATAAATATCCCGTTTCACCGAAACCGACCTTTAAAGAAGTGACTCATCGCACTTTAGATGCATTACCGAGTTTAGGACTAGTCGTCGTCATCATCGGCGGTATCATTGCCGGCATTTTTACCGCTACGGAAGCTTCCGCCATTGCCGTTGTTTATACTCTGATTCTTTCCATGGTTATCTATAAGGAAATTTCACTGAAAGAATTACCGCAGATTATCCTTGATGCCATGACCACAACTTCAATTGTATTGTTATTAATCGGCGCATCCATGGGTATGTCCTGGGCGATGGCGAATGCGGATATTCCTTATACCATTAGTGATGCCTTATTAAGCGTTTCGGAAAATCCTATTGTTATTTTATTAATTATCAACTTAACGTTATTAATCGTGGGTACCTTTATGGATATGACACCCGCATTATTAATTTTCACCCCGATTTTTTTACCAATCGTAACCGAATTAGGTATGGATCCGGTACATTTCGGTATTTTAATGGCATTTAACTTATCAATCGGTATCTGCACGCCGCCTGTGGGTTCAACCCTGTTCGTCGGCTGTTCCGTAGCCGGCGTAAAAATTGATAAAGTCATTAAACCGTTGCTTCCTTTCTATGCAATACTGATTTTAACCCTATTCCTTGTAACATTCCTGCCGCAATTAAGCTTATGGTTGCCACAAACATTACTCGGCTATTGATTAAAAAAGGATATATGTCATGAAAACATTAAAACAGGCTAAGTTTCTAAAACAGGAAGGCAACCGGATTGATATTCAATGCGAACGGGATTATGTGCTACATCTTTTCGTACTGGAACAGGATATTATCCGGGTTGCGTTCACACGCAAAAATTCCTTCAAATTAGACCGCACTTGGGCCATTTCTCCTAATTGTGAGGATGTGCCTTTTGCAGGCAGAGAACGTTTTTCAACGGAAGGTTTTTCGTTGCCTACTTATCAATTAAACTTTGAGCATGATGTCATAGAAATCGTCACCGAAAAGTTAAAAGTCCGCGTTCACCAACCGCTTACTCTTGAATGGCAATACAATAAAGACGGTAACTGGTTGCCGTTAATTCAGGAGCGTAAAACCGGAGCTTACTTATTCGGCATAAATAATAATAAAATTTCCCATTTCATTGAGCGCAGCCTTGACGAAAATTGCTATGGTTTAGGAGAAAAAGCCGGCGACTTAAACCGTAAAGGCCGTCGTTTCGAAATGCGTAATCTCGACGCCATGGGTTACAACGCGGAAAAAACCGATCCGCTTTACAAGCACGTCCCTTTCTATATCACCCGCAAGAATGACGTCAGCTACGGAATTTATTACGATAATCTCGCCCAATGCTGGTTTGATTTAGGCAACGAACTGGATAACTACCATATCGCTTATAAAAGTTATCGCGCGGAAGACGGGGATATGGACTACTACGTTATTCTCGGCCCAAGCACGTTAGAAGTAACCAAAAAATACACCGCACTTACCGGCGGCACTATTTTTGGTCCTCGCTGGGGACTCGGTTATAGCGGTTCCACTATGAGCTATACGGATGCGGAGGATGCCCAAGAACAGCTTAAAAAATTCGTAGACCTATGTAAAGAACATGATATCCCCTGCGATTCATTCCAACTATCATCGGGTTACACCTCAATTAACGGCAAACGTTACGTATTTAACTGGAACTACGACAAAATTCCGGAACCGTTGAAAATGTCGGGCTACTTCCGTGATGCGGGAATGCAATTGGCGGCTAATATCAAACCTTGCATGCTGCAAGATCACCCGCGATATAAAGAAGCCCAGGAACTCGGTTTATTTATTAAAGATTCCGAAAGCGAGCTACCCGAACGTTCCGTATTCTGGGACGATGAAGGCTCGCATTTAGATTTCACCAATCCCGCAACCGTACAATGGTGGAAAGATAATATTAAAGAACAGCTGTTAGAACGCGGTATCGGTTCAACCTGGAACGATAACAATGAGTTTGAAATTTGGGATGACAACGCAAAATGCGTCGGTTTCGGCAAAGAAACGCCGATAAAACTCATCCGTCCGTTACATCCGCTATTAATGATGAAAGCCTCTTATGAGGCGCAAAAAGAGTTTGCGCCTCATCAGCGTCCGTATCTGATTTCCCGTTCCGGCTGTGCCGGTATGAACCGCTACGTGCAAACCTGGTCGGGGGATAACAGAACCAACTGGACGACCTTACGTTATAACATTCGCATGGGATTAGGTATGAGTTTATCCGGGCTATATAATGTCGGTCATGATGTGGGCGGTTTTTCCGGAGACAAACCGGAACCCGAATTATTCGTTCGCTGGGTTCAAAACGGTATAATGCATCCGCGCTTTACCATCCATTCCTGGAACGATGACAAAACCGTAAATGAGCCTTGGATGTACCCCGCTGTAACCAATATTATTCGTGATACAATTAAATTACGTTATAAGTTGATGCCGTATATTTACAATGCGTTCTGGCAATCTCATCAGGATCTTGAACCTATGTTGCGCCCGACATTCTTAGATCACGAACATGATATGAAGACCTATGAGGAAACCGACGACTACCTATTCGGGAAAGATTTATTAGTGGCTTCGGTAGTGGAAAAAGGTCAACGTCAACGCGAAGTTTACTTACCGCAAAATAATGCCGGTTGGTATGATTTCCATGCCCATACTTATTATGAGGCGGGTCAGACCGTGACCGTCGGTGCGCCGCTGGAACGACTTCCGTTATTTGTAAAAGCGGGGGCAATCTTACCGTTATCGGAAAGAACGGCTTATAGTTGTGCAAAACAAGATACTTCTAGAGAATTACTGGTCTTTCCGTTTATTCGGGAAGGCGAGGCCACATCAACGATTTTTGATGACGACGGCGAAACCTATCGATATCAACATAACGGCTACTTACAATTAACGCTGAAATTAAGTTGTAACAAAGATAGCGTTAATTTAAACATTCAAAAACAAGGGACCTGGACACCTGCTTATAATGCGTTAAAAATTACTTTACCGGAGACCGAAACAAGACCGTTAACTGTTAACGGTAAAGTATTTAAATCCGGTACGGAATTAAGTTTAGGAGATATTAAAGAGAGTTAAAAATGACGGATAATGCAGAATTACGCTCATATAAAAAAATCGGTTCAATCTTAAAACAGGAACTAATTGACGGTCT
Organism: [Mannheimia] succiniciproducens MBEL55E; assembly: GCF_000007745.1. Lineage (GTDB taxonomy): Bacteria > Pseudomonadota > Gammaproteobacteria > Enterobacterales > Pasteurellaceae > Basfia > Basfia succiniciproducens. The sequence goes on along the minus strand of NC_006300.1, from coordinate 501,261 downwards.
TTACCAAATAGGTGAAAGATTACCGCCTGAGCGAGATCTCGCAGAAAAAATGAATGTCAGTCGCACAGTGGTTCGTGAGGCTATCATTATGCTTGAATTGGAAAATTTAGTGGAAGTGCGAAAAGGTTCGGGCGTATATGTTATCAATATGCCCCTGACATCGGAAGAAAATCAGGATGACACTTATGAAGACGTCGGACCGTTTGAACTTTTACAGGCAAGACAGTTATTAGAAAGCGGTATTGCGGAATTCGCCGCCATTCAAGCCACTCGTAGCGATATTTTAAGATTGAAAGAAATCCTGAATAAAGAACGAATGACCTTAGCCGAAGACGACAAAGATTATACTGCCGATGAAGAGTTTCATAGTGCGATTGCCGAAATTACACAAAATGAAATTCTGATTAAATTGCAAAAGGAGCTCTGGAAATATCGGACGAAGTCATCCATGTGGCAGGGATTACATGCCCATATTACTGATCAGGAATACCGTAAATCCTGGCTTCAGGATCATCAGAATATTTTGAACGGCATTCAACGAAAAAATCCCGCACTTGCAAAAAAAGCAATGTGGCAGCACTTAGAAAACGTAAAACAAAAGTTATTTGAGTTATCCGACATTGAAGATCCGGATTTTGACGGTTTCCTATTTAGTGTAAATCCGGTTGTAGTCGGACTTTAAATAAACATACCCTAATTAAATAAGGAGTTTTTATGGAACAAACATGGCGTTGGTACGGACCGAATGATCCCGTCTCTTTAGCCGATATTCGTCAGGCGGGTGCAACCGGCATTGTGAATGCCCTTCACCATATTCCGAATGGACAAGTCTGGTCGGTTGAAGAAATTGAAAAACGTAAGGCAATTATCGAGGCTGCCGGGCTAACCTGGTCGGTAGTTGAAAGTGTGCCGGTTCACGAAGAAATTAAAACCCAAACGGGCAATTACAAAACCTGGATTGAAAATTATAAACAAACCTTACGCAATCTTGCTCAATGCGGCATTGATACCGTTTGTTACAACTTTATGCCGGTGCTGGACTGGACCCGTACCGATCTTGCCTATGAACTGCCGGACGGTTCAAAAGCGTTACGTTTTGATCAAATTGCTTTTGCCGCATTCGAACTGCATATTTTAAAACGTCCCGGTGCGGAACAAACTTATACTGCAGAAGAACAAAAACAAGCCAAAGCCTATTTTGATAAAATGTCGGATGCGGATATTAAACAATTAACCAGTAATATTATCGCCGGTTTACCCGGTGCGGAAGAAGGTTACACCTTAGAGGAATTCCAAGGCCAATTGGATCGCTATAAAGATATTTCGCCGGAAAAATTCCGTACCCATTTGGCATATTTCTTAAACGAAATCATTCCTGTAGCACAGGAAGTGGGTATTAAAATGGCGGTTCACCCCGATGATCCTCCGCGTCCGATTTTAGGTTTACCGCGTATCGTTTCCACCATTGAAGATATGCAATGGTACGTGGACACTTGCGATTTACCGGCTAACGGTTTCACTATGTGTACCGGTTCTTACGGCGTTCGGGCGGACAATGATTTAGTCAAAATGACCGAGAAATTCGGTGATCGCATTTATTTTGCGCATTTACGTTCAACCTGCCGTGAAGATAATCCGTTGACCTTCCATGAAGCGGCGCATTTGCAGGGCGATGTAGACATGTTTAATGTGGTAAAAGCCTTATTAACGGAAGAATATCGCCGCAAAGCCAACGGTGAAACCCGTTTAATCCCGATGCGCCCGGATCACGGTCATCAAATGCTTGACGACTTGAAGAAAAAAACCAATCCCGGCTATTCGGCAATCGGCCGTTTAAAAGGTTTAGCCGAATTCCGCGGTTTGGAAATGGCATTGAAAAAAGTCTTTTTTGAAAAATAACCCGTTAAAAACAATAGACCGCACAATAAAAGTGCGGTCGGTTTTTTCGAAATTTTTTAAGGTGCCTTATGCTACAAAAATATCGCGGTGAAATAATCCTTTTCATCGTTTCGCTTATCGCCGCTTCAGGCTGGTTCTTTTCAAAATTTTCAATGGCGGAATTTCCCGCCTTAGGATTTATCGGATTACGTTTTTTCCTGGCTGCAATCTTCTTTTTCCCCCTTGCTTATCCGCAATTGAAACGACTCGATAAACCGCAGCTGATTAAATCAGCCTTGGTCGGATTATGTTATGCGGTGTATATCATGTTATGGATGTTAGGATTGATTAACAGCGCCCACTTTGGCGAAGGCGCCTTTCTGGTCAGCCTGTCGATGTTGATTGCGCCGTTACTATCCTGGTTGATATTCGGACATCTTCCCTATAAATCATTCTGGCTCGCATTACCCGCCGCATTTACCGGCCTCTATTTACTTTCGTCGGGAAAAGGCGGTCTACATTTTTCTTTCGGCAGTTTAATATTTCTGATTTCCTCGCTAGTAGCCGCCCTCTATTTTGTTCTCAACAATCAATATGCCAGAGACATCCCCGTCCTTTCCTTCACTACGATTCAGTTATTTATTGTGGGTACATGCTGCGGAACCCTTTCGATTCTATTTGAACAATGGCCTACATCCATTTCGATGACTGCTTGGGGATGGTTTCTGTGCAGTCTCGTTATCGCCACCAATCTTCGTATGCTGCTACAAACCTACGGACAAAAATACTGCCATGTCGCCACGGCGGCAATTATTATGATCCTTGAACCGGTATGGACGCTATTTTTCAGCATACTCATACTGGGTGAACGACTCACCCTTCACAAAGCTTTCGGCTGCCTGTCTATTCTTGCCGCCATAATGATTTATCGATTACCGGCAATATTAAGAAATCAAGCGTCAGCAAACAAAGAATAGCTGCTTGCCGGCAAAACTATGCTAAAATTCACCGCACTTTTTAGAGAGAGGAATTTTAAATGGCTTGGGTACAAATCAGATTAAACAGTACAAATGAAAAAGCGGAAACAATTAGTGATTATTTAGAGGAAATCGGTTCTGTGTCCGTAACCTTTATGGACAGCCAAGACACGCCTATTTTCGAGCCGTTACCGGGTGAAACCCGTCTGTGGGGAAATACCGATGTGATTGCGCTTTTTGATGCGGAAACCGATATGCAGCAGATTGTCCGTTTATTGCGACAGGAAGGACATCTTGATGAAAATACCGCCTATAAAATCGAACAAATTGAAGATAAAGATTGGGAACGGGAATGGATGGATAATTTTCACCCGATGCAATTCGGCAAGCGTTTATGGATTTGTCCGAGCTGGCGCGAAGTGCCGGATCCGAATGCGGTAAATGTGATGCTTGACCCGGGTCTTGCTTTCGGGACGGGTACGCATCCGACTACGGCGCTTTGTTTAGAATGGTTAGACGGTTTAGATCTTGCGGGAAAAACTGTGATCGATTTCGGCTGCGGATCAGGTATTTTAGCCATCGCCGCCCTTAAATTAGGTGCCAAAGAAGCTATCGGTATCGATATCGATCCTCAAGCGATTCTGGCAAGCCGTAATAATGCGGAACAAAACGGCGTTGCGGATCGCCTGAAACTTTATCTTTCCGAAGATAAACCCGCCAATATGAAAGCGGAAGTTGTGGTTGCCAATATTCTTGCCGGACCGCTGAAAGAACTGTATCCGGTAATCAGCGAATTAGTGAAAGAAAAGGGCAATCTCGGGCTGTCCGGCATTCTTGCCACACAAGCGGAATCGGTTTGCGAAGCCTATCAGGCTAAATTTGACCTCGACGCGGTAGTTGAGCGCGAAGAATGGTGTCGTATTACAGGAAAACTAAAATAATTTCAATCCTAAAAGAGCTAATTTTTTATAAATTTGTATAAAAAATATGCTTTTCAAACGGGGTAAAAATGCGTATTATAGCACCCCTTGCCGTATACAGGGCGAGGAAGGGTGTTATCTACTTTAAGGGGAATAGAAAAGGTGCGAATTGGTTCTTATCAACTGAAAAATCGCATTTTGCTGGCTCCGATGGCAGGTATTACCGACCAACCGTTTCGAAAATTATGTGCGGCCTATGGTGCCGGACTTACGTTTTCAGAAATGATGTCAACTAATCCGCAAGTTTGGCATACGGAAAAATCCCGTTTACGCTTGGCTCATCACCAAGCTGCAGGAATTAATGCAGTTCAGATTGCAGGTTCTGATCCGAAAGAAATAGCGAAAGCAGCACAAATTAATGTGGATTACGGCGCCGAAATTATTGATATTAATATGGGATGCCCGGCCAAGAAAGTAAACCGTAAAATGGCAGGTTCCGCCCTATTGCAATATCCCGATTTAGTGCGTCAAATTCTTGAACATGTTGTTAACGCAGTTAGTGTCCCGGTGACGTTAAAAATACGGACGGGTTGGAATAAAGAACATCGAAACTGTGTTGAAATCGCAAAAATAGCAGAACAAAGCGGTATTCAGGCATTAACTATTCATGGACGTACTCGTGAATGCTTATTTGAGGGGAATGCCGAATACGACAATATTAAAGCGGTAAAACGACAGGTATCAATTCCTGTTATTGCAAACGGAGATATAACATCAGCGGAAAAAGCTAAATCCGTACTTGAATATACGGGGGCGGATGCGGTAATGATTGGACGTGGAGCATTAGGTAATCCCTGGTTATTTAAATCGGTGGAAAGCCTAGTTGAAACAGGTTCAATAGTTTTTGAACCAAGTCTGGACGAAAAGTGCGGTGTAATTTTGCAACATATTCAATCGCTTCATCAATTTTACGGTGAAGAAAAAGGATATCGCATTGCACGCAAACACGTCGCTTGGTATTTGCAAGGAATTCAACCTAGTTCCAATTTTAAACAGACTTTTAATGCAATAACAGAACCACAAGAACAGTTAATTGCATTGGAAGAGTTTTTTAATTCAATTCGCAATGGATAAACAACAATGTTAGAGCAACAACGTAGTCCTTCTGATGCATTAACAGTATCAGTATTAAATTCTCAATCTCAAGTGACTAATAAACCACTTCGTGACTCAGTAAAACAAGCGTTAAGAAACTATTTATCACAATTAGATGGTCAAGACGTGAATGATCTTTATGAATTAGTATTAGCTGAAGTTGAACATCCAATGCTAGACATGATTATGCAATATACGCGCGGTAATCAAACTCGTGCGGCAACTATGTTAGGTATCAACCGCGGTACATTACGTAAAAAATTAAAAAAATACGGTATGGGTTAGTCCTTCACAACAGTTCTAAATTTTAAACGAAAGCCTCTGTTAAAGAGGCTTTTTTGTTGTAAATAAGTCGTTTTTATTATGATTCCTTAAAGCGTCACACCACTTTTGAAAATAGCCAGTTCGCGGAATTCGTTGATTTCATTTTTCGTCGGTTTGCCGTTTACAATTTCAACCACTAAATTAATAAAATCTTTTAATAATTCCTGCATGCTCATATCATAAACCAAACGTCCGGCATCAAAGTCGATCCAATGTTTTTTCTTCAGAGCGAGCTCACTGTTAGTGGCAATTTTCATGGTCGGGACAAAACCGCCGTAAGGCGTGCCGCGACCGGTGGAAAACAATACCATATGACAACCCGCTCCGGCTAAAGCGCTGGTTGCAACAGCATCATTACCGGGCGCACTTAATAAATTCAAACCTTGAATTGTTAACCGCTCGCCATATTTCAACACATCAACCACTTGGCTATGCCCTGCTTTTTGCGTACAACCAAGGGATTTGTCTTCCAGCGTGGTGATTCCTCCGGCTTTGTTTCCCGGGGATGGGTTTTCATAAATAGGTTGGTTATGTTCAATGAAATATTTTTTGAAATCATTCACCATGTCCACCGTTTTTTGGAACGTCTCTTCGTCTTTACAATGACTCATCAGAATACGTTCCGCCCCGAACATTTCCGGTACTTCGGTAAGCACGGTCGTACCGCCGTGACTAATCAAATAATCGGAAAAATGTCCTAACATCGGGTTTGCCGTAATACCGGAAAAACCGTCCGAACCGCCACATTCCAAACCGAATTTGACTTCACTTAATTTGCCTGTTTCGCGACGGTCTTGACGCATTTCCCGATAAAGCTGTTGTAGCAACTCAACACCCTGCTCAACCTCATCATCATAATGTTGTGAAATCATAAATTTCACCCGGTTTTCATCATATTCGCCTAAGCTTTCTTTGAATGCACCGACCTGATTATTCTCACAACCTAAACCAATCACTAATACCGCGCCCGCATTAGGGTGTTTCACCATATTTTGCAGCATAGTTTTGGTATTTTCATGATCATCGCCTAATTGAGAGCAACCGTAACTGTGATTAAAAGTGAATACGCCGTCAATATCGTTTAAATCGTTAAGTTGCATAAAACGCTTTTTAATCAGGTTAGCAATACCCACTACGCAACCCACCGTCGGCACAATCCAAAGCTCATTACGGATGCCGATATCGCCGTTTTTACGGCGATAAATCTGCACTTCCCGATCCGGCATTTGTTCGGAAAGTGCGGTCGATTCCGGCAAATATTTGTAATCGTTAATGTCTTTCAGATTGGTTTTTACATTATGCGTATGGATATGTTCGCCCGGTTCAATATGACGTAATGCATGACCAATCGGATAACCGTATTTAACGACATCCTGATTTTTAGCCACAGCGGTCAAAGCGAACTTGTGTCCCCGTCCGATATTCTCTTTTAATTCGATTTGTTGCCCGTCAACATCTAATAATGTGCAGGAGGCTAAATCCTGTAACGCGACCGCCACATTATCTTGCCGGTGAATTTTGATAAACTGCTTCATATCAATCTCCGCTTAATCAACGCAATATTCGCGAAGTGCTTGGCGCATACCTTTTTCTAAAATAGCTTCTAGCTGTTGAGTGACGGTTTCGACTAACTGAGGAATCGTCGTTAAATCTTGTTCCCAATGCGCTTCTTGTTTTAATACATGATGCACAAGTTGGAATAACGAAATCTCACCCGCAGCCTGTTCTTGCCACCAGGTTTTAAAATTCACCAACCAATGTTCGTCATCTTGCAAAGGAATCGTCTGTCCGTCCCGTTCGCCGCGATAAAAAGCAATAAGCGCCGCTAAGGCAAAGGTCAAGTGCGGTGGTAATTTTCCGAATTTTTCGACATAAGAAATCAATTGCGGCAAATTACGAGTGCGATATTTTGTCATGCTATTCAAAGAAATAGATAACAACTGATGTTGAATAAACGGATTTTGGAAACGTTTAATCACCGCGTCGGCAAATTGCTGCAACTCATCTTGCGGTAGGGAGAGCACAGGAATAATTTCTTTATCCATGGTGCTTTTTACAAAACGACAAAGTTCTGCATCATTCATAGCTTCCCCCACCGTATTCACGCCCGCCATATAAGCTACCGGAACAAGTGCGGTATGCGCGCCGTTTAAAATAGCCACTTTGCGTTCTTTGTACGGTCTGATGTCATCGACAATTAATACATTCAAATCCACTTGGTCTAAACGCAATAATTGCGCTAAAGATTTCGGGCCTTGAATTACAAATAAATGAAAATGTTCCGCGGTATCTAAGAAGGTATCTTTATAGCCCAGTTCCGCTTCCAATTCTGCCGCTTCAGCACGCGGATAACCGGTAACAATACGATCCACCAAAGTCGAGCAGAACGTATTGGCAGTCTCTAACCATTGAATAAATTCGGCGGATAAATTCCATTCTTTGGCATATTTAAATACCAGTTCTTTTAATTGTTCGCCGTTATAATCAATTAATTCGCACGGCAATAAAATAAAGCCTTTGTCTTTATCACCATTTACCACGGAGAAGCGTTCATATAATAAACGGGTAAGTTTGGCAGGATAACTCACTTGCGGACGGTCATCAAATTTATCGTCCGCATGATAACTAATACCCGCTTCAGTGGTGTTAGAAAAAATAAATTTAATTTCTAAGTTATGGGCTAATTGTAAATATTCGTCATAACTTTGATAAATATTAATTTCATTATTAACCGAACGAATAATACGGCTTTCTTTAACTTTATTTCCGTTTTCATCTAAACCGCGAATAATCGTAGTATAAAGCCCGTCTTGCGTATTTAATGACGGCGGAAAATCCGTATTAATCGGACGAATAATCGTCACCCCTGCATTTAAATCCGTTTTTTCATTTAAAATATCAATTTGCCAATCAATAAAGGCGCGTAAGAAGTTACCTTCACCGAATTGAATGATTTTGGTTGGGTGTTGGCGGCCGGGGAAATTTGTTCTATTTAAAAGTTTCATGAATATTTATCCTTAATATGTTAATTATTGTGCTACGCCATAAACTAAGTTTGGTAACCATGTTGTGATTGTCGGGATATAAGTTAAAAGAACAAGTTCTAATAAAAGTAAGCCCCAGAATGGAAGCACATCTTTAATAAATTTCTCAATCGGAACTTCAGTAATTGAACAGGTGGTAAACATTACTGTACCTAATGGCGGGGTAATTGTTCCGATTGCACCATTAAAAATAAACACAATACCAAAATGGATTGGATCAATACCGTATGAATGTGCAATCGGGGCAAGCAACGGGGCTAATACGATCATAATCGCATTACCTTCTAAAAACATACCTAAGACTAATAATGCGACATTCACTAGCATCAAAAATGCTATTGGACTATCTACCACCGTTGTCATCCAACTCGCAAGAGCCTGTGGAACACGCTCCCAAGTTAAGAATTTTGAAAATGCAACGGCGACACAAATAATTAATAGTACGTTTGCCGCACCTAATGCCGATTCACGCGTTGCTAACCATAATTTCTTAGCATCCATATTGCGGTAAATAAACATACCAAGGATAAGCGCATAAATAACCGCCACCGCACCAGCTTCCGTAGGCGTAAATACCCCCATACGGATGCCGCCGATAATGATAATCGGAAGTAAAAGTGCTAATACGGCATCTTTTGCCGAAACAATGACTTCTTTGCAACTTGCACGTTTTTCACGGATAGGTAAATAGCCTCGTTTTTTAGAAATGATTGACACTAAGATCATCATTAGAATACAGAGCATTGTACCCGGAACGACACCGGCCAAGAATAAGCGACCAATAGAAACATTATTGACATAACCGTAAATAATCATCGCAATGCCAGGCGGAATAATAGGTGTGATTAATGAACCTGCTGCAGTTACCGCTGCTGAAAATGATGCACTATAACCACGAGCAACCATTTGTGGTACAAGCAATTTAGAGTTCATTGCCGCATCGGCAATATTTGAACCGGATAAACCACCCATTAATGTACTTAATGCAACGTTTACTTGCGCTAAACCGCCGTTCATATGACCGGTAAGTACTTCACAGAATTTTAATAACCGCTCACTAATCCCTGTATGGTTCATAAAGACACCGGCCATAATAAAGAATGGTATTGCAAGCAATGTGACACTTTCTAATCCACCCGCTAAACGTTGAATTAAAATAACCATTGGTTGATGGCTCATTAAGAAATAAGTCAGCGTAGAACAGAAAATACAAAATGCAACCGGCGTACCAATAACAAAGAGAATCAATAAAATTGAAATAGGAATGATCACGTCCATAACTTAATTCCTTTTGTTTATTTTGAAGTAGTACACAATTTTTCTTAACTCGTAATAGAGCATAAATAGCGCACTAATCGGGATGATGGCGTAAATATAGACATAAGAAATTTGTAATGCCGGTGTAAAACGCATTTTTGACATAGGTAATAATTTAAAGCCTAAATAGATCATAAAGCCTAAACAAAAAATCATAATTAAGGGCTGAATGACGCCATCAATAAAATTTGCTACTTTTGCCGGAATCTTTGTTAATAAATAATCAATACGGATTAATTCATTATTTTTACATAATGCACTTGACGCCAGAAATGTAAACCAAATGAAAAATACGACGCAGATTTCTTCGACCCAGGCACTCGGCGTATTTAAGAAATATCTCATTACAACGCCGTAACCCGATAGAAGTACAATTAAAGCTAAGAAAAAGGATGCTAAAATCTCATCAATATCACTTAGCCAAAATTTCTTTTTGCTTATTGGCATATTCATACGACAACCTCTTTAAAAGAAGGTATCCGCCATAATGGATACCTTGGTTGGACAGATTAGAATTGCTCTAATTTTTCTTGAACGTTTTTATATAAATTCGGAGACCATTCAGGGAAACCGTTTGAAATTACCCCACCTACTGACTGTTCAAAGACCGGTAAATCAACTTCATTAATCGTCACGCCTGCAGCTTTTAATTTATCTAATGCGTCCTTCTCCGCCTCATTAATTAAACCGGCCCCATAAACCACCATTTCTCTGCTGGTATCTACGATAATTTGTTGTTGCTCCGGTGTTAGGGTATTCCAAAATGCGGTACCCGCCACAAATGGAGACATATGTTTAGTATGAGCGGTTAAACTTAAGTTTTTAGCTACTTCATAGAATTTACCGCCAAACAAAACAACAGCAGGGTTCTCTAAACCGTCAATAATGCCTTCGGATAATCCGGGATAAACATCAGACAATGACATCGGTGTCGGAACGCCCCCCATTGCTTTAATAGTTTCAAGGAATAAACGCGAATGTTGAACCCGTACTTTTACGCCTTTCAGATCAGCCGGTTTTGTTACCCGTTTTTTAGTTAATAAATGACGAGTACCATAAACCACATCCGGAACTATAATATGAATATCATTTTGATCTAATTTAGCACTTAAATCTTTAAACCAATCGGATTGTAATAATTTTGATTTTTTCTCAAAAGATTGACTAATGTATGGCGCATTAATTACACCTAGATCCGGTACAATATCCATCAACGCACCATAATCGCTGATTGTAATAATATTTGAACCGAATTTAGCTTGTTCCATTACTTCCGTTTCACTGCCTAATTGACTTGACGGGAATAATTTAAAAACAATATCACCATTAGATTTCTCTTTTACTTTATCCGCCCAAAAATGCATGGCCTTATCAATTGGTTCACCCGGTTGATTACCATAGGCAACCATAATTTCAGTTTCTGCCTGAGCATTAATCGTAAATCCTAATAAACCAACGGAAAGAATAGTTTTTATTGATTTAGAGAATAATTTCATATTGTCCTCACATAATTGATGATGGTAGATAATAACCGTATAGGTACTGCTATAAACTCATAGTTACTGTAATTAAAAATTTTATAAGTAAATAAGAAAATGTATCAAAATCCGTTACATATCATATTTATCTGTTTTTTATCTGCTTTTAATACAAAACGACACTCTTGATAAGAGATTGGTTTTTCGTAATCTTCTCTTCGTAAATTTCAGCTAATTCGTCATATTTGAATGTATGTGTAAGCATCATATTGGCTGAAATTTTTCTTTCAGACATTAAATGTTGTACCTTTTCGAAGTCTTCTAAAGTGGCATTACGACTTCCCATAAGTGTCGTTTCTTTTTTATGGAAATCAGGATCACTAAATTCAATTGTTCCCTTATGCAGCCCGACAAAAACTATCCGTCCGCCATGACGAATTAGATTAACAGCATTATTCATTGCTTTCTGATTACCCGTTGCGTCAATAACGATTTGCGGTAAACGCCCATTAAAATAATCTTCAACTTTTTCATTAATCGGATTAACTGTTGGCACAGGAATATTTGCCTGAATATGTTTACGGCGCTCCTCGCTTGTATCTGCAATAACCACATTTGCACCATCCGCATGTGCAATAGCTGCGGCACCAAGCCCTATAGGACCCGCACCAACAATAAGGACATCATCACCCTTTGTTATCTGCGCACGTCTTACGGCGTGCGCACTAATTGCAAAAGGCTCAATTAATGCAGCAGTAGTAAAATCAACAGAATCAGCAATTGGAAGAATATTTTTAGCAGGTGCTGTTAAATATTCACTGAAAGCACCATCTTGGTGAACACCAATTACAGAAATGTTTTCACAACAATTCGTTTTACCGCTTAAGCAAGCACCGCATTTACCGCAAGAAACGTAAGGAATTAAGGCGACCCGCTGCCCTACTTTAAATTTATCAACATTTTTGCCAAGTTCCGTTATAACACCGCTTGCTTCATGACCTAATACGCGAGGATATTCAAAGAAAGGCTGATTTCCCGCATAGGCATGAATATCCGTACCGCAAATACCGATTGCAGCAACTTTTAATTGCACTTCTTCGTCTTTAGGTTGTGGCTTTGCTCTTTCTTCAAGTATTAAATGAAAAGGTTCTTTACATACTAATGATCGCATCATGATTTACCTCTGTTTACGAAATAATTAAATTGCGCAAATAATATTCAACTAATTTTTTATTGAGTTCTTATTTTCTTTGTATTAATGTGATCGAAGGATAAGTTTAATGTTTTTTAAGTGTTTTTTATTAAAAATAAGGATAATATGAGCAGAGACTTAAATCTAAGACAAGATATAATAAATCAGATGATTGATGATATATCATCAGATCTATTAACGTCACCATTACCTTCATTATCAGCTTTAGCTACTCTGTATAATGTAAGCAGAACAACAATTAGGCATGCCATAACTTATTTAACAGAGCAAAAAATTATCAATAGAATTGATGCTCAATTAATAATCACAAAAAAACCTTCGGCAGATGATAAAATTACGTATATCAAAATTAAAAAGCCGGGAAATAATCAGATAAAAAAATTAGAAAAATATTTCAGTTCGGCTGTTCAACAAAAAATTATTAAACCTGGAGACGATTTTACCGAGCTGGAACTGGCAAAAAATGCAAATGTGGATATTTTTACTGTACGAGAATATTTAATTCAATTTTCCCGTTTTAATCTCATATCACATATTTCTGCCGGAAAATGGAGATTAACTAAGCTGACTCAACATTATGCGGATAAATTATTTGAATTAAGAGAAATGCTGGAATGTCACGCCCTAAATTGTTTCATGAATCTGCCTAAAAATGATATTCGTTGGAAACAAATGAAACTTCTACTGCAAGAACATAGAATTCTCAGAAATAATATAGTAGAAAAATATGTGGACTTTTCTCTGCTTGATCAACAATTACATTCTCTTATTCTATCGGCAGCTGATAATCCATTTATAAACGACTTTATAAATTTGATTTCTGTAATTTTTCACTTTCATTATCAATGGGATAATAGTAATTTACGTACAAGAAATATCCTTGCCGTAGAAGAACATTTAGCCATCTTAGTCAAAATCGTAAGCCAGGATGATTTAGGTGCCATTACGGAATTAAAAAGACATTTACAGACGGCTAAAAACGGATTAATGAATAGCATTCGATTAATGAATAACTAATAAGTTTAAAAATGGGATAATTCATGCAAACCTACTTACAAAAATATTGGAACTATTTACGTAACGAACGTCAGGTAAGTTCTTATACTTTAACCAATTATCAGCGCCAAATGGATGCTGTGATGAAAATCCTGCAGGAAAATGATATTCAAAACTGGCGGCAGGTTTCGCCGAGTGTCGTGCGTTTTATTCTTGCGCAAAGTAAAAAATCCGGGTTGCATGAGAAAAGTCTTGCGTTGCGCCTCTCGGCATTGCGCCAATTTCTCGCTTTTTTGGTGCTTCAGGGAGAACTGAAAGTAAATCCTGCAATAGGTATTTCCGCACCAAAACAGGGCAAACATTTGCCTAAAAATATCAATGCCGAACAACTCAACAAATTACTCGATAACAACAGCAAAGAACCCATTGATTTGCGCGATAAAGCGATGTTGGAATTAATGTACAGTTCCGGATTGCGATTATCCGAATTACAGGGATTAAACTTAACCAGCTTAAATTTTCGTTCACGGGAAATTCGAGTCTTAGGGAAAGGAAATAAAGAACGGATTTTGCCGTTTGGCCGTCACGCCTCTCACTCGGTACAGGAATGGCTGAAAGTCCGTCTGCTTTTTAATCCGAAAGACGATGCTTTATTTGTAAGTTCGCTGGGGAATCGAATGTCAAACCGTTCCATTCAAAAACGAATGGAAATCTGGGGCGTTCGCCAAGGATTAAACAGCCATTTGAATCCCCATAAACTGCGACACTCCTTTGCAACGCAAATGCTGGAAGCCAGTTCCGATTTACGTGCGGTACAAGAATTATTAGGTCACAGCAATCTTTCTACCACACAAATTTATACGCACTTAAATTTTCAGCACTTAGCCGAAGTATATGATCAGGCTCACCCGAGAGCTAAGCGTCGCAAATAGGAAATTTCATGAAATTTTACCGCACTTTAGAAGATTTTAAGGTTATCTCTTTTGATTTGGACGATACGCTTTATGATAATTCGCAGGTTATTTTAGATGCGGAGCGGCATTCGGTGGATTTTTTACGGGAAATCAGTCAAATTCCGCAATTGGACGGCGGTTATTGGCGGTATTGGAAAAATAAAACCGCACTGGATTTTCCGCTTTTGGCGGAAGATGTCACCCAATGGCGAATAAAAACTATCGTCGAGTTGTTGCGGGCTCATCAAAAAAGTGCGGTCGAAATTGAGCGAATTTCTCATGCGGCAATGGAAGATTTCTTTGAATGGCGGCATAAAATGCAGGTACCGCAGCAAAGTTTTGAAGTATTAAATAAATTGAAGAGACAGTATAAATTAGCCGCATTAACCAACGGAAACGTAACGCCGTCAAGAGCGGGGTTTGATCAGTTCGAATTAGTACTCACCGGCGGTGTGCAAGGGCGGGCAAAGCCCCATCAGGATCTATTCCGCCAGACCGCCGGCTACTTTAATGTGCGGCCCCATGAAATTTTACACGTAGGCGATAATTTAGTCACAGATGTGCAAGGCGCCATTCAAGCGGGTTGTCAGGCAGTTTGGATTAATTTATCCGACAAAAAAATTCAGCATTTCAGTGAGGCGACATTAGTACCTACGTTCGAAATCACTGATTTAAATGAGTTGCTGTTCTTCCGCAATCTGTAGATAAATAAAGCCTGCCGTTCTATCTAGGCTGGAGAGCAAAAAATTCAATTTTCAGCTTTTTTACAAAAATTTTCGTAAAATTATCAAATAAGGCTCTTATTCCCTTTCACAAAACTTTAAGTAAGTTATTTTTATTAAATTAGAATAATAATCTAAATATGTAAATAAACTAAATATTTTATAAAACAAAATCCATCAATAAACTTAATATTTCATCAAATAACCTTATTTTATATATTGACATTATTTATAATCAGCGCATTATTAAAATTATTCGGTAAAAATCAGCAATAATCCAAGGACGTAACCCTATGCGCGCACTCAAAAAAATTAGCCAGCTTTTGGCTAAAAATACGGCTCTCGTTATTATTTTAACGGCTTTATTCACATTTATCGTACCCGAAGCTTTTACCTGGGTGAAAGGTGATGCGCAGGTCTTGGTTTTAGGTATTATTATGCTTTCAATGGGAATGACATTAGGCGCAAAAGATTACCAAATTTTAGCCAAACGTCCGCTTGATATTTTAATCGGTACCGTTGCCCAATATACTATTATGCCTTTTGTAGCGATTAGTATTGCACAAGCGTTCAATCTTTCCCCCGGTTTAACATTAGGTTTAGTGTTGGTAGGTACCTGCCCGGGCGGTGTTGCCTCTAATATTATGAGTTTTCTGTGTAAAGGCGACGTAGCGTTTTCGGTGGGCATGACCACCGTATCCACCATTATCGCACCGGTTATGACACCTCTTTTACTCAATTATTTAGTGGGTGAAACCATTGATATGGACGGTTGGGGCATGTTCAAATTTATGCTGCTGGTAACTATCTTACCGGTAGGCTTAGGTTCTTTATTTAATATGGGCTGCCATAAACAAAAATGGTTTAATGATGTGCGTTCCGTAATGCCCGGTGTTGCGGTTATCGCCTTTGCCTGCATTGTCGGCGGTGTAGTTGCCTTCCAGGGCGAACGTTTCTTAGAATCCGGCTTAATTATGCTTATGGCGATTGGCTGCCACAATATCACCGGCTATATTCTGGGCTTTGCCGCCGGCAGAGTATTCGGTATGAATACGGCAAAAAAACGCACTTTATCCATTGAAGTCGGCGTACAGAATGCCGGGCTTGCCACAGGTTTAAGTGCAAAATTCTTCCCAACCAATGCAGAATCCGTGGTAGCTTGTGCGGTTGCCTGCGTATGGCACTCGGTATCCGGCTCCGTATTAGCCAATATCTACCAGTGGTGGGATAAAAAACACGGCGAACCGGTAACTGAAATTCATGAAATCAAAAAACCGGTTACGGAATCAGTTTAACCCCTGAGTAAACGCCTCGGTTTTATTATAACGATATAAAGCCGGGGTGTTTTTTCGAAAAATACAATTTCGCTAATTTTATTAAAACCGGTAATACGATTACTCCTTTTTTTGAAATCATTAGCAAAGTCAACACTCAAAAAATCTCGTTTTTTGACCGCACTTTTCAAAAATAAAGGCTGAAATAATATTCAGCCTCTTGTCATTTGCATAAAATTACCGCTTACCGAACATACCGCCTAAGCCGCCAAGCGCACCTAAGCCGCCGCCCATCATTCCTTTCATGCCCCGCATCATTTTCGCCATACCGCCGCTACGCATTTTTTTCATCATACGTTGCATTTCATCAAATTGTTTAAGCAATTTATTTACATCTTGCACCTGAGTGCCGGAACCCATTGCAATACGGCGACGACGCGAACCTTTGATAATGTCCGGGTTTGCCCTTTCTTTTAAAGTCATGGAATTAATGATGGCTTCCATTTTCACGAACATTTTATCATCAACTTGATTTTTCACATGTTCGGGTAAATTTTTCGCACCGGGCAATTTATCAAGCATAGACATCATACCACCCATTTTTTTCATTTCAATCAGTTGTTCGCGGAAATCCTCAAGGGTAAATTGATCACCTTTTTTGAACTTTTGCGCCATTTTTTCCGCTTTTTCATGATCAACGGAGCGCTGTAAATCTTCAATTAAAGAAAGTACGTCTCCCATACCTAAAATACGGGAAGCAACACGATCCGGATGGAATGGTTCCAACGCATCGGTTTTCTCACCCACACCAAGGAACTTAATCGGTTTACCGGTAATTTGACGAATAGACAACGCCGCACCGCCACGGGCGTCACCGTCCACTTTGGTTAAAATCACACCGGTTAAAGGCAAGGCTTCGTTAAAGGCTTTTGCCGTATTTGCCGCATCCTGCCCCGTCATAGCATCAACGGTAAATAAGGTTTCAATTGGGTTCAGCACTTCATGGATCCGTTTGATTTCGTCCATCATTTCGCCGTCAACATGTAAGCGACCTGCGGTATCCACAATTAAGACGTCGTAAAATTTAAGCTTAGCGTCCGCCAATGCCGCTTTGGCAATATCTACCGGATTTTTTTTGACATCGGAAGGGAAGAAATCCGCATCAACAGATTGAGCGAGGGTCTCCAATTGCTTAATCGCCGCCGGGCGATAAACGTCGGCAGAAACGACCAGTACTTTTTTCTTATGGCGTTCTTTTAAGAATTTCGCCAATTTACCCACAGAAGTAGTTTTACCGGCACCTTGCAAACCAGCCATTAAAATTACCGCCGGCGGTTGGCTGGCAAGATTTAAGCTCTCGTTGCTTTCGCCCATTGCGGATTCAAGTTCTTTTTGAACGATTTTTAAGAACTCCTGACCCGGAGTTAAACTTTTATTAACTTCTTCACCGAGAGCGCTTTCTTTCACTTTATTGATAAATTCGCGCACCACGGGAAGCGCAACATCCGCCTCCAATAACGCCATACGTACTTCGCGCAAGGTATCTTTGATATTATCTTCGGTTAAACGCCCTTTGCCGGTAATATTGCGCAGCGTTTTCGACAGACGATCCGATAAATTCTCAAACATTGTTCTCTTATCCTATTTTGTCTCGAGATAAAAATTTGCTGTCATTATACTTGAATTATCGGGATTTTCACCATTTATAGTGATTTCTCTCCCACAAACTAATAAATACTGGCGATTTTGTTAAACCCTCGCTAAAATTAAAAATATGATTGGTTACAGGATTAAGAATTATGTCGTTCGCTCTCTTTTCTGCTTTGTTTTATATTATAAGTATTTTGTTTATTGCCCCCATGCTGGCAAAAGCGCAATCAGGAGAACAAATTCAACGTCCGAATAAAAATTGGTTTATTTTGACCGCACTTTTCGCTGTAATTTGCCATTTCATCAGTTTATTTCCATTTTTCAGCAATTTATTCAGCGGCGAAAACTTTACGTTAATGGAAATCGGTTCCTTGATATCCGTGCTAATTGCCATTCTCGCTACTGTAGCTATCGCTTTAAAAATAAAAACATTCTGGTTTTTATTACCGATCATATATTGCTTTGCGACGATTAATGTCACACTCGCCGCCTTTGCACCAAGTCATGTAATACAAAATCTTGCGCAGGATCTAGGCTTACTGCTTCATATTTTATTAGCCATGTTCGCCTACGCCGTCTGTTTTATCGCCATGTTACAAAGCATTCAGTTAGCTTGGTTAGATCGTAAATTAAAAACCAAACAAATGGTTATTTCCCCTTTATTGCCGCCGTTAATGATGGTTGAACGTCATTTCTTCCGTGTGATGTTAAGCGGAGAAATTCTACTGACCCTGACCTTGCTCACCGGCGCGGTTTATCTTGCCGACTTTTTTGGCAATGAAAACATTCAAAAAGCGATATTCTCCTTTTTAGCCTGGATTGTTTATGCCGTCTTATTAATCGGACATTGGAAATACCGCTGGCGTGGAAAAAAAATGATAATTTATACCATTTCAGGTATGATTCTACTCACTATCGCCTATTTTGGTAGCCGGGCAATGCTTGGTATGAACTAAATCGGCTTAGAAAAGTGCGGTGAAAATTGGTGATAATTTCGGTTTAAAACCTATCAAAAAAATTTAAATTTTTTAACCGCACTTTTATGTTTAATTCAACAAAGGATTATTTACTTTGGACAGTATTCCCCTTAGTACGTTATTTATAACTCTCTTTATTCTCCTGATTCTCTCGGCCTATTTTTCCAGTTCGGAAACCGGATTGCTTTCTTTGAACCGTTATCGCATGCGCTATCTCGCCGAAAAAGGACATAAAGGCGCCAAAAAAACGGAAACTTTACTTAAAAAAACCGATAAATTACTCAGCCTGATTCTTATCTGCAATAATCTGGTCAATATTTCGGCTTCCGCTATCGCCACCATCATTGGTATGCGTTTGTACGGCGATATGGGTGTTGCCATCGCAACAGGCGTACTCACCTTTGTGATGCTGGTTTTTTCCGAAATTTATCCGAAAACAATTGCGGCGATCTATCCGGAAAAAGTAGCCTTTACCTCAAGCCACCTGTTAATTCTCTTGATGAAACTATTCTCACCTTTAGTTTTCTTCATGAATATTATTATTCAGGGGCTTATAAAGATTACCGGGCTGAAAACCGAAACAAAAGCGCATTCCATCAGCCCGGAAGAATTACGAGCCATTGTGAATGAATCGGGTAAATTTATACCTTCCGCTCACCAGAAAATGTTACTTTCTATTCTTGATTTAGAAGAAGTAACAGTCGATGACATTATGGTGCCGCGCAATGATATTTCGGGCATTGATATTGATGACGACTGGAAAGCGATTATGCGTCAGTTAAACCATGCACCGCACGGTCGCGTGGTACTTTATAAAGGCGATATGGAACAAAACGTATTAGGTATGCTGAGAGTTCGTGAGGCCTATCGCCTAATGATGGATAAAAACGAATTCACTAAAGAAATGCTTATTCGTGCCGTGGATGAAATTTATTACATTCCGGAAGGCACACCGCTCACTGCGCAATTATTAAACTTTCGTCACAGAAAAGAACGTATCGGCTTGGTGGTAGACGAATACGGCGATATTAAAGGCTTGGTCACACTGGAAGATATTTTAGAGGAAATCGTGGGTGAATTTACTACTTCAACCACCCCCTCTATCAATGAAGAGATCACCAAACAATCCGACGGTTCAATGATTATCGACGGCTCCGCAAATATCCGCGATATCAATAAAATGTTGAACTGGCATTTAAATACAGATGAAGCGCGCACCTTTAACGGGCTGATCCTGGAATATCTTGAAGAAATCCCACAGGAAGGAACGGTTTGTGAGATTGAAGGGTTACAAATTACTATTCTTGAAGTGAGCGAAAATATGGTGAAACAAGCAAAAGTCGTGAAATTATAACCGCACCTTTTTATATTTTCTCCCCCCTCAGTCACTTCGTGACAGCTCCCCCAGCTTTGTGGGGGAGCGATATTTTTGCGTATTTTGATAACGACAACACCATTTCAATCCGTTCCCTCCCCCGCGAAGTCGGGCGAGGTGCCTGCAAGGCGGAGGGGGAAATCCCCGCCCCCCCAGTCACTTCGTGACAGCTCCCCCAGCTTTGTGGGGGAGCGATATTATTGCGTATTTTGATAACGACAACACCATTTCAATCCGTTCCCTCCCCCGCGAAGTCGGGGGAGGTGCCTACAAGGCGGAGGGGGCATAAAAACGCTATATCCGCACATTCTATAAGCCTTACTCTATTTTTTTATTTTTCATTTAAAAAAATGTGACATTTGTCATAAAAAAATTATTTTTATCGAAAAATTGAACCTTTTTCATTTTATGCAATTGAAAATAATTCGTATTAATGTTAAAAATGTAGCGATTTTTAAACCTAAGGATTATTGATGTATGAAAAAACTTAAAATATCTTTACTGCCATTAACTGCTTTTGTTGCTGCGACGGTTCATGCCGAGACATTGGATACCATTGATGTGGTAAGCGACAACTTTTCTCCACAGGCGGAAAATATCGCCGCCAAAGGGGTAACAAAAGTTCGTCAGGCAACTAAAATGTCTGATGTGATCCGCGGTGTGCCGGGGGTAAACGTTAACGGTGCGCGTTCTACGGTGGAACGCTATAATATTCGCGGCGTGAGCGAAGAATATCTCAATGTCACCGTCGACGGCGCCCGTCAAAACGGTTATTCATTCCACCATAACGGTAACTACGGTATTGATCCCGAGATTCTAAAACGTGTTGATATTGATGTGGGTTCGAATTCCGTTTCGACCGGGGCGGGATCGCTCGGCGGTTCGATGAAATTTGAAACCGTTGATGCCGCAGATATGCTGGAAGAGGGGGAAAACTTCGGCGGTAAAGTAAAATACGGTTACGGTTCGAACGGTAATTCCAATCAGGGTACGGCAATGCTGTACGGTCGTCGCGGTAATCTGGATTTATTGGGTTATTTCAATTATCGCCACCAACGCGACGGTGAAGACGGTAACGGCTTGAAAAACAAAAATAAAGGTCATTTATCCAACTATTTGTTCAAGACGAAATATAATATCAGCAACGAACAATGGATAAAGGCTTCCGCAGAACGCTATACCAACACGGCGTTAAGTTGTTATCGAGCCAATATGGGGATGTGTTTGGGCGATGTACCGCAGCCCGGCGAACCGGGTTATGTGGAGACAAACCACGGTAAAGCTTACACCGAACTGACCCGTAAAACCTACACCCTTTCTTATGGTTTTAATCCGGAACACAATAATTGGGTCAATATCAAAGCGAACGCCTATAATACGGAAACCGAAGTGGCTTCAATGGGCTCGCCGAAATCTAAAGTCCGCACTGTGGGCGGTACGCTCTCCAATACATCCGAATTTGAGTTAGGGGTAACCAGCCATCAATTTTTGGTTGGCGGAGAATATTACAATAGCAAAGCGCAAGCATTGGGCTCGGTAAATAATGCCTATGTTGCCGACATGGACAGTACTTCCGTTTATGTGGAAGATAAAATTGCATTAGGCAATTTGATGATCATTCCCGGTGTCCGCTTCGATCATTATAAAGCGGATTTAGCCAGCGATTTCGATAAATCCTACCATCGTTTTTCAAAAGCGTTGGGGTTAAAATACAGCCTGACGGACAATTTGATCGTATTTGCCAATTATACCGAATTGTTTAAGGGACCGGATGCCGGCGAAATCTATTTGCGCGGAACCCGAGCCTATGACGGTAATTTAGAGGCTGCCCGCGGCGATAACAAAGAAGTCGGCTTTAGCTATGCTAAAGACGGTTTGTTCTCCGATATTGACGGTTTTTCCTTCACGGCTAAATATTTCAAAACCGATTATGACAATATCAATCAAACCGTATCGGCAAGCCGTTGTGTAAATACAAGTGCGATAAGTAGCGGCAGTATCTACTGTAATCTCGGTAAGGTCGACATCAAAGGGGTGGAAGCTCAAGCAAAATACCGTTATGAGGATACCTCATTCTCCGTCAGCTATGCCCGAGCCAGAAGCGAACAAAAATCTACCGGTTTAGCCGCCTTTGCCGACACCGGTGACCGCTATAACTTCACTTTAAGCCAATATATTTCGTCCGCTCAAGTTGAATTGGGTTGGAATACCATGTATGTGCGTGCGATTGATGTGGACGACTCGACCCTCAAAGAAAGCTATGCCGTCAGCAATATGTACGTCTCCTGGTCGCCGGCACAAGCGAAAGGCTTAGAATTAACCTTCGGTATTGATAATATCTTTGATAAAGCCTACAAAGATCACAGTACCCAATACTACGGTTCAGTAGACTTAGACCCGGGCCGTAATTATAAATTAAGCGTTTCTTACAAATTCTAATCTAACGTCATCCTTTAACCTTGGGGAAATGAAAATTTCCCCTTTTTTACCGCACTTTGATCTATTTCATAAATATTCTCCCATTAGATGAACTGTCAATATTTACCAATTTCCTCAACTTTGCTAAAATCTGTTTCTAATTGAAATTCATTCTCAATTATATTTAGAGACTTAATTCAAAGTCCGTTTCTTTCTTAACCAAGGTTTACCCAATGACAACAGCATTATTCGATTTTTTAAAAAATTATAGTGACTATATTATTCTCGGATTATTAGGCTTAATGAGCTTTATTATGATTTGGTTTGTAATTGAGCGTTTTATCTTCCTAAGCCGTGTAAAAGTCCATGCTTACAGTAATATCCATTCTTTAGATATTGATTTAAACCGCCATCTGACCATTATTTCCACCATAGGTGCCAACGCCCCTTACATCGGTTTACTGGGTACGGTTGTGGGCATCCTGCTTACTTTCTATGATTTAGGTAATTCCGGCGGCGACATAGATGCTTCAGCCATTATGTTACATTTGTCACTTGCCTTAAAAGCAACGGCAGTAGGGATTTTAGTCGCCATTCCGTCTATGGTGTTTTACAGCGCATTAGGACGCAAAGTAGAAGTTAACCGTTTAAAATGGAAAGCACTAAACAGCCAAAAAAATATAGGGGCGTAACGTGAAAAAATTTGATGAAATCAACATCATTCCCTTTATTGATATTATGTTGGTGCTGTTGGCGATTGTGCTGATCACCGCTTCCTTTATTTCACAAGGGAAAATTCAGGTTAACGTACCGAAAGCTTCCTCTACTGTGGCCTTCAAAGCGGATGATCTGGCTAAATTGTTGACTGTCACAGAAAAGGGTGAAATTTACTTTAACGACAAGCCGATTCAGCTAACCGAATTAGAACAGGAAATCAACGGCTGGGACAAAGAACAAAAAGTCACTTTAAAAGTCGATGCAAAATCTTCTTTTCAGGATTTTGTTTCCATTACCGACTTAATGGCAAAAAACGACATTAAAAACGTCGCTATTGTCACCGTGAAAGAAAAAGGCAAATAATATGCGAAGACCTTCCATTGCGGGCTTTCTCGGATCGTTGCTGTTTCACGGGGGAATTGCCGCCACATTATTTTTTTCCTTTAAAGAAAACGATAATGCAAACGGCATGGCGGCACAAATTATCGACACTAATATTTCAATGGAAATGATGATGGCGACTATGGTTGAAGAAACACAGCCTACCGCTGAACCGGAACCGCAAACCAAAGAAGAAATCGTACAAAAAGAAGCGGTTGAAGACCCGACTCTGAAAAAAGAAAAACCTAAAGAGAAGCCGAAAGAAAAACCGAAAGAAAAGCCGAGAGAAAAACCGAAAGAAAAAGCCAAAAAAGTACCGCCGCCGGTACAACAAGGGATAAAAGCGGATAAGATTGTACTTTCCAATGCCAATGCGAATTCAAAAGCAACCGGCTTGAGCAATACGATAAATAGCGATAACCCGAATTTAGCGGGACAAGGAACCGGCTCATCTGAAGTTGATGCTTATAAAATCGCCCTTCGTCGTGAAATAGAACGCCATAAACGTTATTCCCAACGTGCAAAAATGATGCGTAAACAAGGCACTGTAATTGTTGCTTTTAATATCGGCAATGACGGTTCGCTTTCAAATGCCCGTGTGGTTAAATCTTCCGGAACCGAAGATTTGGATAATTCCGCTTTAGAAGCGGTGAAAAACGCAAAATCCATCGGCCAGAAACCTGCAGGCATGGCAAATGCCATCAGCGTACCAATCGCCTTTACAATCCGATAGCGATTTGCACAAGCATTCAAATGGGAATACAATAAAAGTGCGGTTAAAAAATCAAAATTTTTAACCGCACTTTTTTCTTCTTTCCTTTCAAAATAATAAATCTTAAGGAATTTTCATGATTATCGGACCATTTATTAATGCCGGCGCCATTGTTTTCGGCGGGCTTATCGGTGCCGCTCTCGGCGGTCGAGTGCCGGAACGTCTTCGAACCAATCTTACCATGCTATTCGGGCTTTGTTCCATGTGTATGGGCATCGTTATGATAGCCAAAGTCGCTCAAATGCCGGCGATGATCCTTGCCTTGCTATTGGGTACCATATTAGGCGAATTAATTCTATTGGAACAAGGTATTAATAAATTAGCCTCAAAAACCAAAACCATTGTTGAAAAAATCTTACCGAATAATCAAAAAAAAGGTGTATCCCATGAAGAATTCCTGCAAAAATTCGTCGGTATCGTAATTTTATTTTCCTTTAGCGGAACAGGGATTTTCGGTTCAATGAACGAGGGGTTGACCGGCGATTCAAGTATTCTTATTGTTAAAGCGTTTCTGGATTTCTTTACCGCCATAATCTTTGGCACGACACTGGGTTCCACTATTGCTACCGCCGCAATTCCGCAAACTGTTTTACAAATAGCGCTGGCTTATAGCGCCGTATTAATTATCCCCTTAATCACGCCCGAGATGCGCGCGGATTTTGCCGCCGCAGGTGGTATGTTAATGGTGGCTACGGGCTTTCGCATTTGCGGGATTTTACACTTCCAAGTGGCCAATATGCTGCCCGCTCTCTTTATTATTATGCCGATCTCCGCAATCTGGTTGCAGATGATGGGCTAACGGAAAGTTACATAAAAAACACCATCTAAACCAGATACTTAGATGGTGTTATATCCACTGAATCTAAAAAAATTATTGCACCACAATCAATCCGATTGCACCTTTATCCGCCTGCATTAAATCCGAACTACCGAAAATAAAGGGTTGTGTGTTTGATGACAGATTATCGAATTTCACTAAAATCCGTACTTTACCGTTTATCCAAACCGTATCTTTCCACACTAATTCGGCGGCATCCGTGGCTTTATCGTCGATACTTTCGATCACAAAACGGGCGCCCTGAATGCGGAATCCCGTCGGTATTGAACTGCTAATCGTCCAGCGTTCCACCGAACCTTGCTTTGCATTTACGTCAATACGGCGGGGATCAAAACGTTTTTGATTAATCATGCCGTTCGTAGCATCCAGATGGAATGAACGTTCCTGCTTAATTTGTGTCGGTAAAACGGCGGCTTCGCTGAATTGGAAACTCGGCTTGCCGTTAAAGACGGAAAGCAACCCTTCAGGACGCAATTCCAGCACCGTGTTATCCGCCAGCTCACCGTTAGAATTAAATAATAATTTTGCTTTGTCCAGTAATCCCCGTTTTGCGCCGACAATAAGAGAAACGTTTTCACCCTCATTGAGATCCACCAGAATTTCAACACGCTCGCCCGGGCCGACAAAAAATTGCTTCACCGTTTTACTTTGCGGCAAAAAACCCTGATCCTGCGCAATAATTAAAACGTCACGCTCATCATCCATACGTAAATCGTAGCCGCGGGAAAGCGAAGCATTTAATATGCGCAAACGTACCCAGCCCCGGGGAATATTGAGATAAGGCGCTTCCTGCCCGTTAACAAATAAGCGCTCGCCGTAAAAGTGCGGTTCGTTTTGCTGAAATAATTGAGTGCCGGCGCTATTAATACGCTGGTCCTGTAAAATTAACGGAATATCGTTCACGCCGTATTTATTCGGCAAATTCGCTTTACGGCTTTCATCGTCATCAATAATCCACATCCCCACCAAACCGCGGTAATTCTGATAAGCGGAACTTGCCAAAGTACAGGAATGATAATAGCAAGTGCCGGCGGATTGCGTAATCGGCACAATAGGCGCCCAACCTTCGCCGGGTTTTAAACTGTGTCCGATACTTCCCAATAACTCGCCGGAGGTTTGCAAGCCCTGAATATTCAGCGCCACCAATTGAGTTAAATTGTTACGATAGTTCAATTTAACGAAATCGCCTTGTTTGACGCGCACCGTCGGGCCGAGATAACGTCCGTTAAATCCCCACACTTCCACTAATTTACCGTCAACCAGCGCCGTTTGCGAACTTTCCGTACTCAAAATAACGGGACGACCGCGACGGCTTTCAAGTAGCGGCGGAATAACCAACGGTTGCCGACTTGCCGCCAGCAAAGGCGCCGGCGTCGCCACAAGTGCGGTGGCAATCAGGGTTTTTTTGAAAAGTCGGCGGCGCGAATAATTTTCCATAAACTTTTACTTTCCTACTTGGGCGAGTTCCGCATCCAGCTCCGCAATACGTTTTTTCATCAAATCATAGCAATGAGACGCCAGTTCGCGCACATTTTCTTTGCTGTAACTTTGCGTATCAATAGGTTGCATAATTTCACAAATTACCTTGCCGTTATTCCAACGGTTTAAATCAATTTTCTTATGGGTTGTCGAACAAACTACCGGAATAATCGGCACGCCGGCGGAAATCGCCGCATGAAAGGCGCCGGTTTTAAACGGCAACAAACCGCGACCGCGGCTGCGAGTACCTTCGGGGAACATCCAAATTGAAATATTATCCTGCTGAATTCGACGCGCTAATTCCGTCATTGTGTTATGAGCTTTATTTTTATTGTCGCGATCCAGAAAAATATTCCCCGTCGCCCAATATAAAATACCAAAAAACGGCACCCAAATCAGGCTTTTCTTACCCACACTTACCGTGCGCGGGCGTACCATGTAGGAAATCGTCACCATATCGTAATTATTTTGATGGTTACCGATATAAATTGCCGGCACATTCTGATCCACATTATCCGGGAAACGATGTTCGACCCGCAAACCGAACAAAGGGTATAAACGCCCGAACCAACGCGCCATTACGCCTACATTACTCGGGTGTCTAAAACGGATTAAAGAGAAAATCGTGCCTAATACGCAAATTAAAACGCAACAGATAGCCACAAGAATAATTCGAATTAATTTCAACATAATTTAATACCTTAAAAAAATTTGCTAAAGTATAGCGAAATTAGCTAATTAAGTGTAGAAAATCCCAATAAAAATTCGGCTGTTTGGCAAAAAAATCACTAACTTAAAAAAACTCAAATAACATGAAAAAAACCTATTTTATCTCTGATCTTCATCTCAGCGAAAATCGCCCGAAATTGACCGCACTTTTTGAGCATTTTATGCACAATATTGCACCTCAGGCACAAGCGGTTTATATCCTTGGCGATTTGTTCGATTTTTGGGTCGGTGACGATGAAAAATCACCGTTAATAAGCAGGGTTCAGGCACAAATTAAGCAACTGACCGAAAAAAACATTCCTTGTTATTTTATTCATGGCAATCGGGATTTTTTACTGGGCGAAAAATTTGCCGAATCCTGCGGTTTACAGCTATTACCTGATTACAAAATAGTAAATTTATACGGTACGGATACATTAATCTGCCACGGCGATACGCTTTGCACCGATGATGTGAATTATCAGACTTTTCGCCGAAAAGTACATCAAAAATGGCGACAACGGCTGTTTTTATTGTTACCGTTAAAAGTGCGCATAAAAATTGCCGATAAAATTCGCAGACAAAGCCGGCATGATAAAAAAATGAAATCTGCGGAAATTATGGATGTTAACGGAGAATTTGTGTGTCAGATTTTTGAACGTTTCAATGTGCGGCAAATGATTCACGGGCATACGCACCGACAAAATATTCATCAAATTCCACCGCACTTTAAGCGAATCGTATTAGGCGACTGGCATGATGACTACGCCTCTATTCTGGAAGTGAGCGAACAAGAAACCTATTTCCTGCCGCAAACGGCGCGATAAATACAAAAAGCCGGCAATAACCGGCTTTTTGTTCGTAATAAGCTGAATTATTTTACGCGAGAAACATATTCGCCTGAGCGAGTATCCACTTTAATTACTTCGCCGATTTGAATAAATAAAGGCACTTTAACTACTGCGCCGGTGCTTAACGTCGCAGGTTTACCGCCGGTACCCGCAGTATCGCCTTTTAAGCCCGGATCCGTATCCACAACTTCTAATTCGACAAAGTTAGGCGGAGTAACCGAAATCGGCGAACCGTTCCATAATGTGATGATACATTCGGCTTGATCTAACAACCATTTTTCCGCATCGCCTACCGCTTTTGAATCGGCGGAATATTGCTCAAATGTTTCCGGGTGCATAAAATACCAGAAATCTTCATCTTTGTATGAATAGTTTAAGTTTAAATCCATCACGTCTGCCGCTTCAACAGAAGTACCGGATTTAAAGTTAACATCTAATACTTTACCTGAAATTAATTTACGAATACGGGTGCGCGTAAAAGCTTGACCTTTACCCGGTTTTACAAATTCATTTTCAACGATCACGCAAGGTTCGCCGTCTTGCATAAATTTTAGACCTGGTTTGAAATCACTGGTAGTATATGTAGCCATTATTATCCTCAATTTAATAGAGCTGTTTTTTTAAAGTGCGTATTTTAACTCAAAATAACCCAGTTAGAGAAGAGAATTGGTTAGAAATTCTTGCAAATTCCATTTCCGATCCGGAAGTTTTACTGAAAACTCTCTCCTTACCTATTGATAAATTTGAAAAAGATATTCATGCGCGCAAATTATTCGCCATGCGCGTACCATTGCCCTTTGTACGAAAAATGGAACTCGGTAATGCACAGGATCCTTTATTTCTGCAAGCGATGAGCTCTGCCGACGAATTTCTAACTGCAGACGGTTTCTCAAAAGATCCTCTTGAAGAACAACAAGTCGTCGCACCGAATATTCTGCACAAATATAAAAACCGTTTATTACTCATGGTAAAAGGCGGTTGCGCCATTAACTGCCGTTATTGTTTCCGCCGTCATTTTCCCTATGCCGACAATCAGGGCAATAAAGCCAACTGGCAAAAAGCGTTGGATTATATCTCGGCAAACCCGCAAATTGAAGAAGTGATTTTTTCCGGCGGAGATCCGCTTATGGCAAAAGATCACGAACTGGATTGGTTAATAAAAAAACTGGAAAAGATACCGCATTTACAACGCTTGCGTATTCATACCAGATTGCCCGTGGTTATTCCGCAACGCATTACCGGTGCGTTCTGCAAAATTCTTACGGAAAGCCGCCTTAATACGGTGCTGGTAACCCATATCAATCACGGTAATGAAATTGACGAACAATTAACACGGGCATTAAATAAATTAAAAAATGCCGGCGTAGTACTGTTAAATCAATCCGTACTGCTAAAAAATATTAACGACAACGCACAAACCCTGAAAAACTTATCGGATAAATTATTCCGGGCCGGTATTTTACCTTATTACCTGCATTTGCTGGATAAAGTTGAAGGCGCGAGCCATTTTTATGTTCCGGATCAAAGAGCCGTTGAAATTTACCGGGAACTACAAAGCCTGACTTCGGGTTATTTAGTGCCTAAACTGGCGCGGGAAATCGCTCACGAACCGAATAAGACCCTTTACGGCGGTTAATTTTAAACGGGATAAGAATTGTTTTTATCCTAGGCAAAGGCTCAAACTTCCTATAAAATAGAGAGGTTTTTTGCCATTTATAATTCCAATTGATTTTGGTAATAAAACAAGCAAGGATATAATCCTGAAAGTTTTGTCGGATAACCGACACACAAAAATATTGATTTTTGTGACCGCACTTTCCTGTGCAACAGTTACAATAAGTTTAGCATTGAGGTATATCGTGGAAAGAACGCCCGAAAATAATCCATCTTCAGAAAAACCGTCACAAAATGAGTTGGATTTAGGTTTTAATCAAGTTGAACCCATCACGCCGAAAAAAGTGGTAAAGCCGGAACCGTCATTATTTAACAAAGCAAAAAGCATTTTTGCCAAAAAAGAAGCGGTGGAACCCAATCATTTCGCTGTGCGCAAAGAACCGACTTTCGGCGAATCCGCAGATAATGCAAAAATTGAAAATACTACGGAAAGCACTATCGCAGAAAAGGTGAAAACCGTTAGCGCAACAGCCACAAGTGCAACCAGTGCGTCCATTGAAAATATGAATTCGGATATTAATACTTCTGCGGAATCCTTTAACGCTCAAGATGTTCAAGCGGAACCTCAAGTGGAAACTTCATCAAAAGATACAACAGATACCGAGGTTAAAAGCAAGATGAAAAAACCTGAAGATTGGGCGGTAATGCAAAAATTACCAAGAAAACATCGCCGTTTAGCGATCGCATTAATTTGTGTCGTCATTTTATTACTCGCATTACTTTGGTTAAAACCGAGTTCCGATACGGTAGAAGATTTCCAAACGGATAATAACAAAAATTTACCGATCGAATTCCAGCCGCTGGATCAAAGTCAAGCAATTGAAAATGTTGATGTAAACAATACAGCGCCGACAACCGAAGCTGTCGAACAGGCAAATGCAACGGCGGAAAACGCCTTATCAGCGCCTGCGCCGACAACACCAAACCTACAATCTGAATCCGTCGCTACGGAAGCGGCGAAAGCTGAAACTACGGATACAACAAAGGTTGCAGAACAAGCAAAACCGATAGAAAAAGTTAAGGCTGTCGACACGCCTAAAGCAACGGAAAAACCAAGAGCCGTTGAACAGGTTAAAGCTAAACCGGCAGAAAAAACCAAAGCCACTGAAAAGGTAAGTGTGGCAGAAAACAAACCGGTTAAACCGGCGCCGAAAAAACCATCCGTCACCGACGCAAAACCGGCTACGGTTTCCGCTGCCGGCAGTGCTTCAAAAACATTGGTCATTCCGCAAGGAACATCATTAATGCAAGTATTCCGTGACAACAATCTGAATATTTCCGACGTAAATGCAATGACTAAAGCAAACGGTGCCGGCGGTGCGTTAAGCAACTTCAAACCGGGTGATAAAGTACAGGTTTCTTTAAATGCGCAAGGCCGTGTTAAAACCATGCGGTTGGCAAACGGCGCAACCTTTACTCGCCAGGCTGACGGGACATACCAATACAGTAAATAACGGAGCCACATTTTGAAAACGCTACTCTTACTTTCCACAATGTTACTGATGACCGCTTGTAGCAATTCGGTTTCTGTTCTTCCATTGCCTTCTACAGCCAAACCGGCGGTAAAAACGGCGGTAATGGATAAAACCACACAAAAAGGGACGGCAACATTATATCGTTGTAAGGATGACAAGGAAGTAAGAGTAGTTCGTAATATTAATACGGGTAATAAGAGCAAAAAACGCCAAAAATCCGGTTCGGTTATTAACCTGACTTTCAATAATGTGACACAAAAGCTGACTTCAACGGTCTCTGAAAGCGGTAATAGCTACACCAATATTCACTGGCATTGGTTCGAACGCGGCGATGCCAATATGCTGACCACCAGCGTCGGCAAGGTATTGGCGGAACAATGTATTATACAAAAAGCTTCTCCGTTAGAAGCCTTAGAAAAAGATACTAATAAATAATTAGTCATTTAAAAAGCATCTTGAGTTTGAAATGCTTTTTTCTTTAAAATTCGTCTGTTTTACTTTATGAGCATAACAAACAAAAAGTGCGGTCAAAAATTTTGAATTTTTGACCGCACTTTTATAAATTAATAAACGGCATAGTCCGCTCTATTCCATTTAATGGTAATGGAATTATTTATTTTTGCCTTCCAAATAAAGCCATTCCGCCACTTGTTTGGCAAAATAAGTCAAAATTCCGTCTGCGCCCGCCCGTTTAAAGCAAAGCAGACTTTCCATAATACATTCTTTTTCTTTTAACCAGCCGTTTTGAATAGCCGCCATCATCATGGCATATTCACCGGAAACCTGATAAGCGAAAGTCGGCACCCCGAAATAATCCTTTACACGATAAACCATATCTAAATAAGGCATGCCGGGTTTAACCATAACCATATCCGCACCTTCCTGCAGATCTAGGGCAACTTCCTGTAAACCTTCGTCGCTATTGGCAGGATCAACCTGATAGGTTTTCTTATCTCCGCCTTTTAAATTACCTGCAGACGCCACTGCATCACGGAAGGGACCATAGAAATTCGATGCATATTTTGCCGAATACGCCATAATCTGCGTATTGATAAAGCCTTCAGCTTCCAACGCCTCACGGATTTTACCGATACGACCGTCCATCATATCACTCGGAGCCACAATATCGGCACCGGCTTGCGCGTGCGAAAGAGCCTGTTTTACCAGCACCTCCGTAGTGATTTCATTTACCACATAGCCGGTTTCGTCAATAATACCGTCTTGCCCGTGGGTGGTAAAAGGATCCAATGCAACATCTGTCATCACCCCTAATTGCGGATAAGCGGCTTTTAATGCGCGTACCGCTCGTTGTGCCAAACCATCGGTATTATAAGCTTCTTCCGCCATCAAAGATTTGCGTTCGGCGCCGACAACCGGAAATAATGCGATAACCGGCACGCCATATTTCACCAATAAACCGGCTTCAACTAATAATTGATCAATAGTTAAACGTTCCACGCCCGGCATTGAAGGAACAGGTTCTCTGCGGTTTTCGCCTTCAATAACGAAAACGGGATAGATAAGATCATCGGCGGTAAGCGCGTTTTCCGCCACTAATCGACGGCTAAAATCATGTTTGCGTAAACGACGTAAACGACGGGCCGGGAATCCGGTGAAAATTTGCTGGGTCATAATATTTCCTTTTGTCTTTCCGTTTAATTTACAGATGAACAGGCACGAACATAACGGCGCCTAATGAATGGAGATTATTCTTTATGTTTGGTTAATTCCGAACTGCCGTTATCAGTTTCATCCTCTTTCGGGCGATAGAATCTTGCAAATAAAAGCCCGATTTCAAACAATAAACACATAGGTACGGCAAGCAATGTTTGAGAAAAAATATCCGGCGGCGTTAATAACATACCGATAATAAAAGCCGCCACAATAATATAAGGGCGTTTTTCTTTCAAATCTTCAGGCGTTGTCACCCCTGTCCAGCATAATAGAATAATGGCGACCGGCACTTCAAAACAAATACCGAAAGCTAAAAATAACGTCAGAACAAAATCAAGATAGCTGCTGATATCCGTTGCGATGGCAACGCCGTCCGGTGCGGTTTTTGTTAAAAAACCAAATACGATTGGAAATACAACATAATAAGCAAAGGCAACGCCCGTATAAAACAGCACGGTGCTGGAAAACAATAACGGATAAATCAACCGTTTTTCATGTTGATACAAAGCCGGCGCCACAAACGCCCAAACCTGATACAAAATATAAGGCACCGACAAAAATACGGCGGCAATACCGGTTAATTTGATTGGGGTAAAAAAGGGCGCGGCAACATTGGTTGCAATCATTGTGGAGCCTTGCGGCATTTGTTCTAATAAAGGCGTAGCGATTAAATGATAAATATCGTTTGAAAAATAAACTAAACCGCAAAATACAATTAATACGAACATAATTGAACGTAATAAACGATTACGTAATTCAACTAAATGGGTAATTAAGGGTTGAGACTCTTCAACGCTGCTCATATTGTTCTCTTACTTGCTTTAACTAGTTTTTTCTGTAGAAATTGGGTTCTCGGCAACATCATCCGGCGGCGCATATTTATCCATCATTGCCGCTAGCTGGCGGTCCACTTCCGCCTGCGCATCAAGTTCCAAATCGGATTGTCCGTTTTGAATACTGTCCACGGAAGAAACGACAGAAGAAAGTGCGGTAGGATTTTCATCATTTTTTATTGAGAATTCGTCAGCAATGCTTTTTTCAACGGTATCCGATGTTGCTACGTCATTAGACTGAGTCTGAGCATTTTCTTCACGCAGAATTTGAATTTGCTCATCAATCGTCGTATTGGTTTCAGCCGCCGCTTTATCTAAATCCGCTTTCATTTTTTCAGCGGAAGCCTTTAACTCTTCCACCGTTTTTGCGAGATCCGGCGAAAGATTTTTTAAATTGAGGTTTTCCGCCTTTTTAATACTTTCCTGTAATTCCTGTAATTTTAACTCCTGAGCCAGCTCGTTTTGTACATTCGCGGCTAATCCGCGAATAGTACGAACCCAGCCCATAACGGTTCTAATCGCAACAGGAAGACGTTTAGGGCCTAGTACCACTAAGCCCACAATAAAAATAAGAAGTAATTCAGAAAAACCGATGTCAAACACGGATTAAGCCTGCTCTTTGTCTTTTACTTTTTCAGAGCCGGCAGTTGCGGATTCATCTTTATTTAAAGATTTGAATTCGGCATCTTTCGGCTCATCTTCATTCATTGCTTTTTTGAAGCCTTTTACCGATTCGCCCAAATCCGTACCTAAAGTACGTAATTTTTTAGTACCGAAAAGTAAAACAATAATTGCAACAATAATAAGTAATTGCCAAATGCTAATGCCACCCATGGATTTTCCCTCTTAGATTGGATAATAGAATAATAAAACGAGGGTGAATATACCGCGTTTATTCCTGTTGAACAATAGCCAACAGGGATTATTTTACAGATTTTAACATTTAACTAATGTTGTTTTAATCCGCAATAGGGATAACGCAATTGCGGCGATTAACAGCACGAAACCGACACCTATATACAGGCTTTGTTTGTCCCAGCCGTAATCCAATAAAACACCGGCAGCAAGGGGAGCAAGAATCGCCCCGATACGCCCTACACCAATAGACCAACCCACTCCTGTGCTGCGGATATTAGCGGCATAAATACTTGGATTTAACGTATAAAGCCCGCTAATACAGCCGTTCATAAAGCCGCCTACAAGAATACCGAACAGCATTGCCAACCACAGGATTGATGAAGACAGAATAAAGATAATCACTGAAAAAGCCGATAATACGGTAAATTGCACTAACATTTGTTTTGCTTTCCAACGGCTCGCCAGTAAACCGTAAAGCAGGGAACCGCAAGTGCCGCCCAGCGAGACCATCATGCCGACACTCACGCTTTGTTCCGTCGTCATGCCCGCCTCTTTTAGTAAAGCCGGTGTCCATGAACTGACGAAGTAATAACAGAACATGATAGCGAAAAACGCGATCCAGATAAGTGCGGTGGATTTTCGATAATTTTTGTTAAACAACTGCGTAAGCGGCAATTTACTTGCTGAAGCAAGAACTTTTTCCGGTAATGTCCATTGCCCTTTCAATCCCATCTTTTTGGTAATCTTATTTAAACGGATCTGCGCATTGCGCGGCTGTTGGGTCATTAAGAAATCAATGGATTCGGGCAGCCAGATAAGTAACACAATTAAACAGACGGCGGTTAGAATAAAGCCCGCCAAAAACACCGCATGCCAACTGTATTCTTCCTGTAAAACCACCGCAAACATACCGCCAAGTACGGCGCCGATACCGAATCCCGAAGCATAAATACTAATTGCCAGACTACGCCATTTACGCGAGGAATATTCGCTGGTCAGAACGTTTGTTCCCACCAAAATCCCGCCGACTCCTAAGCCGGTAATCAGACGCCAAAAACCTAATGCGCCGTAGCTCGCACTATAAGCGGAACCTAACATTCCCAGCGCCGATAAAGTGACTGAAATCAATAATAACGGGCGACGTCCTATTTTATCCGCTAAAGGCGCTAAAAATAAGGAACCTGCAGCCATCCCCAATAAACCGGCACTGAATAAGTAGCCCAATTCGGCACCGCTTAAACCTAAATCTCCGCGAATTGCCGTTGCAGTAAAAGCCAGCGCTAAAACATCGAAACCATCAAGTAAATTCATAATCGCCGCAATGATTACAACAGTCCATTGGTATGCAGACATTGGATTATTATCAATATGTTCTCTCAAATTCATGATGGTTCCTTCTATAGTTTTCAGTTTAACTGTGTTGCGGTGTTATCCCCAACACATTACGTAAGATAAAATTCAGGGCGACGCCGTAAGCAGGTACAAACAGCACAATGCCGACAAATAATTTAAATAGATAATCCACAAACCCGAGTTCGACCCAATGTTCCGCCATAAACGGATCGGAAGACTGATAAAAAGCCACTGCAAAAAATAAGAAAGTATCCGCTAACGAGCCGAAAGTCATAGAACTCGAAGGCGCAATCCACCAGGTTTTTAACCGTCGTAAACGATTGAATACAAAAACATCAAGTAATTGCCCAAAGGCATAAGCACAGAAGCTCGCCAACGCAATACGGAATACAAAGCTATTAAAGGTCATCAGCGCCGACATATTTTGATATTGTCCGTCGGAAAATAAGGTTGAAATCACATAACTGATGATTAACGCCGGAAACATAACGGCAAATACAATCCAACGCGCCTCTTTCGCGCCGAAAATCCGAACTGTCAAATCCGTCGCCAAAAACACAAAAGGAAAAGTAATCGTCCCCCAAGTACTGTGAAAACTAAAATTTTCTTTTGCACCTAATGCGGTGAAAGGCAAATGAATTTCAAACGGAACCTGCACTAAATAGTTACTTGCGGCAATAATTAAAATATGAAATAAACTGATTAAAATTAACGCGCGTCGTTTTTGTTGATCATTAAAGATACTAAGAGATGTTTTCATTGAAATACCTTTTTGGAAATTGGGGGGAGGGAACCCAAACTAAAAACATTACATTATCTAAAGCTAATGCAATACGAGCGCGAAATAATACTTAATATAGAAAATTATGCAACTATAAATCAAATGAAAGGATTTTTTAATTTTTATGAAAAATTCTAATAATCGAATTATCGATATACGAATAGAAAAGTGCGGTCGGTTTTTTAAAAATTTCTAAATACGGAACAACAGAAGCTGTTTATCTTTTATAAACGGCCACATTATCGCCTAAAATATTTGAAAAATTCAGAAGAAATTAAAGCAGAAAATTTGAATGGCGGTGAGAGGGGGATTCGAACCCCCGATGCACTTTCGCACATACACGCTTTCCAGGCGTGCTCCTTCAACCACTCGGACATCTCACCGTTTTGGGCTGTTGAATAACAGGTGGCAGAACTATAAGAATTTATTGTCCCTTCGTCAAGTTTTTTTTGTTTTTTATTGAGCTAGCTTATTAATATATAACCAAAATAGGAGTAAAATGTGCAAGTTCGTCTGTTTTTTTACAGATGCCTTTCATTTTGTTCAATTTATATTCGGATTTCTATGTTAAAAAAATGGTTTATCACTAAAAACGTCTTTCTTGCGGTCAGACCTTTTAGTGCTTTAAAAGATAGCTTCCGTGAAGGCTATACAACACAAAAATTAGTTAAAGATATTATTGCGGGTTTAACCGTCGGCGTAATTGCCATTCCGCTTTCAATGGCATTGGCAATTGCAAGTGGCGTACCGCCGCAGCACGGCCTTTATACCGCTATCGTAGCTGGGATTATTATTGCGCTGGCGGGCGGTTCCCGTTTTAATATTTCGGGTCCGACTGCGGCTTTTGTGGTAATTCTCTATCCGGTTACCCAGCAGTTCGGTCTTAGCGGCTTATTAATGGCAACCTTATTATCAGGTATTATTTTGGTCATTATGGCGTTATTCCGTTTGGGGCGGTTAATTGAATACATTCCGTTGCCGGTGACTCTTGGTTTTACCTGCGGTATCGGTATCACTATCGGCACACTGCAAATTAAAGATTTTTTCGGCTTAACCATAGATAAAATGCCGGAGCATTATATCGGCAAAGTTCAGGCTATTATTACCGCCTTACCTACAATTAACTGGGCGGATGCTATGGTCGGTATCGTAACTTTATTAGTGCTGATTAACTGGCATAAATTACGTTTGCCGGTTCCCGGTCATTTACCGGCGGTAATTATCGGTACCTTATTATCCTTAGTATTAATTCACTTCGGTTATCATGTTGCCAGTATCGGTTCCGCTTTTGAATATACCTTACCGGACGGCTCCACCGGTCATGGTATTCCGAGCGTATTACCGCAATTTGCCTTACCTTGGAACATACCTAACGCCCAAGGCGAAGTGATTGAATGGAACTTCGCTATCATCCAAAATATATTGCCGGCGGCATTCTCCATGGCGGTTTTAGGGGCGATTGAGTCTTTATTATGCGCGGTCGTATTGGATAATATGACGGACACCAAACACCATTCCAATAACGAATTATTAGCACAAGGCTTAGGTAATATTGCCGCACCGTTTTTAGGCGGTATCACCGCAACTGCGGCTATCGCCCGTTCTGCGGCTAACGTAAAAGCCGGCGGACAATCGCCGATTGCAAGTATCGTGCACGCCTTATTAGTACTGTTCGCTTTACTGTTTTTTGCCGGCGCACTGTCTTATCTCCCCCTATCTTCAATGGCGGCATTGTTGTTGATGGTGGCATGGAATATGGCAAACGTACCGCAAATTATCCATTTAGCCCGTCGTTCCGGTAGAAATGAAATTGCCGTTTTAACGACCTGTTTAGTATTAACCGTTATTTTCGATATGGTTATCGCCATTAGCGTGGGCGTGCTATTAGCCAGCTTATTATTTATCCGTACTATTGCGGAAATGACCAAATCCTTTGAAATCGCACATCCTGAAGATTTGGACGACGTATTGGTTTATCGTATCAGCGGCCCGTTATTCTTCGCCGCCGCGGATAATTTATTCGCCGATTTACATGAAAAAACCGTGCATACGGATCATGAAATCAGACATATTGTACTGCAATGCAGTGCGGTAACGGTTTTGGATGCTGGGGGAATTCATGCCTTAACGAGATTTGTTCAGCATATGCTTCCGCACCAGGAGCTATATATGTGTAATATGCAATTCCAGCCGCTACGTATGATTGTAAAATCAAATATGCTGACAGAAATTCAGAAAATTAATTTCAGCACCGACTTAAAAGAAACCTATAATAAAATTCGTTTGGTTGAAGCGGAAGATAAAAAATCTGAAGAGTAAACAAGTTTAGGCGCTTAATTAAGCGCCTTTATGCTTGCTGAAAATTTTAATCTGTTAAAAGTGCGGTCAAAAATCCGAAAGTTTTTTACTCGTCCTGACAAATAATTTGCCGTCAAACACAAATAAAGGAGCCAAGGCTCCTTTATTTGTTGTCAGCTATTAACTGCGACGATCCCTACGGTCTCTGCGATCATTACGTTCTCTGAACTCTCTGCGAGGCGCCCGCTCATTAAAAGAGCGGTTTCCTCTGTCATTAAAGCGACGTTCTTCACGTCTAAAACCGTTATCACGACGATCATTACGGCGACCTTCATGACGTTCACGACCTACGGTTTCACCGGCTTCACTTACAAATGTCATACGCATTTGTTTGTTTAACACACGAGCCTTACCGAAAACCTGTAATAATTCTTTCGGCATACCTTGTGGTAATTCTACCGTTGAATATTCATCATAAAGTTTAATATGACCGATATTACGGCTGTTAATATCGCCTTCATTGGCAATCGCACCGACAATATGACGAACATCAACACCGTCCGCACGACCGACTTCAATACGGTATAAATCCATCGGTTGAGGATTGCCGTAACCGCGGCGCTCTTCCGGACGACGTTCACGACGATCACCTCGCTCTCCGCGACGATCATCACGTTCGCGACGACCGCGTTTTTCCATCGGCGGCTCAGGCGGAAGAATTAATTTCTGTTTGCCTTGTAATAACATCAACATTGCGGCCGCAATGTCTTCCTGATCCTGATCCGGAGTAAACAGACCTTCTAATAATAAACGATATTGTTCTAAATCATGATGTTCCAATTGTTTGGTAATTTTCGCTTTGAATTTTTCACGACGGCGAGCCTGTAACGCTTCGTGATTCGGTACGTCCACTTCTTCAATCGGTTTTTTCATTAAACGCTCGATATTACTTAACAAACGGCGTTCGCGCGGCTCTACAAACAAAATTGCGCTACCGGAACGACCCGCGCGACCGGTACGACCGATGCGGTGAACGTAAGATTCCGCATCTAACGGAATATCATAATTAACCACCAAACTAATACGTTCAACGTCCAAACCGCGAGCTGCAACATCTGTTGCCACTAAAATATCCAGGCTACCGTTACGTAAGCGATCTAAAGTCTGTTCGCGCAGTTGCTGAGTCATATCGCCGTTTAATGCGGCGGCACGGAAACCGTGTTTTTCCAATAGTTCGGTAACGTCTAAAGTACCGGTCTTAGTGCGGGTAAAGATAATGGCTCCATCAAAATCTTCCACCTCAAGAAAACGCAACAAGGCTTCATTTTTACGATAACCGCGCACATACCAACAACTTTGCGCAATATCCGGATTAGTGCGTTGAGTAGATTGAATTTTTACCTCTTGCGGATCCGTCATAAAACGTTTGGTTATACGGCGAATCGGTTCCGGCATGGTTGCCGAGAAAAGCGCGGTTTGATGTTGTGCCGGCAATTCCGCCATCACGGTTTCCACATCATCAATAAAGCCCATACGCAGCATTTCGTCCGCTTCATCCAATACGATGAACTTTAACTCGGAAAGATTTAAGGTGCCGCGGCGGATATGATCTAAAATACGGCCCGGTGTTCCGACTACAACCTGTGCGCCCTGGCGTAATGCGCGTAATTGGATGTCATAGCGTTGACCGCCATAAAGTGTCGCAATGTGAACGCCTTTTGCATTTTTAGTAAATAGTTCACAAGCTTCCGCTACCTGAATTGCAAGCTCACGGGTTGGCGCCATCACCAGCATTTGCGGATGTTTTTCTTCTATATCAATTTGCGCTAACAATGGAAGTGAGAATGCCGCCGTTTTACCGCTACCGGTTTGCGCCATACCTAACACGTCACGACCGTTTAATAAATGCGGAATACATGCTTGTTGAATTGGTGAAGGCGTTTCAAACCCCATGTCGGAAACAGCAGAAAGAATGAATTCAGGCAGGCCTAAATCCCCAAAAGTGATTTTAGTTTCAGTCATTAAAAATACTCGAATAGTAAGTAAGGAAAGCTCAATGCTTTCTTTGTGTATATAAAATTTGTTGAGAAAAAATGAGTATGTAAATTACTCGGCATCTAATTCCTTCGAATTCGGCGCCTGAGTTGTTTTCACTCTTTGTACAACAGCTTGTTCCGTTTGTTCGCTATTTGTCTTTAATTTAGCGAGCTCAAACAAAGCAAAACGATACTCAACAAAGTTATACACCTGATTCGCCATGGCTAATTTAAACAACGTTTCCGCTTCTTCCGCATGGCCTGCATTGAGTTTTTGTTTTGCTAGATAAAAGTAAGTTTCTGTTAAAATTTCCGCATATTGCGAAGACTGCGGATCAACAAAAACTTTCGCTTTGTCTAAAAGGTCTTTAACAGAAATCTCGTTCAGGTAATACTGAACAATATAGGTTCCCCAGTATTCGGTGGAAAGATCTTTCGCTCTCCGAGCCAAATTTTGTGTTGCCTCATTTGGTTTGAATTTCAATTCGTTAATATATAACCATAACGCGCGATAAGGATCGTCTTTTTTTGCTTCGTAGAATTTTAATAAATCCTGCTGAGCAAGGTTGTAACGTTCCATATAATAGAAATCTAAACCACGGTTTAAATAGGTATAATCATAATTCGGATCTAATTCCAACACCGCATTAAACGCTTCTAATGCACTGTCGTAATCTTCATCCAACAACAAATATAGACCTAAATAATTATAAATTGCAGGCGATCTCGGCTGCAACGCTAAGGCTTGAGTAAAATCATAACGGGCAAGCCCCCATAAACCGAGGCTATCATATAGTACTCCCCGTTCAAAATAAAGATCCGCTCGCTCATTTTTACTTAATTGTCCGATAATCAGCATTTGACTAATGCGCACAATCATCACTTCCTGATCAAAATGCACATTTGGGTATTGTTCACCGAGGATAATTTTATTTTTAGACACAAAAACATCATCCGCGCCATTAACACAGCCGGATAATGCAAATGCAAAAAATAAACCGGGTAAGAATACTACGAAGTTAAACAACTTTTTCAGTTGTATCATTGCCGATAAGCCCTAGCCAGACAAAAGTGAGATAAAAATGTTAAATTTATGACCGCACTTTATAATAAATAATAAAAGTGCGGTAGAAAAATACAAATTTTTATGTCGGTAAAATTTACCTACATCTCACAAAGGATAAATAACCGGTTAACTCCGGTTATTTATTAACTTTAGAATTACTATTGTTCAACAGATAGTTCTTGAGATTCTTCTTTTGAACCAAGGTCTCTCATAGTTAAACGGATACGACCCTGACGATCGATTTCCACCACTTTAACCTGAACTTCTTGACCGACTTGAAGATAATCACTTACTTTCTCAACGCGTTCTTCCGCAATTTGAGAAATATGAACTAATCCTTCTTTGTTGCCAACGATAGCCACGAAAGCGCCGAAATCCGCAAGACGGGTCACTTTACCGGTGTAAACCGCGCCCGCTTCCACTTCGGCGGTAATGTCTTCAATCCGCGCCATCACGGTTTTCACCGCATTGCCGTCAACAGCGGCGATTT
This sequence comes from [Mannheimia] succiniciproducens MBEL55E, assembly GCF_000007745.1. Classification (GTDB taxonomy): domain Bacteria; phylum Pseudomonadota; class Gammaproteobacteria; order Enterobacterales; family Pasteurellaceae; genus Basfia; species Basfia succiniciproducens. The sequence continues at coordinate 458,306 of NC_006300.1, read as the reverse complement.
TCACCGTACCGTCATCATCAATATCGATAGAGGTACCGGTTTCTTCGGTTAACGCACGAATCGTCGCACCACCTTTACCAATCACGTCTTTGATTTTCTTCGGATCAATTTTCATGGTGTAAATACGCGGTGCGAATTCGGAAATTTCCGCACGTGGCGCCGAAATCGCTTGTTCCATTACACCTAAAATGTGCATACGCGCACTTTTCGCCTGGTTCAAAGCAATTTGCATAATTTCCGGCGTAATACCTTCGATTTTAATATCCATTTGAAGTGCAGTCACACCGGTACGGGTACCCGCTACTTTGAAGTCCATATCGCCTAAATGGTCTTCGTCACCTAAAATGTCGGAAAGCACCACAAATTTATCGTCTTCTTTCACCAAGCCCATGGCGATACCCGCTACGGCGGATTTAACCGGCACACCGGCATCCATCAACGCCAATGATGCGCCGCAAACAGACGCCATTGATGAAGAACCGTTTGATTCAGTGATTTCAGACACTACGCGAACCACATACGGGAATTCGCTGATGCTTGGCATTACAGCTGCCACACCACGTTTAGCTAAACGACCGTGACCGATCTCACGACGTTTCGGCGAACCGACACGACCCGTTTCACCTACAGAATACGGAGGGAAATTGTAGTGGAATAAGAAAGTATCCTGGCGTTCGCCCGTTAATTCATCAAGAATTTGCGCATCGCGTTCCGTACCTAAGGTAACCACCGCTAATGATTGGGTTTCACCACGGGTAAAAATTGCCGAACCGTGGGTGCGCGGCAACACGCCGGTGCAAATGTCTAAGGCGCGCACCGTGTCAACGGTACGACCGTCAATACGCGGTTCGCCGGCAATGATACGTCCGCGCACGATTTGGCTTTCAAGTGCGGTGAAAATATCAACGATTTTGCCTTCGCTAACTTCTTCATCTTCCGCTGTGATTTGTGCAATCACATCCGCTTTAATGGCGTCGATTTGTTCGTAACGCACTTGTTTTTCAGTGATGCGGTATGCGTCACCCAAACGGTTTTCGGCGATTGCTTTCACTTTGCTGATTAATGCTGAATCCGGTTCCGGAGCAACCCAGTCCCAGCGAGGTTTACCAGCTTCCGCCACAAATTCTTTAATGGCTTCAACCACAACCTGTTGCTGTTGATGACCGAACACCACCGCAGCCAACATTTGCTCTTCAGTTAAAATATCCGCTTCGGATTCCACCATTAACACAGCTTTGTCCGTACCCGCAACCACTAAATCCAAACGGCTTTGTTTTTGTTCCGCCATGGTTGGGTTTAATACGAATTGATCGTTAATGAAACCGACACGTGCCGCACCGATAGGACCGTTGAAAGGCACGCCGGATAATGAAAGTGCCGCTGAAGCGCCGATCATCGCCACTAAATCAGGGCTGATCTGCGGATTGACAGACACTACTGTCGCAATGATTTGAATTTCGTTTAAGAAACCTTCAGGGAACAACGGACGAATCGGACGGTCGATTAAACGCGCGATTAACGTTTCGCCTTCGGAAGGACGACCTTCACGTTTAAAGAAACCACCCGGGATTTTACCTGCCGCATAAGTACGTTCTTGATAATCTACGGTTAACGGGAAGAAATCCTGACCTTCTTTTACATCTTTCTTTGCCACCACGGAAACAAATACCGTAGTATCGTCCATACTTGCCATTACGGCTGCCGTTGCCTGACGGGCAATAGCGCCGGTTTCCAATGTTACGGTGTGTTGACCGTATTTAAATTGTTTTACAATTGGATTCACTATTTTTTCCTTTTATATTAATAAGTTATTCTGCTTTATTTTCCAAATTGCGACTAGCAAAAATAATCTTTATCATTGATAAAAATCACTTTTGATAGCCGCACGCTAAAACGGAAAACAAAACTGACGTATTATACAAGGGTTTTTCGTTTATTGGTAATAATTTTACTCAATAACCGACCTATAAGATAAACTAATTCGGAGAATAAAGAAATAATTGCAAAATTTCGCATTTTTCAACCGCACTTTTTCACGATAAAAGTGCGGTTAATTTTTACGGAATTTTGAACGTAACACGCAAAAACAAAAAAGCCTTGAAATAAATTCAAGGCTTTAAATTTGGTGGAGATAATCGGGATCGAACCGACGACCTCTTGAATGCCATTCAAGCGCTCTCCCAACTGAGCTATATCCCCGTATGCGGCAAGTATCATAATAACTTGCCGCACTTGCTGTCAACAACTAATCAAAAAGATTGAATCAACAGGTTAAATATTAAGCGTTTTTTGCCTTAATAAAGTCAATTGCCTTTTGGATTCGGGCAAGCACGCGCTCACGGCCGATGCCCGCAAGGGTAACGTCCATTGAAGGCGATTGACCGGCACCGGTCACCGCAACGCGCAACGGCATACCTACTTTGCCCATCCCCACTTCCAATTCGGCGGCCGTTTGTTCAATGGCTTCATGGGCCGAATGAGCGTCCCAGCCGGAAAGTGCGGTCAATTTTTCTTTTACTTTTTCTAAGGGTTCGACAGCTGCCGCTTTGAGATGTTTTTTCGCCGCCGCTTCGTCAAATCCGTCAAATTCTTCAAAGAAATAACGGCTCGATGCGGCCATTTCTTTTAAGGTTTTACAGCGTTCGCCCAACATTGATACGATTTCGGTTAAAGCGGGACCCTTTGAGGTATCAATGCCTTGCTCCTGATATTGCCAGGCTAAATGTTGCGCCACATATTCCGCCGGTAATTCGCGGATATAATGTTGGTTCAACCATAACAATTTTTCCGTATTGAAAGCACTGGCGGATTTGCTCACGTGTTCAAGTTCGAATAATTTGATCATTTCTTCCAACGTGAAGATTTCCTGGTCGCCGTGTCCCCAACCTAAACGCACTAAATAGTTTAATAAGGCTTCCGGCAAATAACCTTCGTCACGATATTGCATAACGCTTACCGCACCGTGACGTTTAGACAATTTCTGGCCGTCATCGCCGTTAATCATGGAAACATGAGCGTAAACAGGAATAGGCGCGCCTAATGCTTTTAATATATTGATTTGGCGGGGCGTGTTGTTAATGTGATCTTCCCCGCGCACCACATGGGTAATACCCATATCCCAGTCGTCCACCACCACACAGAAATTGTAGGTCGGCGAACCGTCGCTACGGCGGATGATCAGGTCGTCCAATTCATGATTGCTGATTTCAATACGGCCGCGCACCGCATCTTCAAACACCACGGAACCTTCCTGCGGATTTTTGAAACGCACCACATGAGGCTCATACGGGCTATGCTCGTGATCATGTAAACAATGGCGGTCATAACGCGGTTTTTCTTTGTTCGCTTCTTGCTGATGACGCAATTCTTCCAAACGTTCTTTCGAACAATAACAGCGATAAGCGAGGCCCTGTTCGATCATTTGATCGATCACCTCGTTATAACGGTCGAAACGTTCGGTTTGGAAATACGGACCATGTTCCCAAGTCAGATTAAGCCATTCCATTGCGTCTAAAATTGCGGCTGTGGCTTCCGGTGTGGAACGCTCTAAATCCGTATCTTCGATACGCAATACAAATTCCCCGTCATTGTGTTTCGCATATAACCATGAATAAAGTGCGGTACGGGCGCCGCCTACGTGCAAATACCCCGTCGGGCTCGGCGCAAAACGAGTACGCACTTTCACATTGGGATCTAAATTAAATAATGCTTTTAATTCCATTTCTATAACCTTAAATTTGGATATCACAAAATTGTCCGTATTGTACTACGAGTTTCCTGATTCTTGTAAGGAAAGTTTTTGCAATTATTAACACAAAAGGGCTTTTTATGACTATTTTTACAACAATTACGCATTTTTTTGTAAAAATGGGTTGACTGAAAACAGATAATATTTATAATGCCAACCCACAACACGGGCGATTAGCTCAGTTGGGAGAGCACCTCCCTTACAAGGAGGGGGTCACTGGTTCGAGACCGGTATCGCCCACCACTTTCCAAGTGTTTCGTGTTGTATGCTTAAACTGACGAGGGCGATTAGCTCAGTTGGGAGAGCACCTCCCTTACAAGGAGGGGGTCACTGGTTCGAGACCGGTATCGCCCACCACTCTTTTAGTTTAAGTACCCAAGATTTTAAATCTCAAGTGGGCGATTAGCTCAGTTGGGAGAGCACCTCCCTTACAAGGAGGGGGTCACTGGTTCGAGACCGGTATCGCCCACCACTTTTGATTTAAAATGACCTACTAATTTTGACATTTATGTACAATTCATTATCAAATCGCCAATATCGGATAATGTAACGCGACAAAAGTCAAAATCGCAGGGCGATTAGCTCAGTTGGGAGAGCACCTCCCTTACAAGGAGGGGGTCACTGGTTCGAGACCGGTATCGCCCACCACTTCTTTTCCGTTATTGATATCTTTAAACTTACTAGCCTGTATAAATATTATCTATTCGACCTATTCTTTTTTGTCAGGTTAATTTTCTTCTTACGGAAGAAATGGTAAAGTAGATAAAAATTTTTTGTCTTTGGTGAGCTAATGAATAAACCAATTAAATACAAACCGCTTATTTTTTTGTCCAATGGCGTACTACGGTTACTTGGTAACATCATTAAAATTCTCAGTTATCCGTTTCATGCGATTTTTCCCAAAAAACGCTTTACGATTCCTGAATTCAGTCCCGCGTTCCGTCCGTCAAATAAGCAGAGTAAAATCAACAAAACTATTTGGCAAACTAACTACAGTAACAAAGTTACCCTACCGGTGTATTGCAACTATTTGGTAAACAGGGCTTTATCCTGGAGCTATGAATATCGTTACGTAAGCACGGAAGCACGTGAAGAATATATTAAAGCAAATGCCGACACCCGGGTTTATGAGGCTTACAGCAAATTAACCGATGGTGCGGCGCAAGCCGACTTTTGGCGGATTTTCACATTATATAACGAAGGCGGCGTCTATATGGATATTGACGGACACTTAGTTTGGTGCCTCGCTGATATCATTGATGAAAATGATACGGAAGTGGTGATTACCCGTCGGGATAAATACACTAACTTTTTCCTGGCAAGCGCCAAAGGTAATCGATTTCTGAAAGATACGTTAGATATTATTGTAAATAATATCGAGCAACGAAAAATTGACGGCGGTGTATTCACTTTAACGGGCCCTACTACGTTAAATATGGCGTTAAAAGGTAAAAATGTAAATTCACGTCGCGATAAATTTACCTGTGCGCAAGGAACCTTTACCAATGAATATTTCCAGTACATGGATAAAAAGAAAGGTAAATGGAATCACACAAAAAATGAAGATTTGCTAAAAAAATAGTTAACTTGTGATTAGGGGCGTTTTTTAAACGAAATCACAATTTTCAACTATAAAAATTACTTTTATAATTAAAAATGAATAAGAATACATTTATCGTCGGTTTCACGCTTTTTGCTATTTTCTTTGGCGCCGGCAATTTAATCTTCCCGCCGAAATTGGGATTAGAAAGTGGCTCTGAATTTTGGTCTGCAATCACCGGCTTTATTTTAAGCGGTGTCGGTTTGCCCTTATTAGGCATCATAGTCAGCGCTTTTTATGAAGGAGGATACAAAACCGCCACTACTAAAATCAGCCCTTGGTTTTCCGTTATTTTCCTTATGGCGGTTTATCTCAGCATCGGGCCGTTTTTTGCAATTCCTCGTACAGCAGCAACTTCTTACGAAATGGCGATACTGCCTTTTATCGGTAAAAGTTCCTCGCTTTCCATGCTGATTTTCACGCTGTTTTATTTCGCTATCAGTTTATGGTTTGCCTTAAATCCGTCGAAAACCGTTAGTCGGATCGGCGCTATTTTAACGCCGATTCTGTTATTCGCTATTTTAGCCTTAGTGGTAAAAGCCTTTTTTATCCTGATCGACAATGATCCTTCCGAGGTTATCTTTACCCTGCGAGAGTCCAATAACAGTTTCCTCTTTACCGGCATTATCGACGGCTACCTCACAATGGATACGCTGGCATCCATTGCCTATTCCGTTATTGTTATAGCGGCGATTCAATCTAAAGGTATAAAACACGGTAAAGAGCTGACCAAACAAACGTTATTAGCGGGAATTGTGGCGGCTATCGCGCTGGCCGCAATTTATCTGGCTATCGGCTGGATTGGCAATCGTGTCCATATTTCCGCAGAAACAATAAGTCTGTTGCAAGAGAGAAATCAGGATATCGGCACTTATATTCTTAATAAAATCACCGCTCAGGCATTCGGTAATTTCGGGCGTTCTCTACTAGGGGTGATTGTGAGCCTTGCCTGTCTAACCACAGCCATCGGATTGATTGTTTCGGTAAGTGAATATTTCAATGAAATTTATCATAAAATTTCATATAAAACTTACGTGATTATTTTCACCCTAATCGGTTTTATTATTGCAAACCAAGGATTGAGCGCCGTAATCAGTAAATCCGTACCGATTTTATTGGTGCTTTACCCGATTTCCATGACTATCATTCTATTATTGTCGGTTAACATTTTCGTTAAAGTGCCGTTAGTCGCCCAACGACTCTCTATCGCCTTAACAACGCTGGTATCAATCGGTTCTGTTGCCGGCTTGGAACAAGCAAATAACTTGCCGTTAAAAGACTACTCCATGGAATGGATCCCTTTTGCCGTAACCGGCGCTTTGTTAGGCTGTTTAATTCATGTTTTTTACAAATCGGAAAGCTAAGGGCTGTTTATCTTTTATAAACAAACCCTAGAGTAATTGTTCAATTTGCCCGTTAACCACCTGAAAAGTGCGGTGTTTTTCAGGCTGCATTTGTTTCAACTGTTCCGGCGAGATAGCCGTTACAAAAACTTGCGAATTGCTGTTTTGTAAACGTTGTGCCAGCAAGGCACGTTTAGTTTCGTCAAGCTCCGAGGCAAAGTCATCAATCAAAAAAATGCAATGGCGATTTTTTTGTGCCATTAAATGCTCGCCTTGCGCCAAGCGCAGCGCACACATCAACAGTTTTAATTGCCCGCGGGAAAGCACGTCTTCCACCGGCAAGCCATTGGACTTAAAGCGGAAATCGGCTTTTTGCGGCCCGGAAACCGTATAACCTATGGCTTTGTCACGTTCAAAATTTTCCGTTAAAAGCTGAGCATAATCCGTATCTTTCTCCCATCCTTGATGAAAACTCACATGAATATCTAATTCCGGTAAAAAAAGCCGACAGGTTTGCTCTATTTCGGGGCTCAGTGCCTCCGCATAATCAGCACGCCATTGGCTGACCTGATGAGCAAGCTTGGCAAGCTCCATATCCCAGGGTTTCAACATATTGTAATCATAGGTTTGATTCAACGCCGCATTGCGCTGCTTGAGCAAACGGTGAAGAGCGGACCAGGCGGAATGAAAATTAGGTTGATGATGAAAAAGCCCCCAATCAAGAAAGGCTCTACGATAACTCGGACCGCCATTAAGCAGGGTTAAGCCTTCGGGTGTGATTATTTGCATAGGAAGAAGATGAGCGAGATCCGAGATTTTATTACCGTCTTCGCCATTAATTTTAACAATGGTATTACCGTCTTTACGCTGTTTTTGCAACCCGACGGACCATTCGTGCTGCAGCTCCCGAATACGCCCGTGCAGGGTAAAATGCGGTTGGTCGTAACGAATAACCCGGGTTGTAACCGAGCTTTTGAAAGAACGACCGTGCCCAAGATAAAAAAGCGCTTCCAGCAAACTCGTTTTGCCGCTGCCGTTGTTTCCCACCAAAAAGTTAAAGCCGTGGTCAAATTCCAGATCCACGGCTGAGATATTTCGGAAATTTTCAACAATAAGACGAGCAATTGCCATATTAACTCAAAAGTGCGGTCGTTTTTTCGGAAATTTCTATAAACGCATTGGCATGATTACATATTCGGCGCTGGCGTCTTCGCAATTTTCAATTAAACAACTTGATGAAGCATCGGTTAAGCGCATACGAACACGCTGACATTTCAAGGCATTCAGCACATCAAGAATATAACTGACATTAAACCCGACTTCCATTTCATTGCCGCTGTAAGACACATCAATGATTTCTTCCGCTTCTTCCTGTTCCGGGTTGGTGGCGGTAATCTTCATTTGATTCTGATCCAGTTGTAAACGCACGCTACGGAAACGTTCGGTCGAAAGAATAGCGGCACGGACAAAGGCTTGCTTTAATACATCCCAATCCGCTTCCAGAATATGATCCGCATTACGCGGCAACACTCTGCGATAATCAGGGAAACGTCCGTCGATTAATTTTGACGTAAACACCACATTAGCCAACTGCACACGCAGATTATTGGTGCCGATTTGCAAACGCGCCGGCGCATCGGTCGCCTCCAATAAACGCGCCAATTCCAACACGCCTTTACGCGGCACAATCACGGAATGGTTCTGTAAATCCTGTTCCAGCGCAATAGTGCAAACCGCCAAACGATGACCGTCCGTCGCTACGGTTCGCAGCAAATTACCTTCCGTTTCAAATTTCATACCGTTTAAAAAGTAACGGGCATCCTGATTTGCCATAGAAAATTGAGTCGCCTCAATCAGACGACGTAAAGTCGCCTGTTCGGTAGTAAAATCCACTTCCGATTGCCAATCCGCCAGATTCGGATATTCCTCCGCCGGCAATGTGGCTAAATTAAATTTCGTTCTTGCCGAACGCACAATGGCACGCTCTTCTTCAAATGTCACATGAATTTCTGCCTCATCCGGCAAACTGCGGCAAATATCCAAGAATTTTTTTGCCGGAATGGTAAATTTACCTTCAGTGCCCGAAATAAGCTTCGCCTGCGTAGAAAGCTCGACTTCTAAATCCGTTCCGGTGATGGTTAAACAATCATCGGCAATCTGCAATAACACGTTATTTAGCACCGGAATATTCGGGCGGCTACTTAATACGCCACATACCTGTTGTAACGGTTTTAAAAGATTATCTCTTGAAACAATAAACTGCATAGCTCTTTCCCTCATATTATGCGGATAAAGTGCGAATTAAATTCGACCAGTCTTCCTGTATATTATTGTCATCATCACGCAAAGCGGCGATTGTACGACAAGCATGCAATACCGTTGTATGATCACGGTCGCCAAAAGCTTTACCTATTTCAGGTAAACTACGGTTAGTCAGTTCTTTTGCCAATGCCATCGCCAGTTGACGGGGACGGGCAATAGAACGGGAACGGTTTTTAGATTTCAGATCGGAAACTTTAATACGATAATATTCCGCCACCATTTTTTGAATGTTTTCAACGGTAACCAATTTATCCTGCAACGCCAGCATATCTTTTAAAGTTTCTCGCACGAAATCAATGGTAATTGCTTTTCCGGTAAAATCGGCATTCGCATGAACCCTGTTTAACGCCCCTTCTAACTCGCGGACATTGGTACGCAATTTTTGCCCGATAAAAAACGCCACTTCTTCAGGCAGATAAATGTTCTTTTCTTCCGCTTTTTTCATCAGAATCGCCACCCGGGTCTCTAAATCCGGCGGTTCGATAGCAATACTTAATCCCCAGCTAAAGCGGGATTTCAGACGATCATCAATTTTTTCGATCTCGCGAGGGTAACGATCCGAGGTTAGAATAATTTGCTTCTCACCTTCAAATAACGAATTGAAAGTATTAAAAAACTCTTCCTGAGTTCCGTCTTTTCCGGCAAAAAACTGAATGTCGTCAATTAATAAGGCGTCTAAACTGCGGTAGAATTTTTTAAAATTTTCAATACGTTCCGCTTTAAGGGCTTTTACATATTCCTGTACGAAACGTTCCGCATGGATATAAACCACCCGGGCATTAGAATTGCCCGCAATAATACCATTACCTACGGCGTGTAATAAGTGGGTTTTACCCAGACCTGTGCCGCCGTATAAAAATAACGGATTGGCGGATTTATCGCCCGGTCTGTTCGCTACTTTTTGCCCCACCGCCCGGGCAAGTTGATTTGATTTACCTTCAACAAAATTTTCAAATAAATGATGCTGATTTAAATTCGAACGAAAAGCCGCCTGCGGCTCGTTTTCCGGCATTGGCGCACTATGTTGTACCGGCGTATTGGCAATTTCCTGTTGAGCGACAACTTTTCTTGCCGCCGGTTTAGAACCTTCCTGTACCTTAATAACAAGATCCGTATTATTGCTAAGATCCTGAGCTATTTTTGTAATTTGTGCCAAATAGTTGTTTTCCACCCAACTTTTCACAAACATATTTGATGCATAAAGCACAATAGTATTCGGCATACTGGTATCCGCCTGCAATGGTCTGAGCCATAAACCAAAATCCGACGAAGAAATTTGATCTTGCAGTTGTAATAGGCAATTTTGCCAAAGTTGAGACAGGTCGCGTTCCATTTAATTAATACTTATCTTTTTTTATGATGATTCGTTAATTGTTAATTGAAAAATAAAATCGCCATAAAGCGAACATTATAAACTCGTTCATTCTACAATAAAGTTGATGAAAGATCCTTAAAAAAGGCTCAAAAAAATTGAAAAAGATATCTGTTTTATACTTGAGATTTTACTAAAAAAACGTATAATCCCTACCGCTTTTATGCTTTTTCGATAAGGTGAAATTTGTTTTTTTCAAGATTATGGCTAATTTCACCTATATCTCATTTGACGAACGCCGAATTTACGATTAAAATTCCGTTCCTTATTTTTGAATAACCTTGTTTTCAATTAATTCCGTTTGATGGTGAATACCTGATAACTGTTGAATTCTAAACAATTTAATTAGGTAGATTAGAATTATGAAACGTACATTTCAACCTTCTGTATTAAAACGTAGCCGTACTCACGGTTTCCGTGCTCGTATGGCAACTAAAAACGGCCGTCAGGTTTTAGCTCGTCGTCGTGCTAAAGGTCGTAAAAGTTTATCCGCTTAATTCCTGCACATTCGTGTGATTAAGCTGAACTTTTCCAGGGAGTTGCGTTTGTTAACTCCCGCCCAATTCAAATACGTCTTTGAACAGCCGCTACGAGCCAGTACGCCTGAAATAACAATTCTTGCCCGTCGAAACGATCTTCAATATCCCCGTTTAGGTCTTACCGTTGCTAAAAAACATTTGAAACGAGCTCATGAACGCAATCGTGTCAAACGTTTGTGCCGTGAAAGTTTTCGTCTTTTACAACACGAATTACCTAATTATGATTTTGTTATCGTTGCCAAACACGGCATCGGCAAGCTTGATAATCCAACATTTACCGCAATTCTGAGCAAATTATGGCAACGTCACATTCGCTTGGCGAAAAAATCCTTGTCAAATTGATTCGTTTCTATCAATTGGCGATTAGCCCAATGATCGGCCCCCGTTGTCGCTTTACGCCGACCTGCTCTTGTTACGGTATTGAAGCGATAAAAACACACGGCGCGTTAAAAGGTAGTTGGCTTACGCTCAAACGTATATTAAAATGTCACCCTTTAAGTAAGGGTGGATACGATCCTGTTCCACCGAAAATTAATAACAACGTAGAGAAAAAATAATGGATTCCAGACGTAGCTTATTGGTACTAGCACTACTCTTTATTTCTTTTCTTGTTTATGAGCAATGGCAAATGGATTACAACACGCCAAAACCTGTTGCAACTGAACAAGCGCAAGCTGTTTCCTCAAATGCTGAAATGCCGGCAAGTACATCATCAACGGAAGGAACTGTCGATAATGTCGCGCAAGGCAAAATCATCAGCATTCAAAATGATGTATTTACCTTAAAAGTGGATACATTAGGCGGTGATGTGGTTGAATCCAGCTTAACCAATTACGCGGCCGAATTAAATTCCGATGCGCGTTTCATTCTGTTACAAAACAAACCGAATGAAGTGTATGTCGCACAAAGCGGTTTGATTGGCAAAAACGGAATTGATACGAAAGCCGGTCGGGCGGCTTATCAGGTTGAAGCCGAACAATTCACTCTGGCTGACGGTCAAAATGAATTACGCGTGCCTTTAACTCTTGAAAAAGACGGTGTTATTTATCGTAAAGTATTCGTGATCAAAGCGGGTTCTTACGATATTGAAGTCAATTATGAAATTCAAAACCAAACTAATGAAGCAATTGAAGTTCAACCTTACGGTCAATTAAAACATACTTTAGTTCAAAGCTCCGGTAGTATGGCAATGCCGACTTATACCGGCGGCGCTTATTCTTCAGCGGATACCAACTATAAAAAATACAGTTTCGATGAGATGAAAGATAAAAACTTATCCATTGATACTAAAGCGGGTTGGGTTGCGGTATTACAACATTATTTCGTCTCCGCCTGGATCCCGAACCAAGATGCGGATAATCAGCTATATACCAGCACGGCAAACGGTTTAGGCTTTATCGGCTATCGTGGCCCTGTAGTCAATGTACCTGCCGGCGGCAGCGAAACTATCAAAAGTGCGCTTTGGACCGGTCCTAAACTACAAAATGAAATGGGAGCTGTAGCGAACCACCTAGATTTAACCGTTGATTACGGTTGGGCTTGGTTTATTGCTAAACCGTTATTCTGGCTATTAAACGTGATTCAAAGCATTGTAAGCAACTGGGGTCTGGCTATTATCGGCGTAACCATTGTGGTAAAAGGTATTCTTTATCCGCTAACCAAAGCTCAATATACTTCTATGGCGAAAATGCGCATGCTGCAACCTAAATTGCAGGAAATGCGTGAACGTTTCGGTGATGACCGTCAACGTATGAGCCAAGAAATGATGAAACTTTACAAAGAAGAAAAGGTAAATCCGTTGGGCGGTTGCTTGCCGTTATTAATTCAAATGCCGATTTTCATCGCATTATACTGGACATTTATGGAAGCGGTGGAATTACGCCATGCACCTTTCTTCGGCTGGATTCAAGACTTATCGGCGCAAGATCCTTACTACATTTTGCCAATCTTAATGGGCGCCTCAATGTTCTTATTGCAAAAAATGTCACCGACTCCGGTTGCTGACCCGATGCAACAAAAGATCATGAACTTTATGCCGTTGATTTTCATGGTATTCTTCCTGTGGTTCCCTGCCGGTCTGGTATTATACTGGTTAGTTTCGAACATTATCACTATTGTTCAACAACAGTTGATTTACCGCGGATTAGAGAAAAAAGGTTTACATTCCCGTAAAAAATAATTCTCAATGAAAAAGAAAAGGCATCGGTTTGATGCCTTTTTTGTTATAATTTCTCGACAAATTCTAACCGCACTTTTATCCCCAAAAGTGCGGTACATTTTAGGAAAATTTTATGATGACAAAAGAAACCATTGTTGCCCAAGCCACCCCTATCGGTCGCGGAGGTGTCGGCATTTTGCGCGTATCAGGCCCTTTGGCGACGGAAGTGGCTAAAGCCGTAGTAGACAAAGAATTAAAGCCTCGTATGGCAAATTACCTGCCTTTTAAAGATGAAGACGGTACGATATTAGATCAGGGGATCGCTTTATATTTTAAATCACCGAATTCCTTTACCGGCGAAGATGTGGTGGAGTTTCAAGGGCATGGCGGTCAGGTGGTGCTTGATCTTCTGTTAAAACGCATTTTACAGGTAAAAGGCGTTCGTTTGGCGCGCCCGGGTGAATTTTCCGAACAGGCTTTTTTAAATGATAAATTAGATTTGGCGCAAGCGGAAGCTATCGCGGATTTAATCAACGCTTCATCGGAACAGGCCGCCCGTTCCGCATTAAAATCTCTGCAAGGTGAATTTTCCAAAAAAATAAACCAGTTGGTGGATTCCGTCATTTATTTACGCACCTATGTGGAAGCCGCAATAGACTTTCCCGATGAAGAAATTGATTTTCTTGCGGACGGTAAAATTGAAGGCCATTTGAATGACCTTATCGGTCAATTGGATAAAGTACGTTCCGAGGCTAAACAGGGCTCCATTTTACGCGAAGGGATGAAAGTGGTTATCGCAGGGCGCCCGAATGCGGGTAAATCCAGTCTGCTCAACGCCTTAGCCGGGCGAGAAGCGGCAATTGTGACCGATATTGCCGGCACAACCCGCGATGTACTGCGGGAACATATTCATATTGACGGTATGCCGTTACATATTATTGATACCGCAGGTTTGCGGGATGCCACCGATGAAGTGGAACGTATCGGTATAACGCGCGCCTGGAACGAAATCGAACAAGCGGATCGCGTTATTTTAATGCTGGACAGCACGGATCCCGACAGCAAGGATTTAGATCAGGCAAAAGCGGAATTTTTATCCAAATTACCGGGCAATATTCCGGTCACTATCGTACGTAATAAATCGGATTTAAGCGGTGAAAAAGAAAGTATTGAAGAACAGGAAGGTTTTACGGTAATTCGTTTGTCCGCACAAACCCAGCAAGGCGTTTCTCTATTGCGCGAACATTTAAAACAGTCTATGGGTTATCAAACCGGTACCGAAGGCGGATTCCTTGCCCGTCGCCGCCATTTGGAAGCGCTGGAACATGCCGCAGAGCATTTGCAAATCGGTCGCGTTCAACTGACGCAGTTCCATGCCGGCGAATTATTGGCTGAAGAATTACGTATCGTGCAAGATTACTTAGGCGAAATTACCGGGAAATTTACTTCCGACGATTTGCTCGGCAATATTTTCAGTTCATTCTGTATCGGCAAATAGTACAAAAAAAGTGCGGTAAAAATACCGCACTTTTTATCGTTCAGTCGCCATTAAGGCTTCAATATCCCCTATTTCTTTCGGCGCCGCAGCGGTTAATACTTTATTACCGTATTCCGTAATCAGAATATTATCTTCAATACGCACGCCAATGCCTTTATACTGCTCCGGCACATCGGATTTCGGCGAAATATAAAGCCCCGGCTCAACGGTTAATACCATACCGATTTCCAGCGGGCGATCCCGCACTTTGCTATTGCGATCACCGTTTTGTCCTTCCTTACTGTAACTGCCCACATCATGGACGTCCAACCCAAGCCAATGCCCCAAGCCGTGCATATAAAATTCACGGTGAGCGTTGTTTGCAATAAGCTCGTCAATATCTCCCCGCATAATGCCGAGGTCTAATAATCCCTTCACCTTAATGCGCACCACTTCATCATTCGCCCGTTGAATGGAATTACCGGCAACAAGCAACTCAATCGCCCGTTTTTGCGCGTTCAATACAATTTGATAAATTTCCCGTTGCGCTTGAGTAAATTTGCCGTTAACGGGAAATGTTCGGGTGATATCGCCCGCATACATAGCAAACTCACAACCGGCGTCAATTAGCACCAAATCTCCGTCTTTAAGGGGTTGATCGTTTTCCGTGTAATGCAGAATACAGGCGTTTTCTCCACCGGCGACAATCGTTGTGTAAGCGGGATATCTCGCCCCAAAACGATTGAACTCGTGTAAAATTTCACTTTCGATTTCATATTCAAACCGATTAGGGCGAGTCTGACGCATGGCTTTCATATGCCCTAAGGCCGTAATTTGCCCTGCTTGCTGCATAAGGCGCACTTCATTAGCGGATTTAAACAAACGCATTTCATCCAACATTGGAGCCCAGTTAATATAATCCGGCGGTGAAATAAAAGTTTCGGCTAATAATTGATCCGCCCAAGGCTGCAACCCTTGATAATGATAAAGTGCGGTCGAATTTTGGCAAATTTTACCAAATATTCTCGCGAAATCATCAATAGAAAAGGCTTGATCTAAATGTAATTTTTCAGCCGCCCGCTCAACCCCCAAACGACGGCCGTTCCAGATTTCCATAAGCGGATTCGAAGGGCGCACGAATATTGTGGTTTCAACAAGCTTACCTTTTTTTTGAATTACCAGAGCAGAATTCGGTTCATTGAATCCGGTGAGATACCAAAAGTAACTATCTTGACGAAACGGATAAGTACAATCGTTATTACGACGTTTTTCAACTTCGGAAAAAACTATAAACACCGAATTATCCGTCAGTTGCGCCGCCAGTTTTTGGCGGCGTAATACAAACTCATCCGCCGGCAATTCCGCCATATAAGCTAAATCCATGCTATCTTCCTAATGTAAAACAGGTTTTTCTTGTGCTTGCGGACGATGGAAATGGGTATAGAATAATGAAGCAATGGTGCGCACATATTCTATAATTTCTTCCAAAGCGTCGCTCAGATCTTCTTCGTTATCTTCTTCGTCATACCCAAGCTGGCAAATGTCATGTAAATCGTCAAGCGCCTCGCCGATTTCATCGGTTTCTTTATCCAGTTTGGGCTGTGCCAACCCTAAACCGAGCAAAAAATTATTTGTCCATTCCGACAACGCATCCGCCCGCGCAAAAACCTCATTATCTTCCGGCAGCCATAATTCAAAAGAAAAATTATCCATATCCGCAAGTTTTTGCCCGATATCCTGATAAATTTCTTTGATTTCATTTAATAAAGCGATGGGATACGCATGGTTATCGTTGGTAAATTGATAAAGTAACGGTTGCCAGCTGTCGTCATTAATGCCACCGCAAATTAAACCGCTTAATAACCCGTGCAATTCGGAAGCGGTTGCGCCGATATCGGCACTTTTAAGTTGTTGATTTAAACTTGAATAAGAAATCATATTTAGTTCACTGTTATTGTCTTGAATAAGATAACGCCATTCTATCATTCTTTTGTTGATTATCTATGACGAAAATTTTTCTATATGGCATAATAGCTAAAAATTTCTGCATAACAGGTAGCCATAATATGTCCTCTAAAACTATTGAGTTAAATTTTTTAGGTCAAGTATTACGTTTGAATTGTCCGGAAGAACAACATGATTCATTGCGTGAAGCCGCTAAACTATTGGATTCCCGTGTCACCGAAATGAAAGATCGCACCGGTATTTTACAGGTGGAAAAAGCCCTTGCAATTGTAGCCTTAAATTTGAGTTTTGAATTATTACAGGAACAACACAAAACCCATAAAACGGAAAATGTACTACAAAATCAAATCGAGCAACTAACGCGTTCGCTAGAAAGCATTTCGGCTTCTACACCGACTCAACAAGCGTCTTATTCGATTGATTAAAACTCAACTAATCAGCATAATTTGGCTAAATAAATGCTGGTCAATAATTACAATTTAAGTTAGTATAATTACAAGATTTCCTGAGGTGTTCGTCAGCGGGTTACGTCCCTGAGCCGATACTTACATACTCTAGAATTGGTTCTCTATAGTTGGTGAGCATGCTTGCCCTGACCTTCGAGGTCCTGATGCAAGAAGCCTAAAAACAGTTACGACCGATTCCCTTGAACCGTCGGGTTCAAGGACCGACCACCCACAACGGCATCTCGGGGTCTTCCAATCATTTATTGTTATGCAAACCGTTTCTCAGCTTCGCCAACAAATTCGAACTCAAATTCGACAAACTCGCCAAAAACTAACCGCACTTGAGCAATCCCGAGCGGAACAGCTCATTACCGAAAAAGCGTTAGCTTTCATCGAAAAACAACAGGCGCAACATATTGCTTTATATCTTTCTTTTGATGGCGAAATCAGTACAAAACTGCTTATAGAAAGTCTGTGGCAGCAAGGCAAAAATCTTTATTTACCGGTTCTGCACCCTTTCTGCCAAGGGCATTTATTATTTCTGCGCTATGAAACCGCAAGTCCGATGGAAAAAAATGCTTTCGGTATTTTGCAGCCTAAATTAGACGTGCGTAATGTACTGCCGTTAAATCAGCTGGATATTATTTTTACTCCGTTAGTGGCTTTTGATAAATCAGCAAATCGTTTAGGTATGGGCGGCGGCTTTTATGATCGCACATTGCAAAATTGGCAAAATAAATCCTTTTTGCCCGTCGGTCTTGCCCATCAATGCCAACAGGTAGAAAAATTACCGGTAGAAAGCTGGGATATTCCTCTTTACGATATTTTAAGCGCATAAAAAATGCGGTAAAAATTACCGCACTTTCAGTTACATCCAGATCTAACTTAAACGCTGTCTTACAATTTCGAACAAACATACGCCGGTAGCAACGGAAACGTTCAGTGAAGAAACGGAACCCGCCATCGGAATGCTGATGAGTTGGTCGCAATGTTCTCGGGTTAAACGGCGCATACCGTCGCCTTCCGCCCCCATAACTAACGCCAACGGACCGATAAGCTTCGTTTGATAAAGGGTTTCCGTCGCTTCGCCTGCGGTACCCACCACCCAGATATTATGACTTTGCTGTAAATCCCGTAATGTGCGGGCAAGATTGGTGACGCGGATTAACGGCACGACTTCCGCCGCACCGCAAGCAACTTTACGGGC
This sequence comes from [Mannheimia] succiniciproducens MBEL55E, assembly GCF_000007745.1. GTDB lineage: Bacteria > Pseudomonadota > Gammaproteobacteria > Enterobacterales > Pasteurellaceae > Basfia > Basfia succiniciproducens. The sequence continues at coordinate 440,129 of NC_006300.1, read as the reverse complement.
AATTGAAGTAAGCTGTGCGGATTTATCTTTTGGCACGATAACGGCGCATACTCCCGCCGCATCCGCCGTACGTAAACAAGCACCGAGATTATGCGGATCCGTTACGCCGTCCAGCACTAATAAAAGCGGGTCTTTGTTGTTTGATAAAATCCGCTCAAGATCGTTTTCATTAAGCTCTTTGGCAGGCTGCACCCGGGCAATAATACCCTGATGTACTTCACCGTTAGCTTTATTATCTAAAGTCTGACGATTCAAAAACTGCACGGAAATGCCCAACTGATGCAATTCTTTAAGCAAAGGCTGTAAGCGCTTGTCTTCGCGCCCTTTTAACACATAAACTTCGATTAAACGTTCCGGCGCGGTTGCTAAAAACGAATTTACCGCATGAATTCCATAAATATTTTCAGACATTAATAAGTTCTCTTTTTGTTTGCTTTTTTATTCACTGAATTTTTCGATTTTTTGACCGCACTTTTCTTTTTCCCCTTGCTTGTTGCGGCCGCTTTTTTACGCTGTTTGGCAAAGCTTTCGGCATAACGCATAGTTTTCTTAGCATTATCTTTTGCCGTTTTTCCCTCGCGACGAGGTTTTCGCTCGCTGGAAACAAGCGCAAAGTCAATTTGTCGTTGCTCCAGACTGACCGCCTCAACTCTAACTTTAACAATATCGCCGATACGGTAAACCGCGCCGCTGTTCTCGCCGATTAACCGCTGTCCTGCCGCATCAAAGCGATAATAGTCATTATCTAAAGTAGAAATATGCACCAAACCGTCTATAAATAAATCTTTTAAACGCACGAAAAAGCCGAAACCGGTCACGGAAGAAATAATACCTTCGAATTCATCGCCCACATGATCCTGCATATATTCGCACTTCAACCAATCCGCTACGTCACGGGTTGCATCGTCTGCGCGACGTTCCGTCATTGAGCAATGATCGCCCAATACGTCCATCTCATCTAAACTGTAATGATAACCGCCCGTATCCGTGGTCTTACGTTTTACCCCTTGCGCTTTCGCCAGCAAATATTTAATGCCTCGGTGCAAAGTCAAATCCGGATAACGACGAATCGGCGAGGTGAAATGAGCATATTCCTCTAAGGCTAAACCGAAGTGCCCGATATTATCCGCATTATACACCGCCTGACTTAAAGAACGCAGTAACATCGTTTGGATAAGCTCAGCATCAGGACGTTCTTTTACCTGTTCCAGCAATTTGGCATAATCTTTCGTGCTCGGTTTCATGCCGCCTTCAAGGCTTAGCCCGCATTCGGCAAGAAAACTTCTGAAGGAAATTAACTTTTCTTCACTTGGCCCCGCATGAATACGATAAAGCGCAGGTTCCTGATGACGTTCCATAAAGTTAGCCGCCGCGATATTCGCCATAATCATGCATTCTTCAATGATTTTATGGGCATCATTACGCACAACCTGCTCAATACTTTCAATACGCCCCATTTCATTAAAAATAAATTTGCTTTCAATGGTTTCAAAATCAATGGCGCCTCGTTGATGGCGGGCTTCCAGCAACTTATTGTACATATTATGCAATTCCTGCAAATGGGGAACCAGCTCCTGATAGCGTTCGATCAATTCTTCATCACCCTCTAAAATACGGGCGACCTTGGTGTAGGTCAAACGAGCGTGAGAGTTCATCACCGCTTCATAGAACTGATAATCTTTCATCACGCCTTTATCCGAGAGCTTAATCTCGCAGACCATACACAGGCGATCCACCTGAGGATTCAACGAACAAAGCCCGTTCGATAAAATTTCCGGCAACATCGGCACTACCCGATTAGGAAAATACACCGAATTACCGCGATTACGCGCTTCCGTATCAAGAGCGGAACGTAAACGCACATAATAACTTACATCGGCGATAGCAACCCACAGATGCCAACCGTCCTGCTCTCTGCGGCAATGCACCGCATCATCAAAGTCACGGGCGTCTTCGCCGTCAATAGTGACCAAAGGAAGGCTGCGTAAATCGACACGACCGCTTTTGGCCTCCTCCGGCACTTCTTCAGTGAATTTTTTAATTTGTTTTTCCACTTCCGGCGGGAAAGTATGCGGAATATCATGATTACGCAGGGCGATTTCCACTTCCATACCTTTTGCCATATTATCCCCGAGGATTTCCGTAATGATTCCCACCGGTTGACTAAAGGAAGCGGTCCGGGGTTTGAGTTCCACCACCACAACCTGCCCCATTCTGGCTCCTAAGCGATTTTCATTCGGAATGAGAATATCCCGATTAATCCGGCTGTCATCAGGCACCACATAACCAATGCCTTCCTCCAGGAAAAAGCGCCCGACTATTTGTTTTTTACGCCCTTCCAACACCCGCACAATCCGGACTTCGCGGCGACCTTTGCGATCCAATCCTTCCCGCTGCGCCAATACATAATCACCATGCATTACCCGTTTCATTTGCGTATTAGGAATAAATAAATCCTCTTTTACACCTTCCACCTGCAGGAAACCGTAACCGTCCCGATGTCCGATAACCGTACCTCTAAGCAAATCCAGTTTTTCCGGCAGAACATAACAATTACGCTTAGTGAACACTAATTGTCCGTCATTTTCCATGGCGCGTAGCCGACGGCGTACCCCTTCCACCCGTTCATCATCTTGAATTGCAAAGACTTTCAGAATTTCTTCACGGGACATCGGCGTATTATGTTCGCGGATAACTTGTAAGATAAAATCCCGGCTTGGCACAGGATTGCCGTATTTTTCCAATTCCTGCTGATAATTGGGATCCAAAAGTGCGGTCGTTTTTTTCGTAGTTTTACGAGCCATAGTTAGCTCCTTATTTTAATTAATTTTTATAAGTTTGACATTGTGGCGGGAGGAAAGCAAGGAGAGAAAATTTTGTTCTGAACCTCAGAAAGGAATGCGGGAATTATATCTGTCTTTACTCAACAAAAAACCCGGCTTGATTGCCGGGTTTTCAACAATTTTTCGCTAATTATTCAGCAACAACGATTACGTTTAATGCTGTGAATACTTCGCCGTGAAGTTGGAATTTAACTTCATGATCGCCTAATGTACGAATCGGGCCTGTTGATAAACGAACTTCACTTTTCGCTACTTCAACGCCTGCCGCAGTAACTGCTTCAGCGATTTCGCGAGTTGTGATAGAACCGAATAAACGACCTTCGTCACCGGCTTTAGAAGAAATAGTTACCGCTTCTAATGCCGCGATTTGTGCTGCGCGAGCTTGAGCCGCTGCTAATTCAGCCGCAACTTTAGCTTCGATTTCAGCACGGCGTGCTTCAAAGTGTTCAATGTTAGCTTTAGTTGCCATAACCGCTTTACCTTGCGGAATTAAGAAGTTACGTGCAAAACCTGATTTAACATTAACTTGATCACCAACATTACCCAGGTGAACAATTTTATCTAAAAGAATTACTTGCATTACCGTTATCCTCTAATAAATTACTGATGGTTGTCAGTGTACGGAAGTAACGCTAAATAACGCGCACGTTTGATAGCGCGGGCTAATTGACGTTGATACTTCGCACGAGTACCGGTAATACGGCTTGGAACAATTTTGCCGCTCTCTGTGATGTAGTTCTTCAATGTAGCGATATCTTTATAATCGATTTCAACTACGTTTTCCGCTGTAAAACGGCAGAACTTGCGACGACGGAAATAACGTGCCATTTGGCTAGTCTCCTAATCTATAAATATTCGATATGCTCGGCATGTAAAACTAATTGGCTCAACCCTTTTGAAGTTTTATGCAGAGTTAAAAACCCCACCACCAATAAATGACTGCCGACCGTAATGCTTTGAGTTTTCTGCACTAATTGAGTTCCGCTAATATGAACGGGCATTTTGCACCATGCTTGACGCTTTAGCCCGGCTTCTATTTGTTCGGAACGATGTTCCAACCAAATCCGGCAATGTTCAATACCGTTGGGACTCTTAGTTCGTTTAGGCTGCTCGGTTACAAAACCTTCAAGCGATAAACGATTATTAATGCTTAAATTACTCTTCAGCATCCTCAAAATCGTTGTTTTCAACTTCAGCTGAAGCGCGACGTTCGTCTTTCGCTTTAACCATTGGGGACGCTTCTGTTACGGCGTGCTTAGTACGAATAATTACGTTACGAAGAACTGCATCGTTGTAACGGAATGTTGTTTCTAGCTCGTCGATTACTTCTTGAGGCGCTTCTACATTCATAAGCACATAATGTGCTTTGTGTAATTTGTTGATTGGGTATGCTAATTGACGGCGACCCCAATCTTCTAAGCGATGAATTTGACCGCCGGCTTCTTTTACAGAACCTGTATAACGTTCAATCATGCCTGGTACTTGTTCGCTTTGGTCCGGGTGAACCATAAACACGATTTCGTAGTGACGCATTACTGCTCCTTACGGGTTAATCAGCCTCCGACTGTTAGACCAGTCACCAATCTGCGGAAGCAAGGAACGAAAAATTAACTGTGACTGCGAGGCGTGGATTATACACCGCTCAAAAAATTAGCTCAAGTATAATCTCACTTTATTTTGCGAAAGCGAATATTGCCGCCGCTAAAAATATTTTGCATTAAATTTTCACCCGTCATTTCGCTGCATTTTTGCTTTAATTTAATCAGTTCCATACGCAAATGAGCCAGTTCATGCAGGCGTTTTGCCACATCACGGATATGTTTGTCCAGCAGCAGATTAATCTCCTCCGCCCGCTGCCCGGAACTGCGGTCTAAATTCAGTAACATTTTAATTTCATGCAGCGACATATCCAAACTTCGACAATAGCAAATAAAAGACAACTGCTGCAGATGATCATTCGTATAATATCTAAAATTATTGGCTGAACGTTGCGGTTTAGCCAACAAACCTTGATTTTCATAATAACGAATCGTCTCAATGGTACATCCCACCGCTTTCGCAAGCTGACCAATTCTCATTCTTATTCCTTGATTTTTCTATAAAAAAGCCTTGACCCTGAAGTTACTTCATAGTTTATCATAATTCTTAATCTTATTACTCTCGGAAATTATTGTGTCACTAAATTTAAATCAGGTTTCTTTACTGCAAAACGTTACCCGTTATTGGAATAATCGGGCGGAAGGTTACAGCCGGCATAACCAACAAGAATTACAAAGTATCAAACGCCTTAAATGGCAGCAGCTTTTGCTCGCCCACGCGCCGAAAAAGCAAAATCTTAAGGTGTTGGATATCGGCACCGGTCCCGGTTTTTTTGCCATTATTATGGCGCAGGCAGGTGCGCAAGTAACGGCAATTGACGCCACCTCCAATATGCTGGAACAGGCAAAATATAATGCGGCGCAGGCAATGGTCGATATTCGTTTCGTTCGGGGCGACGTACATCATTTACCTTTTGCCGATGAAAGTTTCGACTTAATTATCAGCCGAAACGTTACCTGGAACTTATCCGAACCCGAACAAGCCTATAAAGAATGGCATCGGGTATTAAAGTGCGGTGGAAATTTGCTGAATTTTGATGCCAATTGGTATCTGTTTTTATACGACGAACAACGTCGCCGGGCGTTTGAACAAGATCGCGCCTCCACCATCCGTTTAAACATTCCCGACCATTATGCCGACACCGATACCTCCGCCATGGAAGCTATCGCCCGCAAGTTGCCTTTAAGCCGGCAATTACGTCCTCATTGGGATATGAACGCGCTTTTAAACATCGGGTTTTCCCAGTTAATGGCCGATACCCGTATCGGCGAATTCCTTTGGGATGATGAAGAAAAGGTCAACTACCGCTCAACGCCGATGTTTATGATTGTCGCTCAAAAATAATTTTAGGGTCCGTTTATCTTTTATAAACAAGCCCTATTATGCGATAAGGGGATAAAATGAAAAAAATTTGCACAATTTTGACCGCACTTTTCACCGCTACCTGTGTATATGCCGATTCGACGAATAACCGCCTGGATTATGCCAGCACAAAGGATATTCGGGATATTAATCCGCATTTATACGCCGGTGAAATGGCGGCGCAAAACATGGTTTTCGAACCTTTGGTTATTAATACCAATCAGGGCATCCGGCCTTTTCTGGCTAAAAGCTGGCGAATTTCCGAAGACGGCAAAAGTTACCTTTTTCATCTGCGCAAAGACGTAAAATTTACCGACGGCGAACCTTTTAATGCTTTTGTTGCGAAAATGAATATTGAGGCGGTATTAGCGAATTTTAACCGCCACGCCTGGCTGGAACTGGTGCGACAAATTGATTCCGTGCGGGCTCCCGATGAATTTACCCTCGAATTAACGCTGAAAAACCCCTATTATCCCACGCTGACGGAACTGGCCTTAACCCGTCCTTTCCGTTTCCTTTCACCCAAATGTTTCAATCAGGGAAAAACCTCGCAGGGCGTGATGTGCTATGCGGGCACCGGACCTTGGATTCTCAAAAAACATAAAAAAAATGCACTGGCGGATTTCAGTCGAAATGAAAATTATTGGGGCGAATTACCTAAACTCAACGGTGTGACATGGCATGTTATTCCTGAACGCCAAACCATGTTATTGGCTTTACTGAAAGGCGATATTCAGCTTATTTTCGGTGCCGACGGCGATATGTTAGATATGGATTCATTTAAGCAAATCAGCGAATCCGGTCAATTTATTTCGGCAATGAGCGAAGCAAACGCCTCTCGCGCCATCGTATTAAACAGCGCTAGAACTATTACCTCCGATCAAAAGGTTCGTCAGGCGCTGCAATATGCTGTGGATAAAGCCGCTATAGCCAAAGGCGTTTTTAATGATACGGAGAGCATCGCCGAAACCCTGATGGCAAAAAATGTGCCCTATGCCGATGTTGATGTGCAAACATATCCCTTTAATTTGCTCAAAGCAGCGCAATTATTAGAGGAAGCGGGTTGGAACTTGTCTGTCGGAAAAAATATTCGCGAAAAAGCTGGTAAACCGCTTTCACTATTGCTTTCTTATAATATAAACAATGCGGCTGAAAAAGAAATAGCCCAATTATTACAGGCGGATTTCAGAAAAATCGGCGTGGATTTGCAAATTCTCGGCGAAGAAAAACAAGCCTATTTAGACCGTCAAAAAAACGGCGATTTTGATTTGCAATATTCGCTTTCCTGGGGCAGCCCTTATGATCCGGCGTCTTTCGTTTCTTCCTTCCGCATTCCCGCCCATGCCGATTACCAAGGGCAAAAAGGGCTACCGAATAAAACAGAAATTGACGAGATGATAGGGGAACTGTTGATTACACCCAATGAACAGACCCGTATAAAACTTTACCAAAAATTATTTAAAACCTTGGCGGAACAGGCGGTTTATGTGCCTTTAACCTATTCAAAAACAAAAGCGATTTATTCCGCACAATTGGAAGGTGTGGGGTTTAACCCTTCGCAATACGAAATTCCTTTTGAAAAAATGTCATTTAAAAAGTAATTACTTATGCAGCATTATTTTATTCGCCGCTTGATTATGATGATTCCACTGATGTTGCTTATTTCGTTCGTGGCATTTTCATTGATGAATCTGGTTCCCTCGGATCCGGCGGAAACCATGCTGCGCATTAATAATATCACCGTTACCGACGAAGCCGTAAAAGAAGCGCGTCAGGCGCTCGGTTTGGATAAACCGTTTTTGCTGCGTTATGCCCTATGGCTTTATGCCTTACTACAAGGCGATTTAGGAAAATCCTTTCTATCCAACCAAAACGTGTGGGACGAAATTACCCAGGCCTTCCCCGCCACTTTCTATTTGGCGGTTACCGCATTTGCCGTTATTTTTCTGTTATCACTCACACTTTCCCTGCTCTGTATGCTAATGTTAAACAGCCTATGGGATAAAATTATCCGCGGAATTTTGTTTTTTTTCACCGCACTACCGAATTATTGGCTGGCCCTTCTTTTTATTTGGCTGTTTTCCGTGCGGTTAAACTGGCTTCCTTCTAACGGGCTTGAGCAAAAAAGCGGGATTATTTTGCCTGCGCTCACGCTTTCTCTGGGTTATATAGGAGTTTATGTTCGTTTGCTCAGAGGGGCAATGCTGAATCAGCTGCAGCAGCCTTATGTCTTTTATGCCCGCACGCGGGGTTTATCGGAAAAACAGATTTTATTTAAACATATTTTGCAGAATTCCCTTCATACGTCCTATATTGCCATGGGTATGAGCATTCCTAAATTACTTGCCGGTTCCGTTATTATTGAAAATATTTTCGCCCTGCCCGGGCTTGGACGGTTATGTATTCAAGCCATATTCGGCCGGGATTATCCCGTTATCCAGGCTTATATTTTATTAATGGCAATGTTGTTTTTGGTTGGCAATTTTGTTATTGACTGGCTGCAACACCGGCGAGATCCTCGCATAAAACGAGGATATTGATATGTCCGGATTTATCAAACAATTACGCAGCGATATTTTCGCGCAATGCTGTTTATTCATCTTAACAATGATTGGTTTGGCGGGTATTTTCGCCCCTTGGATTTGCACTTTTGACCCTGCGACTATCGACATGCAAGCAAAATTATTACCCGTTTCCGCACAACATTGGCTAGGCACGGATCATTTAGGACGGGATATTTTTTCCCGTCTGATTTGGGGCGTTCGCAGCACCGTTTTTTACGGATTATTTGCCATGTTGTTAACCATGATGTTAGGCATTTTAATAGGCATGACGGCGGCAATCGGCGGCAAAAAAACCGATGAATTTATCATGCGGCTTTGTGATGTGCTGCTGTCTTTCCCCGGTGAAATTATGATTCTGGCTCTGGTAGGAATGCTTGGGCCCGGCATTGAGCATATTTTAGTCGCCGTTATTTTAGTGAAATGGGCCTGGTATGCCCGTATGATTCGGGGAACGGTAATGCAGTACACCCATAAAAACTATGTTCATTATTCGCAGGCTATCGGTGTTTCGCCATGGCGGATTATCCGCCGCCATTTATTGCCGGTTGCCACCGCAGAACTGATTATTCTGGCATCGGCGGATATGGGTGCGGTTATTCTATTGATTTCAGGTCTTTCATTCTTAGGGCTTGGCGTTCAACCGCCTACACCGGAATGGGGAGCCATGCTCAGCGATGCAAAAAATATCATGTTATTGTATCCGCAGCAGATGTTGCCCGCCGGGTTGGCCATTACCTTAACGGTGACGGCTTTTAACGGTTTCGGTGATTTTCTGCGGGACGTATTGGACCCGGATAATCCTTTAAAAGGAACAAATAATGAATAAGCCGATTATACGTTTTGACAATTTTTCTATTGAAAATCCCGATTCCGACCGTCCGCTGATTGCGCCGCTTAATTTAACCTTGCCGCCGTACCGCACTTTGGCTTTAGTAGGAGAAAGCGGCAGCGGGAAAACGCTGCTAGGACGAAGCATTCTGGGTTTGCTGCCCGAGCAATTAAATACAACGGGAAATATCTATTTTCAAGATAAAAAAATCATTTCCGTAACGGGCACCCCTACGGTAGATGACAAACAAAAGACAAACGAAATCGCGACGCTGGAAATCAGAGGGAAAGCCGTGAGCTTTATTATGCAAAACGCCATTAACGCCTTTGATCCCTTATTCAGTTTACAGGATCAATTCTGCGAAACTTTGCAAAAACATACCGCACTTTCGTATCGGCAGGCATTAATTAAAGCGCAACAGTCGGTAAGCAAAGTGAAATTATCGTCCGCTTTGCTCAAGCGATTACCAAGCCAGCTAAGCGGCGGACAACTGCAACGCATGATGCTTGCTCTGACCTTTGCCCTTGAACCCGAATTAGTGATTGCCGATGAACCCACCAGCGCCTTAGACAGCCTGACCCAATTTGAGCTTTTGCCTTTATTTAAGCAAATGGCAAAAGAACGCAGCATGATTTTTATTACTCATGACCTCGCCTTAGTGCAGGAACTGGCTGATGATATCGCCGTATTAAAGCGGGGCGAAATTGTAGAATTCCGGGCAAAATCCATCTTATTTTCCCATCCGCAACATCCTTATACCCAATATCTGTTAGCGATGAGAGCAAAACTCAATCAACCTTTTGCCCGGTTAGTGAGGAAAAAACAATGAGCTTGTTAAAGGTGGAAAATTTGACAAAAAGTTACCGCACTTTTAATTCATTATTTTCCCATTTATCCCATCCTGCGTTGCAAAATGTCTCGTTTCAACTTGAAAAAGGGGAATCCGTGGGATTAATCGGTGAAAACGGTTCGGGTAAAAGCACATTGGCGCGTATTATTTCAGGCATCGAAAAAGCCGATTCCGGTCATGTTTGGTTGAACGGCACCGACATATATCAACGAAAAAACCGTCGGCAGCAAATCAGTGTGGTATTTCAGGATTATTTTTCTTCCGTAAACCCTACCATGACCGTTTTACAGGCAATCTGCGAACCGTTACTGGAACAAAAACAAGCCGCTGCTAAATCTCTCGAACCGTTAGTGGTGCAATTTCTGAAAAAAGTGAATTTATCAACGGACTGCCTGCATAAATATATTTATCAGCTATCCGGCGGTCAGGCGCAGCGGGTTTGTCTTTGCCGTGCGTTGATCAACAACCCTTCGCTGATTATTTTAGACGAAGCCCTAAGTTCGCTGGATATTGTGACGCAGGTACAACTACTGGAGTTACTGATAGAATTAAAAAACGAATTTCAGCTCAGCTATTTTTTTATCAGCCATAATATCCAAATGATTTGTTATTTATGCGAACGGGTTTTATTTTTTAAACAGGGGCAAATTATCACGCAAAGCGACATTGAAAATTTAGCCGAAATAAAATCCGATTATGCGCAAAAACTTATCCGTTCGGTAATATAAGCCAATTGAAAGGTGAAAGTCACAGAGAAATTAGGGCCTGTTTATAAAAGATAAACAGACCTATAAAAGTGCGGTCAAAAAAATAAAATTTTTTAGCGAAAAGGCTGTCTGTAGACAGCCTTTTATTTGAGAAAAATTAACGGATAATACCGCGGGTTGAACGTTTAAAGAATTCTACAAAGAAACTGATTGAAGAATCTTTTTGTGCGACCTGTTCGATTTCCGGCAGCACCTCATCCAAAGTTTTATCACTGCGATAAATCAATTTATACACGTTACGAATTGCGTGCAAAGTCGGTTTATCGAAGCCGCGACGTTTTAACCCTTCAATATTAACGCCGAACGGACGGGCATGGTTACCCTGCGCCATCACATAAGGAGGAACGTCTTGGCTGACCATAGAACCGCCGCCAAGCATAACGTGCGCGCCCACTACAACAAACTGATGAATAGCCGACATACCGCCAACAATAACGAAATCATCCAGTTGAACATGACCGGCTAAAGTAGCATTGTTCGCCAGAATACAACGGTTTTTAATTATACAGTCATGAGCAATATGAGAATTGATCATAAACAGGTTATCATCACCGATGCGGGTAACACCGCCGCCCTGAACCGTGCCGCGGTGAATGGTCACGCTTTCACGAATGCGGTTGCGATCACCGATAATGGTTTTGGTCGGCTCACCGTTGTATTTTAAATCCTGGTTCGCTTCGCCGATACTGGCAAATTGGTAAATCTGATTATCCTCACCAATTCTTGTGATGCCTTTAACTACAATATGCGAATGAAGAACGGTTCCTTTACCGATGTCCACATCCGCACCAATCAAACAGAAAGGCCCGATGATAACGTTTTCACCGATTTTTGCACCTTCTTCAACAATTGCTGTCGGGTGAATTTTTGCACTTGGATGGATCATTATTAAACCCCTTATCCTGATTATCTATAAGTTATCTACGAGCACACATTAATTTTGCTTCACAAGCCACTTCACCATCTACGCTGGCAACACCAGTAAAAGAGGTGATGCCGCGACGTTCTTTAATTACTTCCACAAATAGCTCTAAACGATCTCCGGGTAATACCGGGCGTTTAAAACGCGCATCATCAATACCGGCGAAATAAAATAATTCACCGCCTTTAATTTCATGGGTTTTAAATGCCAAAAGCCCCATAGATTGGGCTAACGCTTCAAGAATTAATACACCAGGCAAAATCGGCTGACCAGGAAAATGACCGGTAAAACAAGGTTCATTTACACTGATATTTTTATATGCTTTTAACCACTGACCTTCTTCAAAATCAACAACGCGATCCACTAAAAGAAACGGATAACGATGTGGTAATAATGTCATAATTTCATGCGCTTCAATAATTTTTGCTGGTCTATTTTCTGTTGTCACAATACTAACCTTTTGTCATTTGTTTAAAATATGGAGTATATAATGCGCAAATTATACGTTATTCGCCAGGAAAATTACAGTGGGGGAAAGATAAATCCTGATATATAACCAAGGTTTCTCCGTCATTTATAGCTAAATCGACGAAATACCGCCTGTAAGAACCGATTAAAAAGCGATTCTTACTCTTTTTAAGATCAAAAATGCCACGTAAAAACGTGGCATTCATTAAAAAAACCGAGAGGTCGGACTACATCATACCGCCCATTCCACCCATGCCGCCCATTGCAGCTGCCGCATCTAATTTATCGTCTTTCGGTAATTCGGTTACCATCGCTTCGGTGGTAATCATAAGACCGGCGATAGATGCGGCAAATTGTAATGCACTGCGGGTTACTTTAGTTGGATCCAAGATACCCATTGCAATCATATCACCGTATTGTTCGGTACCTGCATTATAACCGAAGTTTCCTTCGCCGTTTTTAACCGCACTTGCAACTACAGAAGCCTCTTCACCTGCATTCGCTACAATTTGACGAAGCGGCGATTCCATTGCGCGTAATGCTAATTTGATACCGACGTTTTGTTCTTCGTTATCGCCTTGCAAACTTGCCGCCGCTTTACTTGCCGCGCGAATTAAGGCCACACCGCCACCGGCAACGATACCTTCTTCAACGGCCGCACGGGTTGCGTGTAACGCATCTTCCACGCGATCTTTTTTCTCTTTCATTTCAACTTCGGTTGCCGCACCTACTTTGATAACGGCAACGCCGCCGGCAAGTTTCGCTACGCGTTCCTGCAGTTTTTCTTTGTCATAATCGGAAGTGGATTCTTCGATTTGTTGACGAATTTGCGCCACACGGCCTTTGATTTGCGCTTCATCGCCGATACCGTCGATAATAGTGGTGTTATCTTTGTTAATAACCACACGTTTTGCCTGACCAAGATCTTCCAATGTCGCTTTTTCCAGTTCCATGCCGATTTCTTCGGAAATTACGGTACCGGCGGTTAAGATTGCAATGTCCTGTAACATGGCTTTACGACGATCACCGAAGCCCGGCGCTTTCACCGCAGCCACTTTCACAATACCGCGCATGGTGTTTACCACCAAGGTTGCCAACGCTTCACCTTCCACATCTTCCGCAATGATCAATAACGGTTTACCCGCTTTCGCCACCGCTTCCAATACCGGCAATAACTCACGGATGTTGGAGATTTTTTTGTCTACTAACAAAATGAACGGACTATCCAGTTCAACGGTTGCGGTTTCCGGTTTGTTGATAAAATACGGCGATAAATAACCGCGGTCGAATTGCATACCTTCAACCACATCCAGTTCGTCTTCAAGACCTGTGCCGTCTTCAACGGTAATAACCCCTTCTTTACCCACTTTTTCCATAGCTTGGGCGATTAATTGACCCACAATGCTGTCGGAGTTGGCGGAAATCGTACCAACTTGTTCGATTTCTTTTGAGGTTTCACAAGGTTTTGAAAGCGCTTTTAACTCGGTAACCACCGCCGCAACCGCTTTATCAATACCGCGTTTTAAATCCATCGGATTCATGCCGGCAGCTACCGCTTTTAAACCTTCGTTTACGATAGCCTGAGCAAGTACGGTTGCCGTTGTCGTACCGTCACCGGCGGCATCGTTAGCTTTGGACGCCACTTCTTTTACCATTTGCGCGCCCATATTTTCGAATTTATCTTCCAATTCGATCTCGCGCGCCACGGAAACACCGTCTTTCGTGATAGTCGGCGCACCGAATGATTTGTCTAATACGACATTACGACCTTTAGGACCTAAAGTCACTTTTACTGCGTCTGCCAATACGTTTACACCCGCTAACATTTTTACGCGGGCATCATTACCGAATTTAACGTCTTTTGCTGCCATTTTTTATTCCTTTTTTAATTTGATGATGGCGTATGTCATACGCCTCTATGAAATTTTCGAAATTTTCAAAACTTGGTCAAAACCGACCGCACTTTTATTATTCAACAATCGCCAAAATATCGCTTTCAGAAATGATTAACACTTCTTCGCCGTCAATTTTTTCCGCTTTTACGCCGTAACCTTCGTTGAAAATTACCGTGTCGCCCACTTTGACGTCTAAAGGCTGTACCGTGCCGTTTTCAAGTACGCGACCTTTGCCCACCGCCAATACTTTTGCACGAGTGGATTTTGTCGCCGCGGAACCGGTTAATACGATGCCGCCGGCAGAAAGAGTTTCTACTTCTTCACGTTTGATGATTACACGATCGTGTAGGGGACGAATTTTCATTTCAATTACCTCTAAATTAAATTTTACTTTTTTAAAAAAACGTAGTTTGGATATGGGGAAGATTTTGCCGGTTTCAAGAGGAAAAACAAAATTATTTTATCCGCTTTTTTTCATCAACTTCTTTTTCGTATTCCGCTTCAAAGACTTCTGTATTTTGATCTTTATAGTAGCGATAACGATGAGAATGCCGTCCAAAACCCTGAGCCGTAAATCCGCTATTGATAACGGTAAATTTTTGACTAATCCATTTTTCAAACAAACCGGACGGAAGCAATAACAATAAGCACGCCAACAAATCCGTTATAAATCCGGGAATAATAAACAATATACCGGCAATCATCCACAACAGGGATTTCACTACCGAATCCGCAGGTATTTCGCCTTGAGCGATTTGCCGGCGAAAATTCAAGCCGAATAATCCTTTGGATTTCAATATAACGCCGCCGATAAAAACGGAAAGCAAAAGCAACATAATTACACCGAATGCGCCGATAGCGGAACCAATCGCAATCAGCAAGGATAATTCGCCATAAATAAACAGAAATGCAATTAACGTAATAATGAAAATAATAGGCATGATTTATTCTCTAAAAAATGATGACTTAATATTAATATGAGGGAACGCCGTTAAATTTCAATGTTCGAAATTTGATAAAAAATAACCGCACTTTGAATTAAAGATCAAAGTGCGGTTAAAAATTTAATAATTTTATGTTGCTACCGGCTTAATGGCTTGAACCGATTCTCGGTGCGTTCTCATCAAATTCCGGTAACGGCTTGTGATTCGAACCGATGTAGGTATAAATAACAGGTAATACGAATAAGGTAAATAATGTACCTATAGCAAGACCAGCTACAACTACAACGCCCATACTAAAGCGCATTACCGCACCGGCGCCGGAGGCATAAAGCAATGGAATAAGACCGGCAATCATCGCTGCCGTGGTCATTAAGATTGGGCGTAAACGTAATTGCGCCGCCGTCATAATTGCTTCCATTTTAGTTTTACCGTGATTTAATTGCTCTTCTTTTGCCACTTCACACATTAAAATACCGTGTTTAGTAATCAAACCGACCAGAGTAATCAACCCGACTTCGGAATAGATGTTAAGAGTTACTCCTGTTACACCTAAGAAGCTAAGTAAATTCAGCGTTAATAAAGCTCCGGAAATAGCCAATGGTACGGAAACCAAAATAACAAACGGATCACGAATTGATTCAAACTGAATCGCCAACACTAAGAAGATAATCAACACCGCTAAAATAAAGGTGGTTGCCAGTGAGTTCCCTTCCTGTACCAACTGACGCGCCTCACCTTTCCAGTCGTAAGAATAACCTTGCGGTAAATCCTGTGCCGCATCTTTCAACCAGGCAATCGCATCACCGGTTGTGGTGGTCGGCGACGGCACCAATTGAATTTCAGCAGAGTTTAACTGGCTGAAACGCGGTAATGAGTAAGGTTGCGGTTCAAGTTCAACCGTAAGCAGACTACTTAACGGAACGCTTTGTCCGTTACTTGCGCTGATATAGTAATTTTTCAGACTTTCCGGCGATAAACGGTTCTCACGTTTTACCTGCGAAATAACTTTATAAGCACGGCCGTCAATATCCACCCGGGTAATAGTGGCTTCAGACAAGTAACTGCCTAGGGTGCTTGCTATTTGTTGCATAGTAATACCGTAAGTCCCGGCTTTTTCTTTATCTACTTGGATACGCATTTGCGCTACATCGTATTTCAGAGTTAAATTTGAATAGACAAATTTGCCCGATTTACGGATTTTATCCAAAAATGTTTCCGCGGTTTGTGCTAATTCCTTCGTGCTGCCAGGAGAACTTAGTACAAATACGACAGGCGGCCCTTGTTCCCCGGTTTCAATTTCCGGGAAAGCGAAGGCTGAAATAGAAACTTCCGGAATGGCAGCGGCTTTTTTCGTTAATTCCGCCATGACTTCCGCTTGGCTACGGCTACGTTCCGCCCAGTCTTTCAAGGTAGTAATTACCAACGCCTGATTAGTATTCGGCGCACCAGCAATAACCTGTGAATATTGTTTTTCAGGCGTATTGTTCAGAATTTCTTCATAAGGTTTAGTCGCCTGTTGGACATAGTCCACGTTCACGTTGGACGGTGCGGTTACCATACCTAAGAAACCGCCTTTATCTTCGGCCGGTGTTAACTCGCTGGATAAGGAGGAAAATAATATCGGCAAGGTAGCAAAAATAATAACGGCAAACAGCAAAATTGCTTTACGCGCCTGCATAACCAAACCAAGAATATAGGTATAGCCGGTAGTTAACTTACTTAAAGTGCGGTTAACTTTTTCCTCAAATTTCGAACTTTCATGTTTCAGAATTTTAGCCGACATCATCGGGGAAAGCGTTAACGCGATAATCCCTGAAATAAATACCGCACCGGCAAGGGTTAAAGCGAACTCTTTAAATAACGTCCCGGTGATTCCCCCCATTAACGCCATTGGTGAATATACCGCCACCAAAGCGATGGTCATGGAAATTACGGGTACCGCAATTTCACGGGTACCGATAATCGCAGCGCGGAACGGGGTTTCCCCTTCTTTAATATGACGGTCAACGTTTTCAAGCACCACGATAGCATCGTCCACCACCAGCCCGATAGCGAGGATCAATGCCAGCAGGGTCATCAGGTTAATGGAGAAATCAAACATTTGCAGCATGAAAATTACCCCGATTAATGAAATAGGAATTGTCACAATCGGAATAAAAATCGCACGCAATGAACCAATAAACATCATGATTACTACCAATACAATCACTACCGCTTCAATAATGGTATGGATTACGTCGTTAATTGAGCTGTTAATAGCAACCGTACGGTCATAAAGAATGTTGGATTCAATACTGTCCGGTAAATTTTTCTTAATAGTTTCATAAAGCGGTTTAATATTATCCGCAACAGTCAGCGGGTTGGCGCTTGAAGTCGGTTCGATACTTAATACGACGGCATCCGAACCGTTTGCCGCGGCACGGGTGTCATCGCTTTCTTTATTCAATTCAACATCAGCTACATCACGTAAACGGACTAATTTATCACCATCGGAATAAACAATAAGATTGCCTAAATCTTCCACGGTATTAGTAGTGGTTTCCACTTTATTACGATAAATATTGAAATAACCTTTATCACTACCCGCCGCCGTTTGCACGTTGTTATTCGATAACGCAGTCGTTACTTGTGTTGCTGAAAGGTTTTGACCGGCAAGCTTTTGCGGATCCAACCAAATACGCATTGCATATTCCGCCGCGCCGTAAACCTGAACTTTGGCCACGCCTTCAACGGTGAACAACTGCGGTTTAACCACACGCTCAATGTAGTCGGTTACTTGGCTCGGGTGCAGTTTATCGGAACGGAAACTGATATACATAATCCCCGAACCACCGGTTGAAGAAGTTAAGGTCGGGTCTTCGATACCGCTCGGTAATTCCGAACGTACGGATTGAACTTTGGATAATACGTCCGCCAAAGCTGAAGCCGGATCCGTATTCAGTTTCATTTTAACCGTAATGGTAGAAGAACTCGGTGCGCTGGTAGAAGACAAATAATCGATATTATCCGCCTGCGCAATGGCCTCTTCCAATTTAGAGGTTACGAATGCCTGAATCAATCCGGCATCCGCCCCTGCGTATGTCGTACTGACGGTAATTACCGTCGTCGTCATTTTCGGGTACTCACGTACTGCCAATTTAGAGATAGCCTGCAAACCGAGAATTACGATTAACATACTGATAGCTATCGCCATAACAGGACGTTTAATAAAAATATCTGTAAATTTCATTCAATAAATCCTTGCCTGAAATTATAAATTGGTTTTTTCTGCAGGCTGCACCGTTCCTACACCGTCTTTATCGGATATAACAACTAAACTGCCGTTACTTAAACGCTGTTGACCGCCGGTTACCAGAATATCGCCGACTTTTACTTCATTACCCTTTAGCTGGGCGTAAATCCCTTGACGGTCTTTCGTAAATACGGTGATTTGTTGCGCACGATACATTTTGCTTAAGTTTTCGTTATCTTTTAATTTTTCTTTATCTTCATCGGAAAGCGGCATTAATACATAAGCTAGTTCACCATACATATTGTATGTAATCGCCACTTGCGGAACGACAATTTGATTTCGTTCCGTCGGCAAAGCTAAACGTAAACGAGTGAACATGCCGGATAATAATTTTTTGCCGTCTTCAGGTGCGAATGTCGCCTGAACATCAATCAAACCGGTAGATTTATTTACAGCAGGCTCAATCGCCGTTACTTTAGCGGCAAATGTTTCGCCTGTACGGGCATCGGATGTCGCCGTGACTTTTTGACCAATATGTAGGTCTTCCAATTGATTTTGCGAAACGGAGAAATCCACTTTCATGGAACTTATGTCTTCAACACGAACAATTTCAGTCGCCGCCGAAATGTATTGACCTTCATTCACTTGGACAATACCCGTGATACCGTCAAAAGGAGCAAGGATTTTACGGCGTTCAATGGACGCTTTTAATGAATTAATATTCGCCACTAATTGATCATAAGCCGCTTTAGCCGAATCTAATTCGGTTTGAGAAACGCTTTGCGATTTAATTAAGTTGGCATAACGTTGATAAGTTAAACGCACGGAAGGCAATTGCGCTTCGGACGCTTTTAATGTCGCTTCTTCCACAGCATTATCCAATTCAACCAGTACATCGCCTTTTTTCACAGCCTGACCGGATTTCACGTAAATTCGTTTAATCGTGCCGGAAGCCTGTGAACTTAACATTGCACCCTGATTCGGACGAACAAGACCGGTAGTTTCGATCACCGGCGTCCATTCCGATGAACCGACCGTTAACGCCGTCACCGGATTTGCCGTTTCAGGCATATTGGCAATAGCTTTACCAATCATAATTTCTTTAAATTTATTCAAGCCGATTACTAGGGCAAACACTAAAACCGCCACCGCTAACCCTACTTTTAACAAGAAAGCGTGCGAGCGTTTAGGCTTCGCTAATTGACTGTCAGTCATAAAAAACTCCGTAACTAGAATCTATAAATTTATTTTTGAATAGAACGCCATGTTCTTTCAATAATGGTCATCAACTCCTCATCAGCTAAAAATTCGTTGATATAAAGCTTTTTAAAAGCTAAATTCATCGCACTTTCCATGCTGAGAGAAAATAATATCGAAACAGACAGTTCGCATACTGCGCCCGCCTGTTGAGCCTTTTGACAAAACGTCGCCCAACGGCTGTTATAATCCATTTCCTTACAAATATCAAAAAAACCGGGAAGTGATTGGTATTGTTGCATATTCATCACAATATTCGGATTATCCTGCAGAAAATACCACACATTCAGCCACATTTTTTTATATTGTTCGAAATAAGATAGCGTTTCGTCATAATCTTTTTCGAGTGCCGTCTGGAAAAGCGAAAACACTCGCCAAGCAAATTGCTCCAACAACTCTTCTTTACTTTTAAAGTAAATATAAATCGTTCCCGCAGAAATCCGCGCTTCTTTTGCAATTTTATGCATAGACAAATGGTGTAACCCGTCTTTTGCCATTAATCGCTCTGTTGCGGCAAAAATTTGCTCAGCCATATCTGTTTCAGATTGACGCATACAATAGAATATATAAAAGATTTGATGAAAAAAAGAACATTCACTGTA
This sequence comes from [Mannheimia] succiniciproducens MBEL55E, assembly GCF_000007745.1. GTDB lineage: Bacteria > Pseudomonadota > Gammaproteobacteria > Enterobacterales > Pasteurellaceae > Basfia > Basfia succiniciproducens. Next base: position 419,995 of record NC_006300.1, on the reverse strand, counting down.
AAAAATTTAACAAATTTCACAGTGAATGAACGTTCGTTCATTTTAATCGTTTTTAAATATTTAGCAAGAAAAAGTGCGGTTAATTTTAGACAAATTTTCTGAAAATTTTATAAACTGTGCGCATAAAAAAGCGCATTTAATTCTATTAAATACGCTTTCGGAAAAATTCATAAAAATCTGACCGCAGTTTGCGGGACTTGTCTTAAACTACATACCGATAATTACACAGTTTGTAATTGAACTTGCCTGTTTTTGCGCTGCCGCCGCTGCCGCCCGATCGCCGACCGGACCGATTACCACACGGTTCCAATCGGCACTGGTGTTCACTCTGGCATTAAGACCTGTCATCGCTAAACGGGCCTGCAAACTTTCCGCCTGTGCTCTATTTTTAAATGCGCCGCATTGTAAACCGTATGAACCGCCGCCTGATTTAGCGGTATCGGCTTTCTTGGTTTCCGCTACTTTTACCGCCTCGGCTTTTTTACGCTCTTCTTCCTTTTTACGTTTTTCCAACGCTTGTTGTTCGGCTTTTAATGCAGCCTCATCATTCACTGCTGAAACAACAGCTGATGAAGTTTGTTCATCAACGGTTTTGTCCGCTATTGTCTCTTGCTCGGATTTTTTCGTCCGCTCTAATTCCGCCTGGCGTTCCTGTTCAGCCAATTTTTTCAGCTCTTCCTTTTGCTTTTCGCTCAGTTGAATGACTTTTTCAGTCTGCACGGCATCGGTCGGCACTGTGCGGCTTTCCAATTCTTTAATATAAGACCAAACTTCTTCAGGCCGGCTCGGCAGCTGGCTTTTAGGCTGAGGTTTGGTTTCTACCTGAAGGTTTTGTTCCACCACGGGCTGAGAAGAATTTTTAATAAAATAAAGCCCGGCTGCAAAGGCTAACACTACCATTGCCGCAACCGCTATTAATAATTTTTTATTCAACCCTGTTGTTTTTTTTCTTCTACCACCACGGGCGGCATAATCACGTTGCACCACAATAAATTATTCTCTAAATAAAAAATAGTTACAAAATTTCTACAAAATAGATGAGATTCTACTCAAAAAAGCGAAAATTGACCAGTCATTTTAACTAAGATCTTGCGGATCCACATCTAAAATCCACCTTGCCTGCGAAGATTTCACCTCATTTTCAAAGTTAAACTGCCCTAACGCATGTTGCAACACCGATTTAGAAGGATGCTGCAACAACAATTGCCAGCGAAATCTTCCCGCTTTTTTGCTAAAAGGCGCCGGCATCGGCCCTAATAGCTGTAAATCGGGCATATTTTGTCGATTCTTCCAGTCATAAAAATATGACGCGATTTGTTGCAATAATTGCTCGGCTTCTTCGCTCGACTTACTTTGAGCTCTAAATAGCGCCTGCGCGCTAAAAGGCGGCAACCCCATTTGGCGACGAAGCTGCAAAGCGGAATTTGCAAAAGCATGATAACCATCATGCAATAATTGTTGCAACAAAGGGTGATCCGGATAATGGGTTTGCAGCACCACCTCGCCTTGTTTTTCCGCTCGCCCCGCTCGTCCCGAAACCTGCACATAAAGTTGAGCCAACCGCTCTTCCGCGCGAAAATCCAAAGAAAACAAAGCGCTGTCTACATTCACTAAGGCAACTAAAGTCACATCGGGAAAATGATGCCCTTTGGCTAAAATTTGCGTGCCGATAAGAATCCGGCTTTTGCCTTGTTTAATCGCCGATAAATGATTTTCTAATGCGCCTTTACGTACTGTACTGTCGCGATCAAGGCGCGTTACCTCGTATTGAGGAAACTGCTGTTGCAACACAAATTCCAACTGTTCGGTACCGATTCCGGTCGTCACTAAATGAGTCGAACCGCAAGCGCCGCATTGCATTGGCACCGGCTTTTGAATTTCACAATGATGGCATTTCATAACACGCTGATGCTGATGATAAGTATAAGGCTTATCGCACTGCGTACAAGTGGCGATCCATCCGCATTCATGACACAACATCACAGGCGCAAACCCTCTGCGATTCAGAAACAACATAACTTGGTTGCCTTTTTCTAAATGGCTCGCCATTTTACGCAACAATGTATCGGACAAGCCGTGCTGAATGCGTTGCCGTTTGAGATCAATCACTTCATGTTTCAGCCCGCTGCCGGCTCCCGCACGATGCGATAATACAATATGCTTAAACTTGCGATTCTTTACGTTATTAAGACTTTCCAAACTTGGCGTTGCCGAGCCTAATACAATAGGAATATCAAGTTGTTTGGCGTAAACGATGGCAAGATCCCTTGCATGATAACGCCAACCTCCGTCTTGCTGTTTGAAAGAATTATCATGTTCCTCATCAATAACAATTAGTCCAAGCCTTTTAAATTGGGTAAATAATGCGGATCTTGTACCGATAACTATCGCACTTTGCCCTGTTCTCGCCCGTTGCCATACCAGCAAGCGCTGGCTATCATTCATGTTAGAGTGAATCACGTCGATATCCACATTAAAACGGGCTTGGAAACGCTGCACCGTTTGAGGCGTTAGGCTGATTTCCGGCACTAAAACCAATACCTGTTTATCCTGTTTAAGGATCTCCTCAATATATTGCAAATAGATTTCCGTTTTTCCGGAACCTGTTACCCCGTCCAGCAACCAAGCGGCAAAACCTTGATGAAACAAAAGCCGGCTTAATGCCAATGCCTGTTGCTTGTTTAAGGTCAAACGTTGCTCCGCTCGCATAATCTCTTTGCCGCCCAAACGGATTTGCCACGGGATAATTTGCAGCGGTTGGGTAACTTCTTCCACAAAACGCTTTTCTTTAAGTTGAGACCAAATTGCCGCAGAAAATTCATTATTCCCTTTTTCGAGAGGATTTTTTGTTAATTCCGTTAACGCTTCCAATTGTTTTTTAGCCCGTTTCAGCTCGCCCGAAACCATTGCCTGTTCGCCAAGTGCGGTCAATTTCCACAAAATTTTGTTTTTTTCTACCACACTTTCGCCGTTTCGCAATTTAACCGGCAAGGCGGAAAATAACACGTCGCCTAGAGAAAACTGATAATAGCCGGCTCCCCACTTTAACAGATTCCACATATCATCATTAAACAAACCGGCATCATCCAATACATTAAGAACCGGCTTTAATTGTTCTTTGGGTATATCGGTTTCCTGCGCAAATTCCACCACAATCGCAACGCGTTTTTGCCGACCGAAAGGCACCAATACGCGTCCGCCGATAACGGGCTGCATTTGCTCCGGCAGAATATAATCAAAAAATCGCATTAGCGGAACGGCTAACGCCACACGCACAAATTTCATAAGCAAAATCAAAAATAGGTAAAGTTTAAAACCGATAAAATAAGGCGTTCGTCGCCTGAGTTCCGACTTATTATAACGAATAATCCCCTTGAATAATCCATTTTTTACGGTATAATTTGCTCTCTTTTACACAGAGTCTTCAGAAAATCATATTGATTTTCGATGACATAATATTAATCACTCGTGGTGTTTGGAAGCTCTCAGAGCTGGTCCTTATAGCGGCGAGGCTTCATTTTGAGGTTTTCTATGAAACAAGGTATTCATCCTGAATATAAAGAAATTACTGTTACTTGTTCTTGCGGTAACGTAATCAAAACCCGCTCTACAGCAGGTCACGATATCAACCTAGACGTGTGCGGCAACTGCCACCCGTTCTACACTGGTAAACAACGTGTTGTTGATACCGGTGGTCGTGTTGAACGTTTCAACAAACGTTTCTCTATTCCAGGTTCAAAAAAATAATTTGAATTCTAGACTAACCCCTGCTGCTGCGGGGGTTAGTTTTATGCGAAAGAGGAAATATGAATATTATATTTAACTGCGACGAAAATTATGCACCTTATTTATCTGTTGTGATAAAAAGTATTCTAGATAATACAACATTATCTACTCAATTTTATATTTTAGATTTTAACATTTCAGAAGAATCTAAGTCTTGTATTAAAAACTTAATACAAAACATTAACAAAAAAAATTCGTTCCAGCATAGTATCAATTTTATAAAAATTGATGATAATGACTTTCAGTGTTTTCCTCAAACCATCAGTTATATTTCATCTGCTACATACGCTAGACTAAAAGTTGCTGATTATCTAAATGAGCTTAACAAAGCTATTTATCTTGATATTGATATTATAGTAATTTCTGATTTAAGTCGTTTATGGCATATTGATTTAGCCGATAATCTAGTTGGTGCTTGCTTAGACCCCTATATTGAATATGAAAATCAAGATTACAAAAGAAAAATTGGTTTACAGGATTCTCAACCTTATATAAATGCAGGAGTTTTATTATTAAATCTAAAAGCACTAAGAGAATTTAACTTATATCAAAAAGCTATTGATTGGAATAAAGATTATCCCAATATTCAATTTCAAGATCAGGATATTTTAAATGGTGTTTTAAAAGGAAAAGTTCTTTTTTTAGATAGTCGCTATAATTTTACAGTGAATCATCGAAACAGAATAAAATTAGCGCATAAAGGGAAATTGCTTTTATCTAGTTTGGAGAAGGCTACAAAGCCAATATGTATTTTGCATTATGTGGGAAGTCACAAACCTTGGTTACCGACAACAACCATGGTAAAAAGTTGCTTATTTGATCAAATATATAATAGTATTAGAAATAAACCACCTCATTGGAATAAGAAATACCAATCTGTTCCTCTTAAATTTCAATTAAAACGTATACTCAGGGAAATTGAAGATAAACTCGTTTATAAAATTATTTAGTTTGGAATCGCCCATGAAAATAGAGCTACCTAAAATTTTTATTATTAGTCTTAAAAATTCTCCTCGTCGAGATGTTATCGCTCAACGTTTTAATGCATTAGGTATTAAATTTGAATTTTTTGATGCCATTTATGGAAAAGATTTATCGCAAGAAGAACTCAGTAAAATTGATAGAGAGTTTGCGGTGAAAAGATTTTCCACCAAAAAACCATTAACTTTAGGGGAAATTGGCTGTGCATTAAGTCATATAGCAGTTTATGAACATATTCTAAAAAACAATATTGAACAAGCTATTATTTTTGAAGATGATGCAATTATTCATCATGAATTTAAAAAAATTGTTGAAGAAACCTTATCCAAAGTTCCTTCCCGCAGAGAAATTATTTTTTTTGAGCATGGAAAAGCAAAATCTTGGTTCTGCAAAAGAAGTATTCATGAAGGATATAAATTGGTTCGCTATCGTTCTCCTTCAAAAAATTCCAAGCGCTGTATTTTTCGAACAACTTCATATTTAATTACCTTATCGGGTGCAAAAAAATTATTGAACCATGCTTATCCCGTCAGGATGCCTTCTGATTACTTGACAGGGGGCTTGCAAATCACCCAAATTAATGCTTATGGAATTGAGCCTCCTTGTGTATTCTGCGGTGTTGATTCAGAAATCAATGCAATCGAAGATCGTTATAACTAAATATCTAACTAATTATGAATTTAAAGAATATATTACGAAACCTACGATTATCCCTTGGAAAGCTATTAATTGATAAAAAAATTCAGGGAGATGTGAACGTATTTCCCCCACAACGTATTTTATTCTTACGTCAAGATGGGAAAATTGGGGATTATATCGTTAGCTCATTTGTTTTTAGGGAATTAAAAAAGGCAAATCCGAATATTCATATAGGTGTAATTTGTACTCAAAAAGATGCTTATTTATTTGAACAAAATCCACATATTGATCAACTTTATTATGTGAAAAAGCGAGATATTTTAGACTATATCACGTGTGGTTTAAGATTAGCTAAATTGCAATATGACGTAGTAATTGATCCGACAATTAGCCTGAAAAATCGTGATTTATTATTGCTACGTTTAATTAATGCAAGAAATTACATCGGTTATAAAAAATCGAATTATCAATTATTTAACATCAATCTAGAGGGTGAATTCCACTTCTCCGAATTATATCGTCTAGCGCTTGAAAAAATAGGAATTCAGGTTCAGGATATGAGCTACGATGTCCCTTATAACAGCCAAAGTGCGATTGAAATTTCACAATTTTTAGAAATAAACCAACTAAAAAATTATATAGCGGTAAATTTTTTTGGTGGTTATCGTCATAAAGTGATGAACAAACAAAACATTGAAAAATATATATCTTACTTAACCTCGCAATCTGATAAACCGTTGGTTTTATTAAGTTATCCCGAAGTTATCCCAATGCTGAAAGATGCCGCCAAAAGTTATACCAATATATTTATACATGATACAACAACTATTTTTCACACAATAGAGCTAATTCGTCATTGTGCTCTGCTTATTTCGACGGATACATCAACAGTACATATTGCATCAGGTTTCAATAAACCAATGATAGCAATTTATAAAGAAGATCCTATTGCATTTATCCACTGGAAACCGATTAGCCAAGCGAAAACTCACATTTTATATTATAAAGATAATATAAACGAATTATCCCCCGAAGCAATAAAACCAGAATGGCTACTATGAATATTGTTTTGCTCACCTTTGGATCCCGTCTGGAAAACCACTATCAGGCAAGCTTTGCTATTTTAAGTTTTCTGAAAGATCCCGCTGTTAAGCGGGTAATTATGGTCACGGATCGCCCTGAATTTTATGCTTTTTTCGGTAATAAAATTGAATTTATTCAAATTAATGAAGATACCTTAACACAATGGCAAGGCGAATATCAGTTCTTTTGGCGGGTAAAAATTAAAGCGTTAGAAAAAGTACAAAAACGCTATCCCGCTGAGCATTTACTTTACATTGACAGTGACACGTTTCTTGCTACCGATTTAGCAGGAATACAAGACAAGCTTTCCCAAAATCAGCTTTTTATGCATAAACTCGAATGTGCATTAGGTGATGAAATCGATAATACGACGAAAAAAATGCACAATAGCCTGAAGGATAAAACCTTTGCCGGTATTCGGTTAGATAGTCAAAGTACGATGTGGAACGCCGGCGTTATTGCGCTTCCCGCAAATAAAGCTAAAGAAATAATTGCATTAAGCCTTCGGCTTTGTGATGAAATTTGTGCTACAGACTGTACCAGACGTTTAGTCGAACAATTTTCATTTTCTATAGCATTAAATCATTATGGCGGACTGAACGCTTGCGATCATATTATCGGACATTATTGGGGCAATAAAAATGAATGGAACAAACTTATCTCGGCATTTTTTGTTAATGCGCTGCTAAAAAATTTATCGCTTCAAGATTGTATTAATGAAGTTGCCGAATTCGACTGGAACCGACTGCCTATTCATAAAAAACAACGCAGTACCAATAGCAAATTAAAAGCGCTGACGGATAAATATTTTCCTGATAAAAATATCAGCTATTTTTCAAAATAACTGCTAAATGTAATTAACAAAAAAGGCTTGGAAACCCAAGCCTTTTTCTGTATGGCGTAATCCTTGCGGATTATGCACCAAGACGTTCTTTAATACGTGCAGATTTACCTGAACGTTCACGTAAGTAATAAAGTTTCGCTTTACGTACCGCACCTTTACGTTTAACGGAGATGCTGTCGATTGCCGGTGAGTGAGTTTGGAAAACACGCTCAACGCCGGTACCGTTTGATACTTTACGTAAAGTGAATGCGCTGTGCAAGCCACGGTTACGAATTGCAATAACCACGCCTTCGAATGCTTGCAGACGTTTTTTAGCGCCTTCAACTACCCATACTTTAACTTCTAATGTGTCACCCGGACGGAAGCTAGGTATGTTTTGTTTTAATTGTTCTTGTTCAAGTTGTTTAATGATGTTGCTCATTTTTTAAACCTTTAATAAATTAACTAGATTAAACTGAATTAACCGTTATCCGATGTTTTCGATTGGCGTATATGATATGCCTCTATAATATCTTTTAACAGTTTCTTTTGTTCGTCAGTCAGAGCTAGTTTTTCTAATAGCTCGGGGCGTCTTAACCATGTTCGCTCAAGGGATTGTTTTAATCTCCATTTGCGGATTTCTTCATGATTACCTGACATCAGCACAGGCGGCACTACATAACCGTCTAAAACTTCAGGACGGGTATAATGCGGGCAATCTAATAAGCCCTCCGCAAAAGAATCTTCTTCGGCAGAAGCCTGCTTGCCCAATACACCCGGGACAAATCTCGCAACAGCATCAATTAATGTCATTGCAGGAAGTTCTCCCCCTGTCAGAACGTAATCGCCAATCGACCATTCTTCATCAATTTCAGTTTGGATCAATCGTTCGTCAATCCCTTCATAACGACCGCAAACTAAAATTAATTTTTCGTTTGCAGCTAATTCCGTTACACCGGTTTGATCTAGTTTACGCCCTTGCGGCGAAAGGTAAATCACCTTTACGCCATCTCCCGCTTCCGCTTTTGCCGCATGGATTGCATCACGCAACGGTTGCACCATCATCAGCATTCCCGGACCGCCGCCATAAGGACGATCGTCAACGGTTTTATGTTTATCATGAGTGAAATCACGAGGATTCCAACATGATACCTGCAAGAGATTTTGTTTTACGGCTCGTCCTGTCACCCCAAATTCTGTAATTGCTTTAAACATTTCGGGGAAAAGACTAATAATCCCGATCCACATGGTAAAAATCCTTTGTGTAAATGTTAAAACTCAAAGCTAACAGCGTACCCGAGGTTAGAAACCAGCGTCCCAATCCACTTCAATAGTCTTTGTGGTGAGATCTACTCTTTTAACTACTTGTTCATACAAAAACGGGATTAAACGTTCTTGCTTACCAAAAGCATCTTTTGCGTTTGCACGCACTACCAATACGTCATTGGAACCCGTCTCCATCATTTCGGAAACGGTACCCATAGCGTACCCCTGAAGATTGACCACTTGGCAGCCGATTAAATCATGCCAATAAAAATCACCTTCTTCAAGCGCCGGAAAAACGGATAAATCCACACCGATTTCCACATTTGCTAAAGTTTGTGCGGTTTCACGATCATTGATATTTTTTAATTTAACAATCAATTCGTGATTATGGTGTTTCCATGTTTCCAGTTCGATAGCCTGCCATTGGTCTTTTATTTTTAAAAACCACGGCTGATAATCAAAAATACTTTCAGCGTTTTCTGTCGATGAATAAATACGTAACCAACCGCGAATGCCATAAGTTGAGCCTAATTTGCCAACCGTTTCAATTCTTTGCCGATCCATTTTATTCACCTACCGATTTATCTTTTTCAAAAGCGATTATGCAGCTTTTTGTGCTTCTTTAACTAAAGCGGCCACACGATCAGATAAGCTTGCGCCTTTTTCTAACCAAGCGTTAACACGGTCTAATTGGATACGAAGACGTTCTGCATTACCCGCCGCTAATGGGTTGAAGAAACCGACACGTTCGATAAAACGACCGTCACGCGGGCAACGGCTGTCAGCTACTACGATTTGATAAAATGGGCGTTTTTTAGCTCCGCCACGAGATAAACGAATGGTTACCATAACCTTCCTCTAAATGTTTAATAATAAAAGAAAACCTGCTACGAAGGGGCAGGAATGCTTACTCTTTTCTCTGTATATATAGACAAAAAGCCTGAAGATTATACATTTTTAAGCCTAAAAAGCAAGGTTTATCTTAGTCTCGACTTTTGTTAAAATGAGAGGGATTTTAGGGGCAATTTATTATGCAAAAACTTCTCGTTATCCGTAATGACAAACTTGGCGATTTTATGCTTATTTTTCCGGCATTGGCATTGCTTAAAAAATCTTATCCGCAGCTGAAAATCAGTGCCCTTGTGCCCGCATATACGGCACCGATTGCTGAAATCTGCCCTTATATTGATGAAGTCATCATTGATGCAAAAAATAAAAAAAATCCGGCGGAATTTGACCGCACTTTGCAATTAATAAGAGCACAAAAATTCGATGCGGTAATTAGTTTTTTTTCAACCTGGTATAATGCAAAGCTGGTTTGGAAAGCGGGGATTAAATACCGCTTGGCGCCGGCAACTAAGCTATTTCAGTTTTTGTATAATCATCGCTTAACGCAACGTCGTTCCCGTTCGGAAAAAGCGGAATATGAATACAATATGGACTTAGCCCGTCAATTTTTACGGGATCACAATATCCCCATCATTGAGCCTTCCGCACCATATTTACAATTTGCCAAAAGTGCGGTGGAAAATCAGAAAATTTTATTAAGCGAGCAACTTAATATTAAACAAGATAAAAAATGGCTGTTTGTCCATAGCGGTTCCGGTGGTTCGGCAAATAATCTTTCTTTACAGCAATATGCAGATCTGATTCAAGGCATTTTGAGAGAATTTGATTGTTATATTATTCTAACCGCCGGCCCGAACGAGGAAGAAAAAGCCCGACAACTGGCAAATTTAGTGAGCCGCCCGAATGTGGTGGTTTATGCGAAAAACAACGGATTAGTGGATTTCGCCCGTTCCCTGGCATGCGCCGATCTGTATATTTCCGGCTCAACCGGTCCATTGCATCTTAGCGGTGCACTAAATATCCCGACTATCGGATTTTATCCAAGCCGATTATCGGCGATTCCCCGGCGCTGGCGACCAATCAACGCACCGGATTATCATATTGCTTTCTGTCCGCCGTTCAAAAAAGAAGTGGAAAAAAATCTAACCGTAATTTCCATTGCCGAATGTCTGAAAGACATTATTCCTTTCATTAGGACTCACTGGCATTAAAAAACAAAGGCGCTTTCAATTCGGCGCCTTAGCTTTGTGTTGGATTATTTTGTTTTTGTTCTTACCCACAAATCCGCATATTTATTAAAAGTAGAATTTGCGGAGAGAATGGCAAGTAGTAATCCTTGTTTGCCGTCTAAAAAACCGGCTCGCAAAATATACATTTTGACAAAGCAACCTAAAGCATGGGTAACGGCATTAAAAAGACTTGTCGATTTGCCCGCCGCGGCTTTTTGTTCCGCCCATGCTTTTCCATAACCGGCTGATTTTATTAAATAATGATAGACATCTTTATAAGTGTAATGTTCTAAATCACCCGTTAATTTTTCCACTTTGACATTTACCGGATAATGCACTTTTTCATGTACCAATTCGTCACCATATTGTGCAACATGAGTTTTATACAGGCGCAAAACATAATCCGGGTACCAACCCGAATGGCGGATTTTCCGTCCGAAAACCTCACTCAAACGTGGAATTTGATAAAGCGTAGAATCTTCGTTTTTTTCGACCGCACTTTGAATGGAATGGCGAAGTTCAGGAGTAACACGTTCATCTGCATCAAGCCATAACACATAATCGCAAGTTACATATTGCTGAGCCAATTGACGTTGTTTTCCAAAACCTTGCCAATCAGTATTAGTGTAAAACTTGGCGCCATAACTCAAGGCGATTTCACGGGTTTCATCCGTACTTCCGCTGTCTAAAATAACAATTTCATCAACCCAATCTTTTACTGTATCTAAACATTTTGCGAGATCCTGCGCTTCATTTTTTACAATCATTGCAACACTGATGGTCGGCATAACAAGTTCCTTTTACTGATTTTTGGCTATTCTAACACAGAATTTCTAAGAAAAAGTACCGCACTTTAAGCTTGAATCTAGCAAATTCGGATAGATCCCATTATAATCAGGGCGCTTATTAAATTTGTTGACGTTTTAAGCACAAGCTCAACTTTAACTAAAATCAGGGTAATTATGTTTAAAAAATCTAAAAAAATTTTTGCCGTTTCCTTTATTGTGGCAACGCTAGCGGCTTGTGCCGATACCGCACAAATCAATCAAGAAGCGGCTTCAAGCTATACGCAAACTATAAATCAAGCTCGTGCCAAAGGTGTTGTAGATACATCCTCTGCTACTTCAAAGCGAATTCAAAGCGTATTTAACCAAATGGTTCCCTATGCCGATAAAGAAAACACTACCGGTGTAAAATTTAATTGGCAACTTACCGTTGTAAAATCAAACGAACTCAATGCTTGGGCTATGCCGGGCGGAAAAATGATGTTCTATACGGGTTTAGTGGATAAACTTAATCTAACTAATGATGAAATTGCCGTAGTAATGGGGCATGAAATGGCTCACGCGTTACAAGAACATGGCAAACAATCCCGCAACGTAGGCATTATGACGGGAATTCTTGGAGCGGCAGCCGATATTGCCGCAGCGGCAACTTTAGGTGTTGATACGGGAGGCTTGGGAGGAACCGTTGCGGATTTGGGAGTAAATAAACCATTCTCTCGCAGTAATGAAACAGAAGCTGATGAAATAGGGCTATTTTTAATGGCTAAGGCGGGATTCAACCCGCAGGCTGCCCCACAACTTTGGGTAAAAATGCAAAAAGCGGGGGGGAGCAACGGACCGTCACTTCTTTCCACTCACCCGAGTGATGCTTCCCGCCAGGAAAATTTACAACGACTAATGCCGGAAGCATTGAAGATCTATAAAGCTCGAAATAGCAAATAACTTCCCTACAGTAATCCATAAATAAATGGGTTAGTACCAAAAAAGGTCTAACCTATTTTTATATCTAAAATAGATAATTTTCTTATCAAACTATCTAATCTATTAAGATTCAAGAGTTTTGAATTAAATGACTAAAGAATTAATTAAATATAAGGTATGAGAATAATAACCAAATTTATATTCTAAGAATAGAAAATTTTATAGAGATAATGAAAAGATGGCAGGGGCGGAGAGGCTCGAACTCCCAACACCCGGTTTTGGAGACCGGTGCTCTACCAATTGAACTACGCCCCTATTGGTATGAAAATGAATTGGCGGAATGGACGGGACTCGAACCCGCGACCCCCTGCGTGACAGGCAGGTATTCTAACCAGCTGAACTACCACTCCGCTAAAAGTTGGTAAAATTGGCAGTGACCTACTCTCACATGGGGAAGCCCCACACTACCATCGGCGTAACAGCGTTTCACTTCTAAGTTCGGCATGGAATTAGGTGGGTCCACTGCACTATCGCTGCCAAAAAATTGTTTATTTTGTTAATCCACTCAAAAAATGAATTAACAAAATAATAACCTGGCGGTGACCTACTCTCACATGGGGATGCCCCACACTACCATCGGCATAACAGCGTTTCACTTCTGAGTTCGGCATGGATTCAGGTGGGACCACTGCACTATCGCCGCCAGGATAATTCCGTTTCAGATACTGACCGCGGATTCTTCTCTCCGCTATCACTAGCCTACTTCTAGTCTTCTACTCTTTTATTCTCTAAAATTAAAAACAAGCCGATTCCCTGACTACTTACTTATTCCGTAATAACTTTCACTACCAAAAACACTTGAGCGTTGTATGGCTAAGCCTCTCGGGCAATTAGTACCGGTTAGCTCAACGTCTCGCAACGCTTACACACCCGGCCTATCTACGTCGTCGTCTCCAACAACCCTTACAGTATTAAATACTGGGAGAACTCATCTCGAGGCAAGTTTCGTGCTTAGATGCTTTCAGCACTTATCTCTTCCGCATGTAGCTACCCGGCAATGCGTCTGGCGACACAACCGGAACACCAGTGATGCGTCCACTCCGGTCCTCTCGTACTAGGAGCAGCCCCTCTCAATTCTCCAACGCCCACGGCAGATAGGGACCAAACTGTCTCACGACGTTTTAAACCCAGCTCGCGTACCACTTTAAATGGCGAACAGCCATACCCTTGGGACCTACTTCAGCCCCAGGATGTGATGAGCCGACATCGAGGTGCCAAACACCGCCGTCGATATGAACTCTTGGGCGGTATCAGCCTGTTATCCCCGGAGTACCTTTTATCCGTTGAGCGATGGCCCTTCCATTCAGAACCACCGGATCACTATGACCTGCTTTCGCACCTGCTCGACTTGTCCGTCTCGCAGTTAAGCTTGCTTATACCATTGCACTAACCTGACGATGTCCGACCGTCATTAGCAAACCTTCGTGCTCCTCCGTTACTCTTTGGGAGGAGACCGCCCCAGTCAAACTACCCACCAGACACTGTCCGAGTACCCGTTCCAGGCACTTCGTTAGAACATCAAACGTTAAAGGGTGGTATTTCAAGGATGGCTCCACGATAACTGGCGTTACCGCTTCAAAGCCTCCCACCTATCCTACACATCAAAATTCAAGGTTCAGTGTCAAGCTATAGTAAAGGTTCACGGGGTCTTTCCGTCTAGCCGCGGGTACACCGCATCTTCACGGCGATTTCAATTTCACTGAGTCTCGGGTGGAGACAGCCTGGCCATCATTATGCCATTCGTGCAGGTCGGAACTTACCCGACAAGGAATTTCGCTACCTTAGGACCGTTATAGTTACGGCCGCCGTTTACTGGGGCTTCGATCAGGCGCTTCTCTTGCGATAACGCCATCAATTAACCTTCCAGCACCGGGCAGGCATCACACCCTATACGTCCACTTTCGTGTTTGCAGAGTGCTGTGTTTTTAATAAACAGTTGCAGCCAGCTGGTATCTTCGACCGGTTCAACCTTCAAGGGTATACCTCTACAATCTACGCCGGCGCACCTTCTCCCGAAGTTACGGTGCTATTTTGCCTAGTTCCTTCACCCGAGTTCTCTCAAGCGCCTGAGTATTCTCTACCTGACCACCTGTGTCGGTTTATAGTACGGTTTATTATAATCTGACGCTTAGTGGCTTTTCCTGGAAGTGTGGTATCGGTTACTTCGGCACCTTAGCGCCTCGTCATCATCTCTCGGTGTTGATAAGCGTCCGGATTTGCCTAAACGCTCCACCTACCAACTTAAACGACCATTTCCAACAGGTCGATAACCTAACCTACTCCGTCCCCACATCGCAATTATAACAAGTACGGGAATATTAACCCGTTTCCCATCGACTACGCTCTTCAGCCTCGCCTTAGGGGCCGACTCACCCTGCCCCGATTAACGTTGGACAGGAACCCTGGTCTTCCGGCGAACGGGTTTTTCACCCGTTTTATCGTTACTTATGTCAGCATTCGCACTCGTGATACGTCCAGCAGCCCTCTCGAACCACCTTCTTCCGCTTACACGACGCTCCCCTACCCAACAGGCGTATCACTAATATTCCTCACGCTCCACTCGCGCCTTTCTGTTCGCTCTCGCTTACAGCCGACTCAACGTGTTGGTCGCTTAACCAACTTGCTCTCTTCCTTCGCAAGTTGTTAATCGTAAGGCGTATTAGTGATACGCCTGATGCCGCAGCTTCGGTGCTATATTTGAGCCCCGTTACATCTTCCGCGCAGGCCGACTCGACTAGTGAGCTATTACGCTTTCTTTAAATGATGGCTGCTTCTAAGCCAACATCCTAGCTGTCTAAGCCTTCCCACTTCGTTTCCCACTTAATATAAACTTTGGGACCTTAGCGTGCGGTCTGGGTTGTTTCCCTCTCCACGACGAACGTTAGCACCCGCCGTGTGTCTCCTATGCATTACTCTTCGGTATTCGCAGTTTGCATCGGGTTGGTAAGCCGGGATGGCCCCCTAGCCGAAACAGTGCTCTACCCCCGAAGGTATTCACATAAGGCTCTACCTAAATAGATTTCGGGGAGAACCAGCTATCTCCCGGTTTGATTGGCCTTTCACCCCCAGCCACAGGTCATCCGCTAATTTTTCAACATTAGTCGGTTCGGTCCTCCAGTTAGTGTTACCCAACCTTCAACCTGCCCATGGCTAGATCACCGGGTTTCGGGTCTATATCATGCAACTCGACGCCCAGTTAAGACTCGGTTTCCCTTCGGCTCCCCTATTCGGTTAACCTCGCTACATAATATAAGTCGCTGACCCATTATACAAAAGGTACGCAGTCACCCTCGCGGGCTCCCACTGCTTGTACGTACAAGGTTTCAGGTTCTATTTCACTCCCCTCACCGGGGTTCTTTTCGCCTTTCCTTCACAGTACTGGTTCACTATCGGTCAATCAGGAGTATTTAGCCTTGGAGGATGGTCCCCCCTTCTTCAAACAGGATTTCTCGTGTCCCGCCCTACTTCTCGCAAGCTCAGTACCACACAATGATTTTCAAGTACGGGGCTATCACCCTGTGCCGCCCGGCTTCCCAGCCGGTTCCTCTAATCCTCATGCTATCACTTGCCGGCTCTTACGCTTTCGCTCGCCGCTACTGACGTAATCTCGGTTGATTTCTTTTCCTCGGGGTACTTAGATGTTTCAGTTCTCCCGGTTTGCCTCAATAACCTATGGATTCGGTTATTGATAGTAGATTCTTCATCTACTGGGTTGCCCCATTCGGATATCTTGGGTTAGACGCTTCTTATCAACTCACCCAAGCTTTTCGCAGATTAGCACGTCCTTCTTCGCCTCTGATTGCCAAGGCATCCACCTTGTACGCTTAGTCACTTAACCATACAACCTCAAGTATTCTTATACCTGTGTCGTTCGTTATTACTAAACACTTGACCGCTTTTGCCCGGCCAAGATTTTTTATACTCAGACTTTCTTTTCAGAAAATCTCTCAGTTTTTCAGCTTGTTTCCAATTTTTTAAAGAACAAAAAGATAACGCCTTTCGGCTATCATCATGACTAAATAAACAAAGTCCGGTCAATTCCGGCAAGAACATTGCCTGACCCTCGATTCACTTAGTCATGATGATTGGTGGAGATAAGCGGGATCGAACCGCTGACCTCCTGCGTGCAAGGCAGGCGCTCTCCCAGCTGAGCTATATCCCCAATCCGTTTGCACCTTACAGTGCAACCTTTCCTTTTAGCTTTCACTCGTCCAGCCGGCCTCGCCGCGCTTGAGTGGTGGGTCTGAGTGGACTTGAACCACCGACCTCACCCTTATCAGGGGTGCGCTCTAACCACCTGAGCTACAGACCCAAAAGGATGTTGGTTTGTCTCTTTCTATCAAACAATCTGTGTGAACACTTGCCAGTCGCCTAAAACTTGCTAAGGAGGTGATCCAACCGCAGGTTCCCCTACGGTTACCTTGTTACGACTTCACCCCAGTCATGAATCATACCGTGGTAAACGCCCCCCCGAAGGTTAAGCTATCTACTTCTGGTACAACCCACTCCCATGGTGTGACGGGCGGTGTGTACAAGGCCCGGGAACGTATTCACCGCAACATTCTGATTTGCGATTACTAGCGATTCCGACTTCATGGAGTCGAGTTGCAGACTCCAATCCGGACTACGATGCACTTTCTGAGATTCGCTCTACCTCGCGGTATCGCCGCCCTCTGTATGCACCATTGTAGCACGTGTGTAGCCCTACTCGTAAGGGCCATGATGACTTGACGTCATCCCCACCTTCCTCCGGTTTGTCACCGGCAGTCTCCTTTGAGTTCCCATCTTTACATGCTGGCAACAAAGGATAAGGGTTGCGCTCGTTGCGGGACTTAACCCAACATTTCACAACACGAGCTGACGACAGCCATGCAGCACCTGTCTCAGAGCTCCCGAAGGCACTCCCGTATCTCTACAGGATTCTCTGGATGTCAAGAGTAGGTAAGGTTCTTCGCGTTGCATCGAATTAAACCACATGCTCCACCGCTTGTGCGGGCCCCCGTCAATTCATTTGAGTTTTAACCTTGCGGCCGTACTCCCCAGGCGGTCGATTTATCACGTTAGCTACGAGCACCAAGCCTAAAGCCCAATCCCCAAATCGACAGCGTTTACCGCGTGGACTACCAGGGTATCTAATCCTGTTTGCTCCCCACGCTTTCGCATATGAGCGTCAGTATCTTCCCAAGGGGCTGCCTTCGCCTTCGGTATTCCTCCACATCTCTACGCATTTCACCGCTACACGTGGAATTCTACCCCTCCCTAAAGTACTCTAGACTCCCAGTCTGAAATGCTATTCCCAGGTTAAGCCCGGGGCTTTCACATCTCACTTAAAAGTCCGCCTGCATGCCCTTTACGCCCAGTTATTCCGATTAACGCTCGCACCCTCCGTATTACCGCGGCTGCTGGCACGGAGTTAGCCGGTGCTTCTTCTGTGATTAACGTCAATTGCTTGTCCTATTAAAACAAACACCTTCCTCGTCACCGAAAGAACTTTACAACCCGAAGGCCTTCTTCATTCACGCGGCATGGCTGCATCAGGGTTCCCCCCATTGTGCAATATTCCCCACTGCTGCCTCCCGTAGGAGTCTGGACCGTGTCTCAGTTCCAGTGTGGCTGGTCATCCTCTCAGACCAGCTAGAGATCGTCGGCTTGGTAGGCCTTTACCCCACCAACTACCTAATCCCACTTGGGCTCATCTTATGGCGGGTGGCCCGTAAGTCCCACCCTTTAATCCGAAGATATTACGCGGTATTAGCGACAGTTTCCCGTCGTTATCCCCCTCCATAAGCCAGATCCCCAAGCATTACTCACCCGTCCGCCACTCGTCGGCAAAGAAAGCAAGCTTTCTTCCCGCTACCGTTCGACTTGCATGTGTTAAGCCTGCCGCCAGCGTTCAATCTGAGCCATGATCAAACTCTTCAATTTAAAAAGTTCAATCGCTCAAAATACTGACTATAAATCATTAATTAAATTAACTTTGTTCAGCACTCTAAGTCTTATTTAAATTTTTTGTTTAAACGAATCTTTCAAGTGCCCACACAGATTGTCTGATAAGTTGTTAAAGAGCAAAAAAGAACGACGCACCGGATTGTTGTTAGCTTTCACAACGGTGCGTCGTTGTGTGAGGCGTATTATAGGGATTTCGACTCCCTTTGCAAGCTTTTTTTGTTAAAATATTTAAAATACTTTTCAAAAGATTACTTTTTGAGCTTTTTGTTTGTTTATTACAGTTAAAACGCTACTTTTTTAGACGTTTTATAATTCTTGGCAAATCCGCAATAGAATCTAAAACATAATCCGCTAGTTGCTCTCCGGCTTGAGTAACTGTTTTACCTGTTTTCACCAATACTTTATATTTCACATTCGCGGAAACGGCCGCTTTTAAATCTTCTACTTTATCGCCGACCATAAAAGATTGCGCGGGATCTATGTTTAATTCCTCAATAGCTTGCAGCAACATACCCGGTTTCGGTTTTCGGCAATCGCAGTCCTGCCTATATTCGCCCAAACCTTCAGGATGATGAGGGCAATAATAAATGCCGTCTAAATCGACATTTCTATCCGCAAGCGACCAATCCATCCATTCCGTTAATTGTAAAAATTCGTCTTCTGAAAAATATCCGCGGGCGATTCCCGATTGGTTTGTGACTAACACCAATAAATAGCCCATGTTTTTTAATTCCTCTAAGGCTTCGATACTTCCTTCAATAAAGTGGAAGTCATCTATTTTGTGCACATAACCATGGTCAATATTAATTGTGCCGTCTCTATCTAAAAAAATTGCCTTTTTCACCATTCTTTCCTTATTCAATCCTTTCTTTTTATTATCATCTTTCTTATTTAAGTTAGCAAATATAACTAAGTAATATCATAACATTCTAAAAAGCGCGGTAATAGTTATTGACACAAACGTCTAGACATCTAAAATAGTTCAAATCTCACTAAAGTATAACAATAGAAAACAAAAGGGCTTATATGATTAAGCTAAAAAATATTAGCAAAATTTTTGATGTGGCGGGTAAAAAGCTTAACGCATTGGATAATGTCTCTTTAGATATTCCTAAAGGCGATATTTGCGGCGTAATCGGTGCCTCCGGCGCCGGCAAAAGTACGTTGATTCGTTGCGTGAATTTATTGGAAAGACCGACTTCCGGTTCCGTTTTTGTTGACGGACAGGATCTTACTCAGCTAAGCGAAGCGCAGCTTATCGCCGAACGTCGTAACATCGGTATGATATTCCAGCATTTTAATCTGCTTAGTTCCCGTACCGTTTATGAAAATGTTGCGTTGCCATTAACATTAGAACATATGGCAAAAGAAAAAATTCATGAAAAAGTGACCGCACTTTTAGCTTTAGTCGGATTAACGGACAAAAAAGATGTGTATCCGGCAAATCTTTCCGGCGGCCAAAAACAACGTGTGGCTATCGCCCGCGCCCTTGCCAGTGATCCGAAAGTATTGCTTTGCGATGAAGCCACCAGTGCATTAGATCCGGCAACCACTCAATCTATTCTCAAATTATTAAAAGAAATTAACCGCACTTTGGGCATTACCATTCTACTTATTACCCATGAAATGGATGTGGTGAAAAATATTTGCGATCAGGTTGCGGTTATCGACAAAGGACAATTAATCGAACAGGGTTCGGTAAGCGAAATTTTCTCTAACCCGAAGACGGAATTGGCACAGGAATTTATCCGTTCCACCTTCCAGGCTAATTTACCCGAAGAATATTTGGCAAAACTAACGGACACGCCAAAACGGTCGGATTCTTATCCGATTATCCGTTTCGAGTTTACCGGTCGTTCCGTTGATGCGCCGCTACTTTCTCAAACTTCACGTAAATTCAACGTATCGTTCAATATTTTAGTCTCACAAATCGATTATGCCGGCGGAACCAAATTCGGTTTTACCATTGCGGAAGTTGAAGGCGATGAAGATTCGATTACGCAGGCTAAAATTTATTTAATGGAAAGTAATGTTCGTGTTGAGGTACTTGGTTATGTGGACTAATTTTATTGCTGATTTTTCAAAACAACTGACGCCTGAGGTATGGGCGTTAATCGGTTCCAGCACGCTTGAAACCGTTTATATGAGTTTTTCCGCAACCCTGTTCGCTGTCGTACTGGGCTTGCCTTTAGGCGTTTATAACTATTTAACCAAACCAAACCAAGCATTAGCTAATACAAAAGTAAACCGCTTCCTTGAATGGGTGATTAACATCGGGCGCTCGATTCCTTTTATTATTTTATTATTTAACCTAATGCCGGTGACGCGCTTTTTAGTCGGCACTACTTTAGGGACAACCGCCTCAATTATTCCTTTAGGCGTTTGTGCATTGCCTTTCTTCGCCCGTTTGACATCAAATGCCCTTGGCGATATTCCCTCGGGATTAACGGAAACGGCAAAAGCCATGGGGACCACCGTTTGGCAATTAGTAACTAAGTTTTATTTACCTGAAGCCTTGCCTATTTTAATTAAAGCGACCACATTAACTCTCGTAACCTTAATCGGTTATTCCGCAATGGCGGGAGCCGTGGGTGGCGGCGGTTTAGGAAATACGGCAATTTCTTACGGTCTGCATCGCAATATGCCTTATGTATTATGGATTTCAACAATTATTATTGTAGTTATCGTAATGTTATGTGAAAAATACGGAAATAAACTCGCTGATCATTTCGATCATCGTTAATTTTTACTATTAAAATCTGATGAAGGAAACACAACTATGAACTTTAAAAAACTTTTAACCGTTGCGGCGGTAACTTCAGTTTTTGCCTTAACCGCCTGTAACGACGAGAAAAAAGCGGATACTGCGGCGCCTTCCGCACAAAACACGCCCGCTCAAACCATTACTGTCGGCGTAATGTCCGGTCCCGAACACCAAGTTGCTGAAATTGCTGCAAAAGTAGCAAAAGAAAAATACAATTTAAACGTTAAATTCGTTGAATTTAATGATTATGCATTACCGAATCCTGCGGTTAGTAAAGGTGACTTAGACATTAATGCAATGCAACACAAACCTTATTTAGATGAAGACGTGAAGAAAAATAACATCACAAATCTTACTATTGTGGGCAATACCTTTGTTTATCCGCTCGCCGGTTATTCAAAAACAATTAAAAATGTCAGCGAGTTAAAAGAAGGCGCTAAAGTTGCCGTACCTAATGATCCGTCAAACCAAGGCCGCGCTTTGATTCTGCTTGAAAAACAAGGTTTAATTAAATTAAAAGACAATACCAACCTTGCGGCGACACCATTGGATATTGTTGAAAATCCGAAAAACCTAAAAATCACACCGGTTGATACCGCCGTAGCGGCACGTGCATTAGATGATGTGGATTTAGCGGTGGTAAACAATACCTATGCCGGTCAAGTCGGTTTGAATACGGCGGATAACGGCGTATTCGTCGAAAGCAAAGATTCGCCGTACGTTAATATCATTGTTGCCCGTACCGATAATAAAGACAGTGAAGCCGTACAAAACTTTGTAAAAGCCTATCAAACGGAAGAAGTTTACCAAGAAGCGGTCAAATTCTTCAAAGACGGTGTAGTAAAAGGCTGGTAATTAAATCAGTTCTCATTGTTATAATGGTTAAAAGTGCGGTACGAAAATTTAAAAATTTTTGACCGCACTTTTAATTTGTAATTAAAAAAAGAAAACCTCTTGATGATCAAGAGGTTTTTTCATTTTATAACAATTAATTTTCAATTAAGTATTGCGCTAAGCCGTCTTGTGCCGCTTCAAATATCAATGAACTTTCCCTCCCATATTGGCGAAATAATGAAGGGATCTCATCCAACCGATGAGCTTTACCTAATTCACGCAACTCAATATAAAACTTCTTGGCAAGAGCTCGGGCTTCCGGAATAGCAAAATAATAAGAACCGACCCGAGTATAAAGCCCTTTCAGACTGTTTAACACCATACCGTAAATCGGATTTAAGGAAATAAACGCAAGTTTATGCAAAATTTCATAGTCGAAAGCTGTATAGCTTTCCGCCGTTTCAGGTAAATTTTCCAACCCATCGAAACTGGCTAACGCTTTTTCATAACTCACTTTAAATGCGCGAGGAATATAAATAATTGCGATATTGGTGCGGGCGGAAAGCATATTGGCAATAAGAGTCGGCGACATTGTGCTGTCTAAACGGACTAACACGTCTAAAATATTTAATCCGGAGGTTTGCCACACATCATTTACTTTTGTCGGTTTTCCGTGCTGAATGGTCAGCCAACCGTCTCTGGCAAGACGCTGCAGAACTTCTCTTAATGTGGTACGGGTTACACCGATTTTTTCGGCTAATTCACGCTCTGCGGGTAAATCCGTACCCGGAGGATAAAAATTACTCCAAATACTCTTCACGATATACTCTTCAGCCAAAGCAGCGGGACTTCTCGCTTTTAAAACTGAGGGGCTACTATTTGCGCTTTTTTGTGTAAACAAGTGAAATTTTCCTTAAAAACATGATCTACTTCTAAAAAAGTAATTTTTCATATTATCCTTTAATATGAAGTATATTACAATCAGCATCTGTATTATTAATATACTTAATTAACTTAACGGAAGAGTCTTTATTATGAGTGGCTACACAGCATTTTTTAACAATTTTCTAGGAAAAAGTCCAAATTGGTATAAATTATCTATTATCGTTTTCCTTATTTTAAACCCTATTTTATATTTTTTGATCAGTCCCTTTATCGCAGGTTGGTGTTTAGTCATTGAGTTTATCTTCACTTTAGCCATGGCGTTGAAATGTTATCCGTTGCAACCGGGCGGTTTATTGGCTTTTGAAGCTATCGCCATTGGTATGACAAGTCCGGCTCATGTAAAAGCGGAAATCATGGCAAGTTTTGAAGTAATCCTATTATTAATGTTCATGGTTGCCGGCATTTACTTCATGAAACAACTACTGCTGTTTGCATTCACCAGATTATTAATTACCGTTCGTTCAAAAATAGTTTTATCTCTTTCTTTCTGTTTAAGTGCGGCATTTTTATCGGCATTTTTAGACGCATTAACTGTTGTCGCTGTAATCATCAGCGTAGTAATGGGATTTTACGGTGTTTATCACAAAGTTGCCTCAGGTAATAATTTTGATGATTCAACGGATATCACTAACGATGAAAAAATCAAAAAAGATCAGCAGGTGCTGGAACAATTCCGTAGTTTTTTACGCAGCCTAATGATGCATGCTGGCGTGGGTACGGCTCTCGGTGGCGTAATGACCTTAGTGGGTGAACCGCAAAACTTAATTATTGCCGAGCAAGCAAGCTGGGGCTTCGGTGAGTTCTTTATTCGCATGGCACCGGTTACTGTTCCCGTATTAATCTGCGGTTTGATCACTTGTGTGATGATAGAAAAAATGAACATTTTCGGTTATGGAGATAAACTTCCTCGTAAAGTTTGGGGGATCCTTGCCAAATTTAATCGTGCCCAACAACAAAAAATGAATCGACAAGAAAGACAAAAATTGATTATTCAAGGTATTATCGGTATCTGGCTGGTATGCGGTTTAGCCTTTCACTTAGCGGCTGTCGGCTTAATCGGTTTGAGCGTTATCGTATTAACCACTGCATTTTGCGGTATTACCTCGGAAAGTACCATTGGTAAATCATTTCAAGAATCTCTTCCATTCTGTGCATTATTGGTCGTATTCTTTTCCGTCGTCGCCGTCATTATAGACCAACATCTTTTTGGTCCGATCATCAATTACGTGTTATCCGCAAGCGAAAGCACCCAATTACTGCTCTTCTATGGGTTTAACGGATTACTTTCCGCCATCTCCGATAACGTTTTCGTAGCAACCGTTTACATTAATGAAGCGAAAAATGCGTTACATGCCGGTATTATTTCATTAGAACAATTCGAACTGCTTGCGGTAGCCATTAACACAGGTACGAACTTACCTTCCGTTGCAACGCCAAACGGACAAGCGGCGTTTTTGTTTCTGTTAACATCTTCTTTAGCACCGTTAATCCGCTTATCTTATGGTAAAATGGTTTATATGGCACTCCCTTATACAATTGTGCTTACAGTTGTAGGTTTATTGGCAGTGGAATATATTCTTCCCGGCGCAACAAAATACTTTAGCAGCTTAGGCTGGATTACTGCGTTACCGGTATAAAAAAGGAAATCAAATGCTAAGTTTTTTCAAAACACTTTCGATGGGTCGCTCCGGTTGGTTACTATTGGCGTTTTCAGCCCTAGTGCTGGAATTAGTGGCTCTTTACTTCCAATACGGTATGCAGCTGCAACCTTGTGTTATGTGTGTTTACGAACGAGTTGCTTTAGGCGGTATATTATTTGCCGGTATTATTGGAGCAATCGCGCCGAGTTCATGGTTTTTCCGTTTTTTAGGAATTATCATCGGGTTAGGCGCATCAGTAAAAGGTTTCTTATTAGCCTTAAAACATGTTGATTATCAACTGAATCCGGCGCCATGGAATCAATGTGCTTATTTGCCTGAATTTCCGCAGACTTTACCTCTTGATCAATGGTTCCCTTATCTGTTCAAGCCGATCGGTTCTTGCAGTGACATACAGTGGTCGTTTCTTGGTTTTTCAATGGCTCAATGGATTTTGGTAATGTTCGCTTTTTATAGTATTTTATTGGCGATTATTCTTATCAGCCAAGTGAAAGCCGGGAAGCCAAAACATCGTGAAATTTTCCGCTAGTCGATGCCTTATCTTACAAATAAAAAACGTTTCTTTTCAGAAACGTTTTTTATTTAGCTGCCGAATTATAAGAATAAAATCTCAACATTCCTTAATCATTCAGTTAGATTCTTCAACATCACCAAGTAAAGCGGCATATTTTGTCGTATTAGGGCTTGCTTCCAACATTATTTTTAATGCCATAGTCAAAGGTACGGAAAGCAACATGCCGACGGTGCCTAATAACCAACCCCAGAATAATAAGGAAAGGAATACCACTAATGTCGATAATCCCAGTGTTCTCCCCATTAATTTGGGTTCTAAAAAATTACCGATAAGCATATTAATTGCGATAATCCCCGTCATCACGGCAAATCCGGTGGAAAATCCGTTTAACAATAATGCCTGTAAAACTATTGGAATGGCGGCAATAATCGAGCCGATATTCGGAATATAATTAAACAGAAAGGTTAAGGTTGCCCACAACACTGCATATTGTACGCCACAAGTTTCCAGCAGTACCCATGCACAAAGCCCCGTTAATAAACTTACCGCAGTTTTTACGCCTAAATAACTGATTACGCCCTGCAAAATACGTTCCAAATGTTTTTCTTCTTTACTTGCATCTTTTTCATTGCCGCTCAATGCCAAAGCAACTTTACGTTTTGCCGTAGGCGCTTCTAACAACATGAAAATAACGACTAAAATCAACACAAAGGCATTAGACAACACATTAGAAAAGCTCAACAGCAGACGGCTGACAAAATTCATTATCGAACTTGGGTCAAAATGTTCCAGAATGGTTTCTTTCTCTAAATTCAAGGGCAAATTCCATTTTTGGATTAATGCCGTGATTTCATTTAACCGTTCCGACATTAATACCCGATACTGAGGAATAGATTGTGAAAATTCGCGAATCGAACTATTCACCAGCCCCAGCAAAAAGAAAAAAACTAGCACAATAAATAAAAACAAAATACTGATCGCCAACCAATGAGGAATTTTCCGATTGGTCATAAATTTAATAATCGGCGAACAAATAATGGCGATGAATAAAGACATTAAAAATGGCACGACAATTTCACCTGCCATTTTTATTCCCGCCAAAATAATCACCAATGCGGCAAAACCGATTAAAAATTGATTTACCGAAACAGATTTATTCATAATGGGCTCTTATTTATTTTTGAACTCTGCATGATATTGATTTTTCATCTCAAGCAATTGTTTTGTCAGATCTTTTGCTTCTTCAAATTTTCCTTGCTGAGCAAGCTGATCCGCCTGTTGCACCACATCAATAAAATGCTGCATACCTTGTTGATAGGCTTTGAACTCCTCATCGGATTTTACAGTTGACGGGCGTTTATTCATAGCTTCCAAAGAAAATTTCTGTAAATTTTCCGATGCTTTATGGAATTCTTCCGCGCTGGCGGCACTGATAAGTTCGCTGTTGTATCTGCCCATCATTTGCATTTCGGAACGTACATTGTCGCCGTCACAGGCAATCAGACCGAAAGAAAACGCTAAAACAGCCAGTAAAGAAAGTGATTTTTTCATAAAGTTTCCTTAAAAAAGTGCGGTAAAAATAATTCTATTTTTACCGTTTTGAGTTGAATTAAAAATAAATTAAAGAGCGTCTTCGTTTTCTTCGCCGGTACGAATACGAATGACACGTTCCACATTATAAACAAAAATTTTACCATCGCCGATTTTGCCAGTTTGCGCCGTTTCCATAATGGCTTCAATACATTGATCCAATAATTCGTCGGGAATAATGATTTCAAGCTTTACTTTAGGCAAAAAATCCACCATATATTCGGCGCCGCGATAAAGCTCCGTGTGCCCTTTTTGGCGCCCGAAACCGCGCACTTCGGTAACCGTCATCCCGGTAATACCGATATCCGATAAGGATTCTCGCACATCATCCAATTTAAAAGGTTTAATTATTGCTTCAATTTTTTTCATGTTTTACCTCTTATAAAACTTTGCAAAAAAGCACCGCACTTTTAGCAGCGACGTGCGGATTTTGGTCTGAAACTTTCGATAACTTCCGGTTTTGTATCAACATAAATTCCGCTAATAAGCTGCAAACAATAAGGCACTGCAGCAAATACGCCTTTGACCAGTACATTACCTTCTTTATCTTTTACGCCTTCCAATGTTTCTTTAATGGCTTTAGGCTGACCGGGCAGGTTTAAAATCAGGCTGTCTTTTCGAATCACACCCGCCTGACGGGAAAGAATTGCCGTCGGGACAAACTGCAGGCTCACCTGACGCATTTGTTCTCCGAAGCCCGGCATTTCGCGATCCGCCACCGCTAATGTGGCATCCGGGGTTACATCACGCTTTGCCGGCCCCGTTCCACCGGTAGTTAATACCAAATGGCATTGCCGATTATCCACTAAGTCAATTAATGTTTTCTCAATTTCGGCTTGTTCGTCGGGGATTAAACGGGTTTCTACATCAAATTCTTCCGTTAATGCCGCTTCAAGCCAGGCTTGCAATTCAGGTATACCCTGATCTTGATAAACACCCTGAGATGCGCGATCCGACACGGAAACCAAGCCGATTTTTAATTTAGTTTGTGAAAGTGCGGTCATAATTTTCCTTTTTTTAACTTAATATCTTTTAGAACGGAAAGAGCACAGGAACCAAAAATACAGTGACTAACATCACTAATATGGTGAATGGTACGCCAATTTTAATAAAATCACCAAATTTATATCCGCCGGGGCCCAGCACCATAGTATTTACCGGAGAAGAAATCGGGGTCATAAAGGCGGCTGAAGCGGCAATGGCGACAGTCATGGCAAAAGGAACCGGTGATAAATTTAATTGATGCGCCATGTTGATTGCGATAGGCGCCATTAAAATTGCCGTTGCCGTATTTGAAATGAATAATCCCACTACAGCACAAAGAATAAATAAACTGATTAGAATCCAATGTTTACCCATATTACCTACGGTATTGATCATAAAGTTAACGACCAAATCCACCCCGCCTGTTTTCTGCAGGGCGATGGAAAAAGGCATCATGCCCACAATTAAGATCAGACTAGCCCAATGAATACTATCATAAGCGCTTTTGGCATCAATACAACGGAATTTACCGAGCATCAAACAGGCAATTAAAGCGGCGACCACATTTGGCACAACACCGCTCACCATTAATACCACCATAGTAACTACGGAAAGAATGGCATGCATAGATTGGCTGCGCGCCGGAACTGCCCGTTCAATTTCACTCGGGTAATCCAGTACAAAGAAATCTTTGGTACGATCCGGCAGTTTACGGATAAGTTTCCAATCGCCGATGACCAGTAATTGATCCCCTAATTTATAAGGTTCTTCCACCAAATGCCCTTGTAATAGTTCACCGTTACGTTTAATACCGATCACATTCAAACCGTAGTTGGAACGAAAACGCAATTCCGCCGCACTACGCCCGATGGCTACGCTGTCCGGCACTGGGGTAATTTCTACCATACCGACGGATTTAAGCTGCTCGTTAAAATGCGTATTACGGATTTCTGTCGGCTCCAGATGATATAAATGGCAAAAAGCGGATAAATCCAAATCGGGATTTGCCACGTCTATCAACAAAATATCTTTCTCTTTAATTTCCGTTTTCCCCAGGGAAGCGGCGATAAAAAGCGGACGGAAATGTTTCCAGCGTTCAATCGCCAGAATATTTAATCCGTAATTGGAACGAAGATGTAAATCTTCCACCGCATGGCCGATAAATTGCGAATTACTTTTTACTACAAACCGCTTTGTACGTTGATGAAGCTGATATTCTTCAATCAGATCAGTAATCGAATCTCTTTTTTGTTTTTGTTTTAGATCTTCCGTGGACGACGAAAGCCAACGGCGAACTAACAACATATAAAAAATACCGATAACCAGAATTGTTAAGCCAATAGGTGTGAAAGAAAAGAAGCTAAAACGCAGGTTATCGATACGCGCCAGTTCCGCATTGACCACCAGATTCGGCGCCGTAGCGATCAATGTCATCATTCCGCTAATTAAACCGGCGACACTCAGCGGCATCATCAAACGTTTGGGCGAGATATTCATTTGCTGACAAATCATCAGCACCACAGGAATAAAAATAGCCACTACGCCGGTAGAACTCATAAAGGAACCTAATCCCGCCACCGCTAACATCAGCAAAATCAAGACCTTAATTTCGCTGTTATTGGCAACCTTCATCAACCATTCACTTACCTGATAGGCAACACCGGTTCTTACCAAACCTTCCCCGACAATAAACAATAATGCAATTAAAATGACATTGGGATCACTAAAACCGGCAAATACTTCGTCCAGGCTTAAAATACCGCTTAAGCAAAACAAAAGCATTACCAGCAAGGCAATAACGTCCATATGTAATTTATTCTGCATGAACAGGAACACTGCACCAAGCAATAAGGCGACAACCCAAAGCAAAGGCGATTGAAACCAAATCAGCAATTGTTCATTCATTAATATGCGCCCTTTATCTAAATAAAACGGTTAAATGAGGATAAAATTATTCGTTTTCCAACAGCTTGCGTACCGGCGAAAAACTGCGACGATGTTGCGGCAAGACGCCGAATTCCGCCAATTTTGCCAAGTGTACTTTAGTGGGATAACCCTTATGTTTGGCAAATTCATATTGCGGATATTGCTTATCTAAGACTTCCATTTCATGGTCGCGGGAAACTTTCGCAATAATCGACGCCGCACTAATCTCCGCTACCAGACTATCGCCTTTCACTACCGCTTGCGCAGGTATTGCCAGTTGAGGAATGCGGTTACCGTCAATTAATACAAAGTGCGGTTGAATTTTCAGATTTTTTATCGCCCGCTGCATCGCAAGCATTGTCGCCTGCAAAATGTTCAACGCGTCAATTTCTTCCGGCTCCGCCCTGCCTAACGCCCAGGCAAGGGCTTTTTGCTTAATCTCTTCCGCCAGTTTTTCACGCTTTTTTTCGGATAATTTTTTACTGTCCGTTAACCCGTCAATAGGATTATTCGGATCTAAAATCACCGCTGCAGTCACTACGGCGCCAACCAAAGGCCCTCGCCCTACTTCATCAACACCGGCAATTAATTCAAAGCCTTGCGGATATTCAAATTCAGCCATTTACCTTCCCTTCCAATAAATCAGCCACCGCCTGAGCCGCCTGACTGTCCGCGTCACATTGAATCAGTTGGTGCAATTCGGTAAAGCGTTGTATTAAAACTTGGCGATTTTGCACCGCACTTTCCGTTTCATCCAGATAAACGGATAATTTTTCCACTAATTTTTCCGGGGTGCATTCATCCTGAATCATTTCCGGTACCAGCATTTCATCCGCCAGCAAATTCGGCAACGAAATATAAGCGGTTTTAACCAAGCGTTTCGCCAGCCAATAGGTCGCGGCTTTCATTCGATAACCTACCACCATCGGTGATTTACATAGCATACATTCCAACGCCGCCGTGCCCGAAGCCAATAAAGTCGCCTGCGCCGCAATCATAGCTTGACGACCGTGTCCGTCTAATAAAATCAAATCCAATTCCGGCGCCACTTTGGCTTTAACCTGCTCGAATTGTCGGCGGCGTTTTTCATTCACCAACGGCACAAGAAATTTTAAATCGGGATATTTCCGTTTAAGTAATTGTGCGGTCTGTAAAAACGGTTCCGCTAAAAATTCCACTTCCGAGCCCCGGCTACCAGCTAAAATTGCCACATATCGTTGATTTTCATCAATATTTAACATTTTACAGGCTTCCGTTCTGTTCGGGTTTAAAGGTATCGCATCCGCCATTGTATGCCCGATAAAACGACAGGGTACATTAAAGCGATCGTAAAAAGCTTTTTCGAAAGGTAAAAACGCGAGCACCAGGTTAGTGGCTTTGGCAATTTTATAGATACGGTTTTGCCGCCATGCCCAAACCGACGGGCTGACATAATGAATGGTTTTAATACCTTGCGCTTTGAGCCTGTCTTCTACGTAAAGATTAAATTCCGGCGAATCGATACCGATAAAAATATCCGGTTTCAGGGCTGATAGCTTTTGTACGATATCGCTACGAATCTTCAACAAACGAGGTAAATGTTTTAAAATCTCAACCAAGCCCATTACAGCGATTTCTTCTATATCCACCAGGCTTTCACAGCTTTCGGCAAGCATGTTTTTGCCGGCGATCCCCACAAAACGCGCCTGCGGATATTTAACTTTCAGCGCCTTAATTAATCCGCCGCCGAGAATATCGCCGGAAACTTCGCCGGCAACAATAGCAATAGTAGGATTATTTTTTATTAAATTTTCCATAATGGATCTCAAATAAAGCTATAAATGAGGAATTCATCTATGATGAACTTACTCAATCGCAGAAATTCCGTTAAAAATAACCGCACTTTGGCATATTTTTATTCAAAGTGCGGTCAAAAATTCATGATTTTTTATAAATTGATTTCAAGTTTATCATAGGCGCGGAATGCTTTCTCCAACGCTTTTTCCACCGAAATGTCGCGACTCAAAATCACCCCCATGCGGCGGTGACCGTCCACTTCGGTTTTACCGAATAAACGGATATTGGTATTCGGCTCGGCAAGCACTTGTTCAAGATTGCCGAATTGCACCTGAGTTGATTTGCCTTCCACCACAATCGCTTTTGACGCGGCAGGGCTGATTAAATTAATTTCGGGAATAGGCAAACCTAAAATCGCTCTGGCGTGCAGAGCAAATTCGGATAATTCCTGTGAAATCAGCGTTACCATGCCCGTATCATGAGGGCGCGGTGATACTTCGTTGAAAATCACCTCATCGCCGCAAACAAACATTTCCACCCCGAAAATGCCACGCCCGCCTAATGCCGAAGTAATTTTTTCCGCCACCTGCTGCGCTTTTTGCAACGCAATTTCAGACATTGCCTGCGGTTGCCAGGACTCGCGATAATCGCCGTTCTGTTGGCGATGACCGATTGGCGCAAGAAATGAAGTGCCGCCGATATGGCGCACCGTTAACAGCGTAATTTCATAATCAAATTTCACAAACCCTTCAACAATAACCCGTCCGGCACCCGCTCGTCCGCCTTGTTGTGCGTAATCCCAGGCTTGCTGGATTTGATCAAAAGATTTAATGATAGATTGCCCGTGACCGGAGGAAGACATGATGGGTTTAACAACACAAGGAATTCCGATATTTTCGACCGCACTTTTGAAGTCGGTAAAATTATCCACAAACTGATAATTTGAAGTAGGCAACCCCAACTCTTCAGCGGCTAAACGACGAATACCTTCGCGGTTCATCGTTAATTGCGTCGCCTTGGCGGTAGGTACAACGGTAAAGCCTTTTTGTTCTAATTCCACTAAAGTTGCCGTAGCAATTGCTTCCACTTCCGGCACGATATAATCCGGTCGCTCTTTTTCAACCAGCGCTTTCAAAGCCTCACCGTCAAGCATTGAAATCGTATAGGAACGATGAGCCACTTGCTGCGCAGGTGCGTTTTTATAACGATCCACCGCAATAACCTCCACGCCTAAACGTTGCAATTCGATCACTACCTCTTTGCCCAATTCGCCCGAACCTAACATCATTACTTTAGTCGCTTTAGGCGTTAACGCCGTACCAAGAGTCGTCATAGTCATTCCTTATTATGTTATGTTGTGTTGCCGCTTATAAATTTAATAACTTCTCGTCTAATAACAAATCTTCGTTTTTATTAATTGCAATACCTTTTTCAATAACATGACGAGCCGTTTCATGAGCATCGGCAAGAGAATGTTCGGTATAAGTGCCGCATTGATAAATATTCAGTTCGGGGATAGTCGATTGATCCTGCACGGTTAAAACATCCCGCATTGAGGCAAGCCAGGCATCGGCAACCTGTTGCTCGTTCGGCGTGCCGATTAAAGACATATAAAACCCGGTGCGACAACCCATCGGCGAAATATCAATGATTTCCACCGAATCGCCGTTTAAATGTTCGCGCATAAAACCTGCAAATAAATGCTCTAAAGTATGAATTCCTTTAGGGGAAAGAATTTCTTTATTCGGCACACAAAAACGCAAATCGAATACAGTAATATCATCGCCTTTAGGCGTACGCATTATTTTTGCCACACGTACGGCGGGCGCTTTCATAACGGTATGATCTACTTTGAAGCTATCAAGCAATGGCATAATTTATCCTTTTTTGAAAAAACTTTGAACTTTCTAAACTGCATGAAGTCTTATGATATAGCAACTTGCAGTTGTGATTAATAATAAAAAATTGGTTCCTTAGGTTATATTTCGCCGCTCATACAAATGAGCGGCTTTTTTATTTTAACAAATTCACTACCAAAAAGTATAACCGACAGCTAAATACAGCAAAAACACATAACGCAAGGCTTTGCCGATAAAAATGCAGCACAGGGAAGCAAACCAATTTAAACGCATTACACCGGCAACCGCGCAGAGCAAATCCCCTATCAGGGGCAGCCAGCTTAACAATAAAACAAAAATACCGTAACGCTGAAATTTAGCAAAAACCCACCGCACTTTTTTATTACTTTGATCCCGCAATTCCGGTTTTGGGAAGACTCGTCCAAGCCAATAAGTGGTCAGACCGCCTAAAGTGTTACCTAAAGTTGCTAGTGAAAGTAAATTAAAAACAGGCGGCGAAAAATAATCCTGAGCTGTGAATAAATTCGCGGAAACAAGCGCTAAAAAGATAATTTCCGAATTACCGGGCAATACCGTGGCACTTAAAAAACTACTGACAAACATAAACCATAAACTATGCTGTTGCCAAAAATCCGCCTCAAACATCCATTCGAACATTAATTATTTTGCATAAAGGTTTGCTGATAATATTCGCGATCCGCCGCAGTGATTTGCCGTAATACTTTACACGGGTTACCCAAAGCAAGGCTGTTTGCCGGAATATCTTTAGTGACTACCGATCCCGCGCCGATCACTACATTATCGCCGATTACCACACCGGGTAAAATCACTACATTACCGCCAATCCAAACATTATTACCGATGATGATAGGTTTTGCCTGCTCCCAACCTTGGTTACGCAATTCGGCATCTAAAGGATGCCCGACCGTATAAAGACTAACGTTAGGCGCGAACATTACGTCATTGCCAATTTTCACACCGCCGTTATCCAAAATAACACAATGGTAATTGGCAAAGAAATTATCGCCCACCTCAATATTACAACCGTAATCGCAGTGAAAAGGGCTATTGACGTGAATATTTTTCCCCGCTTTACCCAAAATTTTCCGTAATAAATGTGTTTTTTCAAGCTTATTTGACGGGCGTAGCATATTGAAATCAAATAATAGCTCTTTTGTCTGTAAACGTAATGCGGATAAATGTTCTTCCATCGGGAGATGGGCTAAACCCGCCAACATTTTTTCTTTTTCCGTTGCCATTAGCTCACCTTCATAATTTGATTAATACGCACGTCAAAAACATCCATTCCGCCGGCATGCGCCGCCGTTACGCCGAAATCTGCATCTTCAAAAACTAAACAACGAACCGGATCTACCTTCATTAATTCGGCACAACGTAAAAACGTTTCGGGATCAGGCTTGTGTTTTTGCACGTCCTCCGCCATCACTACGGCGGAAAAATAATCATTAAGATCAAAGCGTTGTAATAGCATATCCACCATCGCTTTATGAGAACCGGTACCCAATGCCATCGGTTTTTTCCCTAAAAAATGCTCGAGTACCTGCATAGTCGGTAATAATGTTGCATTTTGTAAAACCATTTCTTGCCCGAATTGACGTTTCATGGTCACCACTTGTTCCAATAACTCCGCAGGCACACCGTAGCGACGCATAGTTTCCTGCGCAATAATTTTCGTCGTTGCGCCGCCAAATTCATACATCACATCGCCTTTAATAGGGTAACCCAGCACTTCGCCCACTTTTTCCCAAGCTTTGGCGTGGCTCGGCATGGTATCAATAATAGTACCGTCCATATCGAAAATCAGCGCATCATATTGATTCATTGTTATTAAATCGTACATTTTTCGTCCTCTCACAATTTTTTTGTATTTTCCTATAAATTTGTGATCTATGCACTTTTTAATTTTATTCCTTTTGCTATGCTGAAAGGCAATACTCAAATCGACTAA
Source organism: [Mannheimia] succiniciproducens MBEL55E (assembly GCF_000007745.1). Classification (GTDB taxonomy): domain Bacteria; phylum Pseudomonadota; class Gammaproteobacteria; order Enterobacterales; family Pasteurellaceae; genus Basfia; species Basfia succiniciproducens. The sequence goes on along the minus strand of NC_006300.1, from coordinate 384,805 downwards.
TGAGAAATATGAAATTAGCCCAACATCTAGCATTATTGAAAAACAGGCAATTAATTAATGATGAATTATCAAAAATTATGTTGGAAATAGAGCAACGTTTAATTTCTCATTGGCATGTTGACGTTACGACAAAACAAGTAGAAATGGGATTATTGCATTTAGCAATGGCATTGGGTCGGATAAAGCGCGGATATGCGGCACAGGCATTACACAAAGATATCTTTGCTGAAATACAAAGTGCGGTCTGTTTTCCGAAAGTTTTAAAAATTCATTCCGATATTCTCGCCCTAATCCCTTTTCCGATTCCGGAAAGCGAACAGACTCATCTTATCGCAAACTGGTATTCGCTTGTTATAGCGCAACCCTGGGTATTAAACATAACATAAAAACGTATAATAAACACAGGAATCCGACCGCATAAAATTATGTCTGAAGAATGATTTTACCGGCTATAAGCGGGTTCCGACAGGAAAGAAAATAATGCTACATTTATCCGGTTCTGACGCACCAATTACCGCGAATGAGCTCTTGGCAATCGAAAAAAGGCTCAATATTGTTCTTCCGCAGGAAATGAAAAATCTTTATTTGAAGTTTAACGGAGGACAACCGACGGAATACGTACATGACGATAATTATCTTTATCCGATCTGGGCATTTAGCTGCTTAAGCGAAATCGAAGATGATTTGCAGTTAATTGATGAAAACTGGTGTCCCAATGGCTTTGCGCCACAAGAACTACTGCCCTTCGCTTATAACGCCGTCGGCGGTTTTTTTGCTTTATCCCTAAGAAAACAGGATTTCGGTTTCGTTTATTTTATTTTGATTGAAGAAAAAATAGAAATTATCGGGAAATGGAAAAATTTTGCTATTTTTCTCAATAGTTTCATTGAAAAAACACAAATAGATGAAAATTAAATTTCAAATTCTGGTATTGATTAATATTTGGAATAAAAGGACTGTTTTTTGAAATGGCGCACCCGAAAGGATTCGAACCTTTGACCGCTCGGTTCGTAGCCGAGTACTCTATCCAGCTGAGCTACGGGTGCCCTGATTGATTTCGTGATCATAGCAAACTTTATTTATTCCCGCAATTACTATTTCAATTGATTTAAAATTTCATTGACCATTTTAACCAGAGTAAAAATTAAAATGGCGCACCCGAAAGGATTCGAACCTTTGACCGCTCGGTTCGTAGCCGAGTACTCTATCCAGCTGAGCTACGGGTGCCCTGAGAGTAAATGGCGGTGAGAGAGGGATTCGAACCCTCGATGCAGTTTTTGACCACATACTCCCTTAGCAGGGGAGCGCCTTCAGCCTCTCGGCCATCTCACCGTCGTCGGTTTGTGGGCGGTATGATACTTTTTTCTGAAAATAAGTCAAATAGTTTTTTGCAAAACTTTGCTATCCGTCATTCATTTGCCTGATTTATGTGCAGATTCACCTTAAATTCAACTAATTACGTTTCAGCATAGCTCGCAGGTTCGCAATATTGGCAACCGCTTTCTCTTGTTTTTGTTCTTCCGTCATCGGCGGTTTGTCCCGCTCCCACTGTAGATCGTCTTGAGGCAATTCCAATAAAAAACGGCTCGGTTCGGGTTTAAGCAACTCCCCGAACTGGCGGCGTTCTTTGCATAAGGTAAAGCGTAATGTCCGCTGGGCTCTTGTTATCCCGACATATGCTAAACGGCGTTCTTCTTCTACATTATCTTCGTCAATACTGGTTTGGTGAGGTAAAATGCCCTCTTCCATACCGATTAAAAACACATGAGGAAACTCCAAGCCTTTTGAAGCGTGCAAGGTCATTAACTGAACCTGATCGGACTCATCATCCTCTTCCCCTCGTTCCAGCATATCCCGTAAAGTTAGGCGGGTAACTACTTGGTTTAAGGTCATGGGTTCATTGAATTCATCACCGCCAAGCATATCGTTCACCCAATCAAATAAGGTCGCGACATTTTTTGATTGCATCTCGGCCGCTTTAGGGCTAACCGCCTGTTCATACAGATATTCTTCATAATGAATTTGCGCCAGCATAGAACGCACCGCGCGTTCCGGCTCGGAACGTACTAATTCGTCGCTTAATTCCACAATCCATCGTCCGAAGGTTTGCAATGCATTATAGGCTTTCGGCGTGACACGCTGAATCAACTCAAAATCAAAAATCGCCTCAAATAAACTGATATGCTTTTCATTGGCAAGAGAGCCTAATTTTTCTAAAGTGACCGCGCCGATCTCACGTTTCGGCGTATTCACAATACGTAAAAATGCCGCATCGTCATCCTGATTTACCAATAAGCGTAAATAGGCCATCATATCTTTAATTTCCAGCCGGGAGAAAAAAGACGTGCCGCCCGAAATTTTGTAAGGAATACGGTTTTGCATCAGCACTTTTTCCAGCAGACGCGATTGATGATTGCCCCGATATAAAATCGCGTAATCCTTATATTTGGTTTTATTGGTAAAACGATGACCGATTAACTCGCCCACCACGCGTTCCGCCTCATGTTCTTCGTTTTTTGCTTCAATAATTTGCAGCTTTTCGCCCTCACCGATAGTCGAGAAAAGTTTTTTGTCAAAAACATGCTGGTTATTGTCAATCAAAATATTGGCGCAATGCAGAATACGTTGAGTAGAACGATAATTTTGTTCCAATTTAATCACTTGCAGATTAGGAAAATCGTCACGCAGACGTACCATATTTTGCGGACGGGCGCCCCGCCATGAATAAATGGACTGATCGTCATCGCCGACCACAGTAAATTTTGCCCGGCTTCCCACTAATAACTTAATTAATTCGTATTGGCTGGTGTTGGTATCCTGATACTCATCCACCAACAAATAACGGATTTTCTCCTGCCATTTCGACCGCACTTGTTCATTGGTTTTAAAAAGTAAGGTCGGCAGCATAATTAAATCGTCAAAATCCAAAGCATTATAAGCCCGAATCTGATTCGCATAGCGTTCATAACATTTAGCAAAGGTTTGTTGCTTTTCATCACGGGCAATTTTAGCCGCCTGCGCGGGCATGATCAGATCATTTTTCCAATTTGAAATAACGGAAATTAATTCCCGCAGCAAGTCTTTGTCTTGCTGCAGATAATCTTCGGTAAGCTCTTTAAGCAACGCCATTTGATCATGCTCATCAAACAACGTCATATTGGCTTTAAAGCCGAGATGTTTGTATTCGCGCTTGATAATATCAAAACCAAGAGTGTGGAAGGTAGATACAATCAGGCCTTTGCTTAATTCTTTACCGATAGAATGGGCGACCCGCTCTTTCATTTCACGGGCGGCTTTATTGGTAAAGGTAACGGCGGCAATTTGCTTCGGCAAATAACCGCACTTTTCAATTAAATAGGCGATTTTATTAATAATAACGCGGGTTTTGCCCGAACCGGCGCCCGCTAACACAAGGCAGGGGCCGGAAGTATATTCTACCGCTTGTTGTTGCTGAGGATTTAGTTTCATAGATTATTCTTGCGACAATACATAGGGTAAAAGTGCCGAGTCCAATAAAAAAGAAAGCGGCAAATCTAATATCGGCATTCCCCATTTTTGGGCTTGTTGCCAGTCATATTTTGTTCCGTCATAAGCTTCATATTTATGCGACGGGTTCGCCAGCTGTACGATAGTTCCGCAACCTGGCGTGGCTAAAAGTGCGGTTAAAATTATCAGATTTTTTTGCATAACGGGTTATTCCTAATTTTACCTATTATAAGCGAATTAGCCCAACTTGTGATGTGTAAATTCCAAACTAAATTTTTGTGACATAGATCACAAAAAATATAATCCAACGATAAAAGTGTGATCTTTATCACATTTTTGTTTTTACAACCTTAAAAAATTATGTGAACAAGATCACATAATCAATGTAAAAAATTTTAGCTTTAATCTTTGCTGTGTTATTTTTTAACCGTTGTATATGTAACCACTTTTTTATGTGTCTAATCGAGGTACCAAATGCTATCAGCAAATGCCAAAGTGAAAATCCAAAGTTTTGGACGTTTCCTATCAAATATGGTGATGCCTAATATCGGGGCATTTATTGCGTGGGGTTTTATTACCGCACTTTTCATTCCGACGGGCTGGTTTCCAAATGAAATGTTAGCCAAATTAGTCGGTCCGATGATCACGTTTTTACTTCCGCTATTAATCGGTTATACCGGCGGTAAATTAGTCGGCGGCGATCGCGGTGCCGTAGTAGGTGCAATTACTACGGCCGGCGTTATCGTCGGTACCGATATTCCGATGTTCCTTGGGGCAATGATTGCCGGTCCGACCGGCGGCTGGGCAATTAAATCCTTTGATAAATGGGCTGACGGCAAAATTAAAAGCGGTTTTGAGATGTTAGTTAATAACTTCTCATCCGGTATTATCGGTATGATTCTTGCTATCCTGTTTTTCTGGGTAGTTGGTCCCGCCGTGAAAATTATTTCCGATTGGTTAGCGGCCGGGGTTGATGTGTTAGTTAACGCAGGCTTACTCCCTCTAACCTCTATTTTTGTCGAACCGGCTAAAATCCTGTTCTTGAATAATGCCATTAACCACGGTATCTTCTCTCCACTAGGTATTCAACAATCACAAGAATTCGGTCAATCCGTTTTCTTCTTAATCGAAGCGAACCCAGGTCCGGGTTTAGGCGTATTATTAGCCTATATGATATTCGGTAAAGGTTCTGCCAAACAAACCTCCGGCGGGGCGGCAATTATCCATTTCTTCGGTGGTATTCACGAAATCTATTTCCCTTATGTATTGATGAATCCACGTTTAATCCTTGCGGTTATCGCAGGTGGCGCAACAGGTGTATTCACATTAGTATTATTCAACGCGGGTTTACAGGCACCGGCTTCTCCGGGCTCAATTATCGCCGTCTTAGCCATGACACCTAAAACTTCATTCTTGGGCGTAATTACCTCCGTAATCGCTGCTTGTGCGGTATCATTTGTGGTGGCTTCATTCTTTGTCAAATTACAAAAAGAAGATGAATCCGGCAAACTGGAAGAAGCACAGGCTGCGTCAAAAGCAATGAAAAGTAATACGTCACAACAAGTTACCAATTACGACGGTTTGAAAAAAATCTTTGTATCCTGTGATGCCGGTATGGGGTCAAGCGCAATGGGCGCAAGCATGTTACGTAAAAAAATCAATGATGCGGGCTTGCCGATTGAAGTGGCAAACTGTGCGATCAACGACTTACCGGAAGACGCCCGCTTAGTTATCACTCACCAAGACTTGACTTTACGTGCTAAAAAACAAGTACCGAATGCAATGCATTTCTCATTAACCAACTTCCTGGATAATAAATTCTACGATAGTTTAGTGAATGATTTGAAAGCGAATTTTGATGAAAAAGCACCCGTAGCGCAAGCTAAAGAGGGCGAAATTGAAGTCAACGGTACGACATTCAGTTTACAACCGGAACAAATTTTCTTAGGCTTAAAAGCCAATGACAAATTTGCCGCTATCCGCTTTGCCGGCGAACAATTAGTCAAAGCGGGATTTGTTCAACCGAGTTATGTAGACGCCATGTTTGAGCGCGAAAAATTAGTTTCCACTTATTTAGGCGAAGGCGTTGCCGTACCGCACGGAACCATTGAAGCGAAAGATGCGGTGCTCAAAACCGGCGTGGTGGTTTGTCAATATCCTGAAGGCGTACGCTTCACCGACGAAGAAGACGGAGTGGCAAAACTGGTTATCGGTATTGCGGCGCGCAATAATGAACATATTCAGGTCGTATCGGCAATAACAAACGCGTTAGATAGCGACGAAGCGATTGAATTGCTCACGTCCACTAACGATGTAAATAAAGTATTAGAATTGCTTAAAGCATAATGGTTGTAGGGTGGGCTTGCTGGCCCACCTTTATATTTTCTTGATTAAAATGATGGGTTAGCAAGCCCATCCGACAAGAGGACAATAAAATGAAAGCATTACATTTCGGTGCGGGTAATATCGGCCGTGGTTTTATTGGTAAATTATTAGCAGACAGCGGTATGCAGGTAATTTTCGCCGATGTAAACGACAGCGTTATCGATTTATTAAAAAGCCGCCGAAGCTACGGCGTTAAAATCGTTGGCGACAGTATTAATACAGTCGAACGGGTCACCCAGGTCACAGGTGTAAATTCAAAAGACGAAACGGCAATTATTACGTTATTTAATGAAGTGGATTTGGTGACCACCGCGGTCGGCCCGAACGTTTTAAAAATTGTTGCAAGCACCTTTGCCAAAGCCTTAGAAGCACGTATTGCCGGCGGCAACACAAAACCGTTAAACATTATTGCCTGTGAAAACATGGTACGCGGTACAAGTTTTCTGAAAGAACAGGTTTTCACTCACTTAAACCCCGACTATAAAGATAAAGTCGAACAACTTATCGGTTTTGTTGACAGTGCGGTTGACCGAATTGTGCCGCCGGTAAAACCCGATGCGGAAGATCCGTTATTAGTCACAGTGGAAGAATTCAGCGAGTGGATTGTAGACCAAACCCAATTCAAAGGCGCGATTCCCGATATTAAAGGCATGGAATTAACGGATAACCTAATGGCGTTTGTAGAACGCAAACTGTTCACCTTAAATACCGGTCATGCGGTCACCTCTTATTACGGTAAATTCAAAGGCTATAAATTCGTCAAAGAAAGCATTGAAGACGAAAGCGTAAAAGCCTTTGTAAAATCCGTGATGCAGGAAAGCGGCGCGGTATTGATTAAACGTTACGGATTTGATCCGCAAGCCCATGCCGCTTACATCGAAAAAATCTTAAAACGTTTCGCCAACCCGTACTTAGTGGACGATGTGGATCGTGTCGGTCGTGAACCGTTACGCAAATTAAGTTACAACGATCGTTTGATTAAACCGTTGCGCGGCACTATTGAATACGGTTTACCGAATGATAATTTAATTCGCGCAATTGCAACCGCACTTTCATATCGTAATGAGAACGACCCGCAGGCATTGGAACTGGCCAAATCCCTTGCTGAAGCAGGTGTTACGCAAACCATCAAAAAATATACGGAATTACAGGATGAAAATGTAATCGCTCGTATTGCGAAGGCTTACGAAACGCTTTAATTGCCGTAAAAGTGCGGTTAAAATTTTGAAAATTTCAACCGCACTTTCTTCTAATAAGGTTTTGCAGTCGTGACATCAGAAGATCCAATTTACGAAAAACTTAACGAAACTACCTCCATTCGCGGATTTATTACCGCTTGCGTTGCGATTTTTGACGAGTCGGTAGACCAGTTAATCAACCGGGTTTTTCGAAAAACGGATTTTGCCGTAAAATCCGTAGTTGACTCGCTTTTTATCAATTCCGGCCCGTTATTCGACCTTTCTATCCGATTAAAAGTCCTGCTTGGGCTTGGCATTATTTCCCATGAAACCTTTATGGATATCAATGCGTTTATTCAGCTCAAAGAGGCGTTAAACAATGATGGTAAAGAATATGAATTCTTTGATCCTATCATTATCTCGTTCATTCAGGGGCTGAATGTCCGCCAGGATAAGTCCTTCCTTAATCTTGATACAAAAATCGACGGCACAAAAGATTCCTTGCTTTATCAGGTAAAAGTGTTACGTCGCGAAAAATTAATCCGTTCTTATCTTATTTTATCCGTAACGGATCTCTATGACCAACTGCAAGTTGAAAGCCCTCTTTAAACGGCAATCTTTTATCGGTTAAAAAATAAACAGTAATTTTCAGCTTTTTTCTTTTCCTTAAATGGCGCCTTACTGGATATATATCATTTTGATTTATCTATCTTTTTTCATTTCATTCGCGGTATTTCCCTTACCTGTCCGGCATGATTAAAAGTTATTACCCCGTTCAACCACAATTTTATCCACAGAAACCTTGAATAACTCACCGAAGAATAAAAAATATTCAAAACTTATTAAAAATTCACCGCACTTTTTCCTCCATTTTGTGGATAAATAACCGATTCAATTGGCTTTAAAATTTGTCAATATGATGATCGTTTAAAATTTAAAAGATCTGTTTTGATCTTTTTTATCATTCTGTAATTATTAAAGATCTTTACGGAAATTATTTTCTATTCATGGCTTACTCAAAGGTTATGCACAGCACTATCCACAAATTGCGGAAATGTGAATAATTTCCAAGGATAAGATAAATAGAATAAATAAATAAAAAAATGACCGCACTTTTCCCATATTTAGGACTATTTATACTAATAGTATTGAGTAAAGCCTCATAGTATGAAACAATTCAAGGTTATCAAGGTATAGACAATATTTAATTAAGGTGAGCGATAGTGATCGATTTCGATGGCTACCGACCTAATGTTGGAATTGTTATTTGCAACCGCAAAGGACAAGTCCTATGGGCAAAAAGGTACGGGCAAAATTCATGGCAATATCCGCAAGGCGGCATCAACGACGGCGAAACGCCCGAGCAAGCGATGTACCGTGAATTATATGAAGAAGTAGGTTTAACACGCCGAGACGTACGTATCGTCTATGCTTCAAAACAATGGCTGCGTTATAAATTACCGAAGCGCTTATTGCGTTACGACAGCAAACCTATGTGTATAGGTCAAAAACAGCGCTGGTTTTTAGTGCAATTGATGAGTGATGAAAAAAATATCAATATGAATTGCAGCAAATCCCCCGAATTTGACGGCTGGCGTTGGGTAAGTTTTTGGTATCCCGTTCGTCAGGTAGTTTCCTTCAAACGAGACGTTTATCGCAAAGCAATGAAAGAATTTGCCTGCTTTCTGTTTGATGCGAATAAAACCGTAAATCCTCTCTCAACAAACAATAATGACGAGAAAAAAGCGAATTATTCTGCTAAAAAGCCTTATTCGCCTTATAGAAATCAAGACAAAAAACGCAAAACAAGAGTTTAATATGCTTACTTTTTTTATTATTACATTAATTGTCGGTTCAATTGTCGGCTTTCTGGCCGGTATTTTTGGTATCGGCGGCGGCTTGGTTATTGTGCCTACCCTGCTTTATTTATTGCCGATGGTCGGCGTGCCCGATGAAAAACTGATGGCAACCGCATTAGGCACATCTTTCGCTACGATTATTATCACCAGTCTCGCCTCCGCTTATCGCCACAATAAATTGGGCAATGTGGTTTGGGAAGCAGTGAAATATTTAGCGCCGACTTTGGTTATCGCCACTTTTATTTCCGGTTTATTTATCGGCAAGTTGCCAAAAGACATTTCCAGCAAACTGTTTGCCTGCCTCGTAGTTTATTTAGCCGCCAAAATGGTGCTGTCTATCCGCAACAAAAAATCAAAAACCCCGGCTAAACCCTTGACACCGCAATCAACAATTCTCGGCGGCATTTTAATCGGTATCGCCTCCAGTGCCGCAGGTATCGGCGGCGGTAGTTTTATTGTACCTTTCCTTAATTCCCGCGGTATTGAAATGAGAAAATCCGTCGGTTCCTCATCCTTCTGCGGCGCATTTTTAGGTTTGGCGGGCATGCTTAGCTTTATGATTGGCGGTTGGTCGGTTGAAGGTATGCCTGACTGGTCATTGGGTTATATTTATTTACCCGCCGTATTAGGTATTACGCTGACTTCATTTTTTACCTCTAAGTTCGGGGCGGAAATGGCAAATAAATTACCTGTTGCCTCCCTCAAGCGCTATTTCGCTATATTTTTAATCTTAATGGCAATTAAAATGCTAATAGGATAATTTATTTAAGGAAATTTATGGAAAATCAGTTTTTAGCTTTCCCGCAATTTGATCCTATTATATTTTCTCTCGGTCCGATTAGCCTACGCTGGTACGGTTTGATGTATTTAATCGGCTTTATTTTTGCCCGTTGGTTGGCCGTTAAACGCGCTAACCGTCCCGATAGCGGTTGGACGGTAGAACAAGTGGATAATTTGCTGTTTAACGGCTTTGCCGGCGTTTTCCTTGGCGGACGTATCGGCTATGTGCTGTTTTATCAATGGGATCTGTTTGTCCAGGAACCAAGTTACTTATTCCGCGTATGGGAAGGCGGTATGTCATTCCACGGCGGTTTAATCGGCGTGATCGTTGCCATGCTTGTCACCGCAAAATTGCAAAAACGCAATTTCTGGGTGGTCGCAGACTTTGTGGCGCCGTTAATTCCCTTCGGTTTAGGTATGGGGCGTATTGGTAATTTTATTAATGACGAGCTATGGGGACGCGTTACCGATGTACCTTGGGCGGTTCTTTTCCCAAGCGGCGGTTATTTACCGCGACATCCTTCGCAACTCTATGAATTTGTTTTAGAAGGGATTGTGCTGTTTTGTATTCTCAACTGGTTTATCAGAAAGCCTCGCCCGGCAGGTTCGGTAGCGGGGTTATTCCTGTTATTCTACGGTTTATTCCGTTTCATTGTGGAGTTTTTCCGCGAACCGGACGCTCAACTGGGGCTTTATTTCGGACAACAGATTTCCATGGGACAAATTCTTTCAACGCCGATGATTCTGTTGGGTGCTTTATTTATTGTATTAGCCTACCGTCGTCGAAGTGCGGTTAAAAATTAACGAATTTTAAGGAAATATATGCGTCAATATTTAGATTTATGCCAACGTATCGTAAATGAAGGCTGCTGGATTGAAAACAAGCGTACCGGAAAACGCTGCTTAACCGTTATCAATGCGGATTTGACTTATGATGTGGCAAACAACCGATTTCCGATTATTACTACACGTAAAAGTTATTGGAAAGCGGCGATTGCGGAGTTTCTGGGTTATATCCGCGGCTACGATAATGCGGCGGATTTCCGTAAATTAGGAGCAAAAACCTGGGATGCCAACGCTAATGAAAATCAGGTATGGCTGAACAACCCTCATCGCAAAGGCACCGACGATATGGGGCGCGTTTACGGCGTACAAGGCAGAGCCTGGCGTAAGCCTAACGGCGAAACCGTTGATCAATTACGCAAAATAGTCAACAATTTAAGTCGCGGCATTGATGATCGCGGCGAAATTCTGACCTTTTTAAACCCGGGTGAATTCGATCTCGGTTGTCTGCGCCCTTGTATGTACAATCACACGTTTTCTTTGCTGGGCGATACGCTTTATTTAACCAGTTATCAACGCTCCTGTGACGTACCTTTAGGCTTGAATTTCAATCAAATTCAAGTATTTACGTTCTTAGCTTTAATGGCGCAGATTACCGGTAAAAAAGCCGGTCAGGCATACCACAAAATCGTCAATGCGCATATTTACGAAGACCAGCTGGAACTAATGCGCGACGTGCAGTTAAAACGCGAACCGTTCCCGTCGCCAAAACTGGAAATTAATCCGGACATTAAAACCCTTGAAGATTTAGAAACCTGGGTAACCATGGATGATTTCAACGTCGTTGGTTACCAATGCCACGAACCGATAAAATATCCGTTCTCGGTATAAACCGACAAAAGTGCGGTCAAAAATTTAATATTTTCATCTGTTATAGAAAATATTTTTCAACATAAAATGTAGGGATGCCTGTTTGGCGTCCGTAAATACGCAGAAAAATATTAAATTTTTGACCGCACTTTTTTCATCTCAATTAACAGCCTGATAATTCTTATGGATCAACAGATTAGCTTTGACGAAAAAATGATGAATCGAGCTCTTTTCCTTGCCGACAAGGCGGAAGCTTTAGGGGAAATTCCCGTAGGTGCCGTATTGGTGGATGAACGGGGCAATATCATTGGTGAAGGCTGGAATCTATCTATTGTAAACTCAGATCCCACCGCCCATGCCGAAATTATTGCGTTACGTAACGCCGCGCAGAAAATCCAAAATTACCGCCTGCTCAATACCACTTTATATGTGACGTTAGAACCCTGCACCATGTGCGCCGGCGCGATTTTACACAGCCGAATCAAACGCTTGGTATTCGGGGCGTCCGATTACAAAACCGGTGCGGTGGGTTCCAGATTTCATTTTTTTGAGGATTATAAAATGAATCATGGGGTTGAGATCACAAGCGGTGTCTTACAGGATCAATGCAGTCAGAAGTTAAGCCGCTTTTTCCAAAAGCGCAGGGAACAGAAAAAACAACAAAAAGCTACCGCACTTTTACAACACCCCCGGCTTAACTCCTCTGAAAAATAGTGACAAAAAAACCGTCATAATGTTTACGACGGTTTTTTTATTTCTTCTAATATGTCACATTAAGCCCGTAGCCTGCAAGCAACCCCTTAACATGCTCCATTAATTCTTTTGTCGGCGGTTTTACATCTTCAAGCTCGTATTTATCGCCGAGTACTTCCCATTTATGGGCGCCTAGACGGTGATAAGGTAATAATTCCACTTTTTCGATATTCTTCATATCTTTAATGAAATTCCCCAGCATGTGCAAATCTTCGTCACTATCTGTATAACCCGGCACTACAACATGGCGGATCCAGGTACGCTGATTTCGATCCGCTAAATATTTTGCGAATTCGAGCACTCTTTTATTCGGCACGCCAATCAGGCTTTCGTGAACCCGTTCATTCATTTCTTTCAGGTCAAGCAACACAAGATCCGTGTCATCAATCAATTCATCAATAATATGATCATGATGACGGACGAAACCGTTGGTATCCAAGCAAGTATTAATTCCTTCTTTATGGCAGGCTCTGAACCAGTCCCGTACAAATTCCGCCTGTAAAATAGCTTCACCGCCGGAAGCGGTAACTCCGCCGCCCGAGGCGTTCATAAAATGGCGATAGGTCACCACTTCTTTCATTAATTCTTCAACGGAAATTTCTTTACCGCCGTGCAAATCCCAGGTGTCTCTGTTATGGCAATATTTACAACGCATTAAGCAGCCTTGTAAAAATAAAATAAAGCGGATTCCCGGCCCGTCAACTGTCCCGCAGGTTTCAAATGAATGAATTCGTCCTAAAACCGACATAATATGCCCTTAAATAATCAACAAAATATAGCAAGAAGATTATAGCAAAGAATTTCGTTTTTTTCAGAGAATAGTCAAATCTTCGCAAAAAACTACCGCACTTTTATCCGCTTTAATCAGGGGAATTAAAACAAAAAAATTCCGCCTATTGAGGCGGAATTTATTAAGCAATAAGACAAACTCTCAATTACATTGATTGTGTAAACGTACGAGTGATAACGTCTTGTTGTTGTTCTTTAGTCAATGAGTTGAAACGAACCGCATAACCTGAAACACGAATGGTTAATTGCGGGTATTTTTCCGGATTTTCCATCGCATCTAACAACATTTCACGGTTAAGAACGTTAACGTTCAAGTGTTGACCGCCTTCCACTGTCGCTTCATGATGGAAATAACCGTCCATTAAACCGGCAAGGTTGCGTTTTTGCGCTTCGTCATCTTTACCTAATGCGTTCGGTACGATAGAGAAGGTATATGAAATACCGTCTTTCGCGTAAGCGAACGGAAGTTTAGCCACAGAAGTAAGTGAAGCAACCGCACCTTTTTGGTCACGACCGTGCATTGGGTTTGCACCCGGTCCGAATGGCGCGCCTGCTCGACGACCGTCCGGAGTATTACCGGTTTTCTTACCGTATACCACGTTAGAAGTGATAGTCAGGATAGATTGTGTCGGAGTTGCGTTGCGGTAAGTTTTGTGTTTTTGAACTTTTTTCATGAAACGTTCAACTAAGTCTACCGCTAAATCATCAACACGCGGATCATTGTTACCGAATTGCGGATATTCGCCTTCAATTTCGAAGTCGATAGCAACATTCGAGGCCACGACATTACCGTCTTTATCTTTGATGTCGCCGCGAATCGGTTTAACTTTCGCATATTTGATTGCTGATAATGAGTCCGCAGCCACGGAAAGACCCGCGATACCGCAAGCCATTGTACGGAATACGTCGCGATCGTGGAACGCCATCAATGCCGCTTCATATGCATATTTATCGTGCATGAAGTGGATGATGTTCAATGCGGTTACATATTGAGTCGCCAACCAGTCCATGAAACTGTCCATACGTTCGATTACGGTATCGAAATTCAATACTTCGTCTGTAATCGGCGCAGTTTTAGGACCGACTTGCATACCGTTTTTCTCATCGATACCGCCGTTAATTGCGTATAACATAGTTTTAGCTAAGTTTGCGCGCGCACCGAAGAATTGCATTTGTTTACCTACGACCATCGGTGATACGCAACATGCGATTGCGTAGTCATCGTTGTTGAAGTCAGGACGCATTAAGTCATCGTTTTCGTATTGTACGGAGGAAGTATCAATAGATACTTTCGCACAGAAACGTTTGAACGCTTCAGGTAATTGTTCGGACCAAAGAATAGTTAAGTTTGGTTCCGGAGAAGTACCCATAGTGTATAAAGTATGTAATACGCGGAAGCTGTTTTTAGTTACCAACGGACGACCGTCTAAGCCCATACCGGCGATAGTTTCAGTTGCCCACATCGGGTCGCCTGAGAATAATTGATCGTATTCCGGCGTACGTAAGAAACGAACCATACGTAATTTCATTACTAAGTGGTCCATTAATTCCTGCGCCTGTTGTTCAGTGATTAAACCGCGTTTTAAGTCACGTTCGATATAGATATCTAAGAATGTAGACGTACGACCGAATGACATTGCCGCACCGTTTTGTGATTTAACCGCAGCCAGATAAGCAAAATATGTCCATTGGATTGCTTCCTGTGCGTTTGTCGCAGGGCCGGAAATGTCGTAACCGTAAGATGCCGCCATTTCTTTGATTTTGCCTAAAGCGCGGTGTTGTTCGGCAATTTCTTCACGTAATTGGATAGTTGCCTGAATGTCTTCGCCCGCTTCCAAACGCGGTTGTAATGAATCGAATTGGGCTTTTTTATCTTTCATCAGGTAATCGATACCGTATACCGCTAAACGACGGTAGTCACCGATAATACGACCACGACCGTAAGCATCCGGTAAACCGGTTAACACGCCTGATTTACGGCAGCGTAAAATATCCGGCGTATAAACGTCGAATACGCCTTGGTTATGGGTTTTACGATATTCGGTGAAAATAAATTCTACTTGCGGATCTAATTTACGACCGTAAACTTCGCAAGAACCTTTGATCATTTTGATACCGCCGTACGGCATAATTGCACGTTTTAACGGAGCATCTGTTTGAAGACCAACGATTTTTTCTAAATCTTTATTGATATAACCTGGTTTGTGAGAAGTGATAGTTGACGGAGTATGTTCGTCGAAATCTAAAGGTGCGTGAGTTTTGTTTTCGATTTTGATGCCTTCCATCACGCTGTTCCACAACTCGCTGGTTGCAGGAGTCGCATCAGCTAAGAATGATTCGTCACCTTCATACGGAGTATAGTTTTTTTGGATAAAGTCACGTAAATTTACGCCGTTTTGCCATTCACCGGGAACGAATCCTTCCCATGCTTTTTTTTGAGCTTCAGTTAATTCAGCCATTTTTAATACTTCCTTCTTTTCTAGTATTGATAAGATTGAAACCTTGCAAGGATGACGGCGGATTTGCCGTCACTCTCACCCAACTAATGTGGACGACTGGTAAACCATTGCATTAGACCAATGCAAACACCACCACCGACGATGTTACCTAAAGTAACAGGAATTAAATTTTTAATTACTAAATGGTACATATCTAAATTTGCAAACTGCTCGGCATTTAAACCCGTTGCCTGCCAGAATTCCGGCGATGCGAAATTTGCAATTACCATGCCCATAGGGATCATAAACATATTTGCTACGCAGTGTTCAAAGCCTGAAGCGACAAACAACCCGATCGGCAGGATCATAATAAAAGCTTTATCCGTTAGAGTCTTGCCGGCATAGGCCATCCAAACGGCAATACATACCATAATGTTGCAAAGAATACCTAAACAGAAGGCTTCAACCCAGGTATGTTCTATTTTATGTTGTGCCGTATTTAAAATGGTTAATCCCCACTGACCGTTTGCCGCCATGATCTGACCGGAAAACCAAATTAATGCAACAATAAATAAACCGCCGACAAAATTACCGAAGTAAACCACAATCCAGTTACGTAACATCTGAATTGTTGTAATTTTACTCTCAAAGCGGGCAATAGTCGATAAAGTTGATGAAGTAAATAGTTCACAGCCGCAAACCACCACCATAATTACCCCGAGAGAGAACACCAAACCGCCGACCAGTTTAGTTAATCCCCAAGGCGCTCCCGCAGAGGCTGTTTGAGTTGTTGTATAAAAAACGAATGCAAGAGCAATAAACATACCGGCAGAGATCGCCGATAAAAATGAATAGGCTTGTTTTTTCGTAGCTTTATAAACGCCGACGTCTAACCCGGTTTGAGCCATCTCGGTTGGCGAAGCCATCCAAGCCAATTTAAAATCTTCCGATTTCATTGAGCTTTCCTTAGTAATAAAACTACTCGGAAATGAGTAGAACTGCCTTAAAGCATAAATGATAGATTAAAAAATCCAAAATTGTTGAATATTATTTAACGGGGGGATTATAAAAGATTCATAAATTAGATAATAGCTAATTTGAGTGATCCATATCACCTTTTACAGATTTTTTGACCTAAATCAAAATTACCCAAATAGAGTAATAATACCATTATAAAGGGTGTGGATTTATTCCTTTGGTTTACGAGATAAATTGCTATTTAAGCTGATTTCTGATAAAAAGTGCGGTAGATTTTTCCCAAAAATAAGGAAACACAAAATGGCAGAAGAAACAATTTTCAGTAAAATTATTCGTAAAGAAATTCCCGCCGACATTATATATCAAGACGATCTTGTCACCGCATTTCGCGATATTGCGCCGCAGGCAAAAACTCATATTTTAATTATTCCGAATAAATTGATTCCGACAGTAAACGACGTAACCGCAGAAGATGAAGCCGTATTAGGGCGCTTATTTATTACTGCCGCTAAAATTGCCAAACTGGAAGGTATTGCAGAAGACGGCTACCGTTTAATTGTCAATTGTAACAAACACGGCGGGCAAGAAGTATTTCATATTCATATGCACTTACTCGGCGGTGAAAAACTCGGTCCGTTAAACGCAAAATAATTCCAAAGGGCGTAGCAAATACGCCCCTAACAGCACTTATTTGATAATGAAAAAATTTTTCCTTTTTGCAACCGCACTTTTGCTTGCCTCATGTTCGGCACAAAAGCCCAACTTAGTGAGTACGCAGAAGCCGATTCTTAATATCGCGGCAAATCTCGCACAATCTATTGAAGCAAATGCGGGAGCACATTCCGCCTGGGTAAAAAATAAAAGCCAGCAACCTATCGCCTTTAACTACAACCTGTATTGGTACGATGAAAACGGCATAACCCAACTATTTTCAACCCAACAAGAAAAATATCAGGGCGCATTGTTGTTGCAGCCTCAGCAAAAAGCCGAAATTAACCTGACAAAGCCGACCGCAGAAAGTGTAAACTACCGTTTATATCTTTTTTCCGGTAATAACTAATTATTTATATGTCAACCTTACTTATCGACCTGAAAGGTCAAGAACTTTTAGCGGAAGAGGCGGAATTACTCGCGCATCCTCTGGTAGCCGGGCTTATTTTATTTACCCGCAACTTCTACGACAGATCACAAATTCAAGCGTTAATTAAAGATATTCGCCGACGAGTGAAAAAACCGTTATTGATCACCGTGGATCAGGAAGGCGGCAGAGTTCAGCGTTTCCGTGAAGGGTTTACCCAATTACCCGCCATGCAATCTTTTGCCGCGATGATTAGCGACCCGGCACTTCAACTGACAACGGCAAAAGAAGCCGGCTGGCTAATGGCGGCGGAAATGACCGCTTTAGACATTGATTTAAGTTTTGCTCCGGTACTGGATTTAGGGCACGAATGTAAAGCCATCGGTGATCGCAGTTTCTGTGAAGAAGTAGAACCTGCCGTCCGTCTGGCTTCCGCGTTTATTGACGGCATGCATCAAGCGGGTATGGCGACCACCGGCAAACATTTTCCGGGGCATGGTCACGTACTGGCGGACAGTCATTTGGAAACCCCTTATGACGAACGCCCGAGCGCCGTAATTTTTGAGCGAGATATTCAACCTTTCCAACAACTTATCGCACAAAATAAGCTTGATGCGGTCATGCCCGCACATGTAATTTATCGCCATTGTGACAGCCAACCCGCCAGCGGTTCAAAATATTGGTTGCAGGATATTCTGCGCCAAAAATTAGGCTTCGACGGGACGGTTTTTTCCGATGATCTCGGTATGAAAGGCGCCGGTTTCATGGGGGATTTCGTTGCCCGCAGCGAAAAAGCCCTTTCCGCAGGTTGTGATTTGCTTTTGCTTTGCAACGAACCGGAAGGTGTGGTTCAAGTGCTGGATAATCTAAAACTTGAAGAAAATCCGCCGCACTTTGCCGCCCGCCAACGTCGTTTACAGTCGTTATTTAAGAAAAAAGCCTTCAGCTGGAACGAATTAACAAAAACCCGGCGCTGGTTGGAAAATTCGAAAAAATTGACCGCACTTCAACAATCTTGGTTAGACAGCAAATAAGCAATCCTAAATACCGTAGGGCGTATCGCATACGCCCTTTGTAATTTAACGATTAAGCGACCGAATAAGCTTTCATAATTATGACTACAAAATGCCCCCACTTCCAAACCCAACAATGCCAATCCTGTCAATGGATTAACCGCCCTTATGACGAGCAATTAAATGAAAAACAAATCCATTTAAAACAACAAATCGCTCCTTTAGACCAATCGCAACTCCGTTGGTCGGCGCCTTTTCAATCACGTCAAAGCGGTTTTCGCAATAAAGCCAAAATGGTGGTAAGCGGTGCGGTGGAACGCCCGGTTTTAGGTATTTTGAAAGACCAAAATGCCCCGCAAAGTGCGGTGGATTTAACGGATTGCCTGCTCTATTCAGCCGGTTTCAAACCGATTTTCCCCGTGTTGAAAGATTTTATCGGGAGAGCGGGGTTAGTACCTTATAATGTTGCCAAACAAAAAGGCGAACTGAAATATATTCTGCTGACGGAAAGCGGTTATCAGGGAGATATTATGCTGCGTTTCGTGTTGCGTTCGGAGAATAAAATTCCGTTAATTCGGCGGGAACTGGCAAAACTTCGGGAAAAACTACCGCAGTTAAAGGTGATTAGCGCCAATATTCAACCTCAACATGCGGCGATTTTAGAAGGCGAAAAAGAAATCTTTTTTACTGAACGGCAGGTGCTGGAAGAACGCTTTAATCGGATTCCGTTGTTTATCCGTCCGCAAGGTTTTTTCCAAACCAATCCGCAGGTAGCGGAAGGCTTGTACGGCACTGCGCAACAATGGGTGAAAGATTTACCCGTCAATAAACTTTGGGATCTGTTTTGCGGTGTCGGCGGATTCGGCTTGCACTGTGCAAAAGCATTGCAGGAAAAAAATCCCGACATTGAATTAACCGGAATTGAAATCGCCCCTTCGGCAATTTATTGCGCCGGCCTCTCCGCGCAAAAGTGCGGTCTGAAAAAGGTGAATTTTCAGTCTTTGGATGCGGCAAATTTTGCCTTAAATCAGGACGAAAACAAGCCGGATCTGGTTATCGTCAACCCGCCCCGCCGAGGTATCGGCAAACCGCTGGCTCAATTTCTCAATCAAATGCAACCGCAGTTTATTCTTTATTCGAGTTGTAATGCGATAAGCATGACGAAAGATTTACTTGAACTTACTCATTATCAATTGCAAAAAATCCAATTATTTGATATGTTTCCTCACACCTCGCATTATGAGGTGTTAACTCTGTTGATAAAAAGATAGACTATGCCAATCAGGCATAGCCTATTTAAAACTTTTAGTGCGGTCAAAAATTCTCGATATTTTTACCGCACTTTTTTTATCAGAAATTAATCCGCATGTTCGCTCAGAAAACCGCCGCTTTGGTGTCGCCACAGTTTGGCATATAAGCCGTTTTGGGCAAGCAATTCGGCGTGAGTGCCTTGTTCTACGATTTGACCTTTATCTAAAACGATCAAGCGATCCATTGCCGCAATGGTTGAAAGACGGTGTGCAATGGCGATAACGGTTTTGTTTTCCATCATTTTATCCAGACTTTCCTGAATTGCCGCTTCCACTTCACTGTCCAGCGCACTGGTCGCTTCGTCCAATAATAAAATAGGGGCGTCTTTTAACATCACTCGGGCAATGGCGATACGTTGACGTTGACCGCCGGAAAGTTTTACCCCTCGTTCTCCTACATGCGCATCGTAACCGCGGCGACCTTTCGCATCACTTAAAAACGGAATAAAATCGGCGGCTTCCGCACGTTTCGCCGCATTAATCATATCTTCATCCGTCGCTTCCGGGCGACCATAAATAATGTTATCCCGCACGGAACGGTGCAGCAACGAAGTGTCCTGTGTCACCAAACCGATTTGACGGCGCAAACTTTCTTGTTGTACGTCCAGAATATTCTGCCCGTCAATGCTAATAGTACCGTTTTGCGCTTCATAGAAACGTAACAACAGGTTCACAATAGTCGATTTACCTGCGCCGGAACGCCCGATTAAACCCACTTTTTCACCCGGTCTAATGGTTAAATTAAAATGGTTTAACAGCGGTTTAGCCGGGTCGTAACAAAAATCAACATTATCAAAACGGATTTCGCCTTTTTTCACTTCAAGCTGAGGTGCATTCGGCTTATCAATAATCGTATGAGGCTTTGACAATGTTGTCATGCCGTCGTTTACCGTACCGATATTTTCAAATAAGCGGGCGGATTCCCACATAATCCAGCGGGATAAACCGTTCACACGCAATGCCATGGCAACTGCGGTCGCAATAGCGCCCACGCCGACAGCACCTTTTTGCCATAAAAGAATACCTAAAATTGCCGTGCTTAAAGTTAAAAAGACGTTGGCGGCGTAAGTCAGCGTATCCAGAGAAGTCGCTAAACGCATTTGCGCGTGAACCGTGACCATAAATTCTTCCATGGATTTTTTCGCATAACTGGCTTCGCGGGCACCGTGAGAGAATAATTTTACCGTTGTGATATTCGAATAAGCGTCCGTTACCCGCCCGGTCATTAAAGATCGCGCATCAGCCTGACGTTCGGCGGTTTTTGCCAATTTAGGAATCAACACCCGCAAAATCATCACGAATAGCACGACCCATACCACAAACGGCACTAAGAACCAGCCGTCTAAAGCCACTAACACCACGCCCGAGCTGATAAAATACACCACCACATAAACCATCATATCCGCAATGGTAAGTACGGTATCACGTACCGCAAGAGCGGTCTGCATGACTTTTGCCGAAACTCTGCCTGCAAATTCATCCTGATAGAAACTTAAACTTTGTCCCAGCATTAAGCGATGGAAGTTCCAACGCAAGCGCATTGGGAAAACACCTTGCAGGGTTTGCAGACGAACGGCGGAAGCTAAAAACGACCATAAAATGCTGAACACCAATAAAAAGCCCATGCCCCACAACAAGGTGCCTTTTTCCTGCCATAAGGTTACCGGCGTATAGTTGCCAAGCCAGTCCACCAGCACGCCCATAAATTGAAATAACAGCGCCTCCATCACCCCGGTACCCACAGTTAACACCGCCAGCAACAGGATCCATTTTTTCATTCCGTCCAGACTTGACCAAATAAATTTAAATAACCCGTTTTCCGGGGTATTTGGCGTTTGATCGGGGTACGCCTCTACCCTGCGTTCAAACCACGAAAAAATTTTATTTAACATTATCCTACCTCAAAATCAGAGCCGGCTATTATACGCCGTATTTTCCGCTCCATAAATAAACTATGGAAAATCTGACCGCACTTTTTAGCGAATCCGGCTTGCCGTTATTTTTATTCAAATGCTCATAAGCCTTACACTATGAAGTGAAATAACCGGCTAAAGCGATAAAAAGCGCGAAAATAATCAGCCAGATAAACTGTAATTTTGCACTTTTCTTATTAATTTGCTGATTATGTAAACGGCGTTGTTCCAGCGTTTGCTTATATTTTTCTAAACTTGCCGTTTCAAAAGAAAAACCGCAATGAGGGCAAATCATCGCATTTTGACTGATTTTATGACGACATTCCGGGCATTTGTGTAAAGCCATAACCTTCCTGTTTATAACGAACGATAAGTTAAAAAATAATAACAGCAAACCGCGACAATCACGCAGATTCCCATGGTAAACAACATCGGGGCGGCGCTGTCCATTTTCATTAAGGCAACCAAAGAGCCCACAGTTGCGCCCAATCCGAAACGCACGCTACCGGCGACAGAATTTGCCGTTCCCGCCATTGTCGGAAATTTTTCGAGGATCGATGCCATTGCATTAGAGGAAATTAATGAGTTTTGACCCACAAATACCGCAATACCCAGCGCCATCGGCCAAAAACCTAAATCAAAGCAAGCCACGATAAGCAACCAAATTCCTGCGATAAGCTGAACGGTCAAACCGATTTGTAACATTCGTTCGGCGCCCACTCGATGAACCACCCGCCCGTTGATAACGGAGCCTAAAGTCATCACGCCGATATTCAGCATAAAAAAATAACCGAATTGATCCACGGGTACGCCATACAAACCGATATAGACGATAGAACCCGCCGTTAAAAAGGCGAATAATCCGCCGAAGCCTAATCCTGAAGAAAACATATAACCCAGCACTTCTTTACGGCGCCATAAAGTTACAAAATTACGTACCACCACATTTAGCCGCAGAGGAATGCGATTGTCCTGATGATGGGTTTCCGGAATGATAAAAAACACTAAAATCGCACTTAAAATCCCCATGGCGCAAATAACATAAAAAATACTGTGCCAATGGAAAAATAACACCAGATAACCGCCGATTATCGGCGCCACCAGAGGCGCAATCATAAACACCAGCGTTATCATTGACATGGTTTTCGATAATTCGTTTTTATCAAAAAGATCGCGCAATAACGCCCCTACCAGCACTACCGGCGCAGAGCCGAAAAAACCTTGAATAAAACGAAGTGCGGTAAAATTTTCGATAGAATTTACGCCGGTCAGAAAAAATGCGGCGACGGCACCGATAATCACACCAAGCAAAATAATGGGTTTGCGCCCGTAGCTATCGCCCACCGGTCCCCAGAATAATTGCCCAGCCGCCATACCGAAGGTAAAAAAAGTTAAAGTATATTGGACCCGCTCGGGATCCACCTGCAGATCACGGGCAATATTCAGGAAAGAAGGCAGATACATATCCACCCCTAAGGGCGGCAACATAGACAAAATACCCAGCGTGGCAATAAATATAAAGTTTCTTTTTTTAGCGGTACTCAAATTTTTTATCCTCTGTCAAAAATATTGAATTTCCTCTGCGGTTAACACACGAAATTCCCCTTCGGGCAAATCCTCATCCAATTCAATATTACCGATTTTCCACCGATGCAGCCCCACAACTTTATTACCTAACGCGGCGAACATGCGTTTTACCTGATGGTAACGTCCTTCGCTGATAGTTAAATTTACGTTGTAATCATCAATAATTTCTAATATGGCGGGCTTTGTGGGCTCTTTTTCACCGCGCAGTAGAATGCCTTGTTCACAAGCCTGTCGGTAATTGCTTTCAACGGGGTCCGCCAAGGTCACCAAATAGGTTTTCTGGCAATGATATTTCGGCGATGTCACCCGATGAGACCATTTCCCGTCGTCAGTCAATAACACCAGCCCGCTGGTATCCGCATCCAAACGCCCGGCGGTATGCAGCTTGCCGGCTAACGGATAATCAAAAAACTGATAGACAGTCGGATATTCGCCGTCGTCATGAGAACACACGTAACCCTGCGGCTTGTTAAGCATAATATAAACGCCGTCCTCCAGCCATTCTAAAGACTCACCTTCAAATAAAACTTCATCTTGCGGCGTTATTTTAAGCGACCCGCTTTTTACAACCTGACCGTTAACCTGCACATTCCCCTGACGCAGTATTTTCGCCGCTTGAGAACGGGTTAATCCCGTATTCTCCGCTAAAAATTTATCTAATCGCATAAATATCCTAAAATAATAAAACGCAGCCAAAGCGGCAATCTTGCGCAATACAAAAGAAAAGTCTGCTATCTTAGCATGAAATAAAAAGTGCGGTTAAAAAATAGTGATTTTTTAGCAAAAAACGCAGCCGGAATTCGCTACTAAAATTATTTTGTAAAAATTTTGTAAAAAATCGGTTTATATCACATTTTTATTATGCCATTCTATGTATAATCATTAAGCAGTACTTTATCGGTTAAAGTATTTTTCTATCCTATCCATTTGTGCATATTAAAAAGAGGTTTATATGGACGAACAATTACGTCAAGCCGCATTAGATTTTCATGAATTTCCGGTTCCCGGAAAGATCGAAGTTACCCCGACTAAATCACTTGCCACTCAACGTGACCTTGCACTGGCTTATTCGCCGGGCGTTGCAATGCCCTGTTTAGAAATTCAAGAAGATCCGGCAAAAGCTTATAATTACACCGCAAAAGGCAATTTAGTTGCCGTAATTTCAAACGGTACCGCCGTGTTGGGATTAGGTAATATCGGCGCCCTCGCAGGCAAACCGGTAATGGAAGGTAAAGGCGTTTTATTCAAAAAATTCGCCGGCGTAGATGTTTTTGATATTGAAATAAATGAAAAAGATCCGGAAAAATTAGTGGAAATTATCGCCGCCCTCGAGCCGACATTCGGCGGTATTAATCTTGAAGATATCAAAGCGCCCGAATGTTTTTACATTGAACAAAAATTACGCGAGCGCATGAATATTCCGGTATTCCACGATGATCAACACGGTACGGCGATTATCAGCTCCGCTGCGGTTTTAAACGGTTTACGCATTATTAATAAAAAAATCGAAGATGTGCGTTTAGTGGCATCCGGTGCGGGTGCGGCCTCTATTGCCTGTTTAAATCTGTTGGTGTCGTTAGGGATGAAACGTGAAAACATTACGGTTTGCGACTCTAAAGGCGTTATTTATAAAGGTCGCGACGAAAATATGGATGCAACAAAAAAACTGTATGCCATTGACGACAACGGTACCCGTTCATTAGCCGATGCAATTCCGAATGCGGATATTTTCTTAGGTTGCTCCGCCGCCGGCGCTTTGACTCAGGAAATGGTAAAAACAATGGGGCCTAATCCGTTGATTCTTGCGTTGGCTAACCCGAATCCGGAAATTACACCGCCGGAAGCAAAAGCGGTTCGTCCCGACGCCATCGTCTGTACCGGTCGTTCAGACTTCCCTAACCAAGTAAATAACGTGCTGTGCTTCCCGTTTATTTTCCGCGGTGCGCTAGATGTGGGTGCGACTACAATCAACGAAGAAATGAAAATGGCGGCGGTGCGCGCTATTGCCGATCTTGCGCTTGCCGAACAAAGCGATGTGGTTTCTTCAGCCTACACGGACGAAAGCGAAGTCACTTTCGGGCCGGAATACGTTATTCCTAAACCTTTTGATCCTCGCTTAATTATCCGTATTGCACCGGCGGTAGCCAAAGCGGCAATGGACAGCGGCGTGGCAACCCGCCCGATTCAAAATTTCGACGCTTATATCGAAAAACTCACCCAATTCGTTTACAAAACCAATCTGTTCATGAAACCTGTCTTTAATCAGGCGAAAGCGGATAAAAAACGCGTATTGCTCACAGACGGCGAAGAAACCCGCATTTTGCATGCGGTGCAAGAAATTTCGACCTTAGGAATCGCTTATCCCGTCTTGGTCGGACGTTTGGATGTGATCGAAGCGCAAATTAAACGCCTCGGTTTAAAAATCCAGGCGGGTGTCGATTTTGAAGTGCTAAATACGGATAATGAAGAAATCTACCAACAATGCTGGTCGCTCTATCACAATAAACTAAAACGTCACGGCGTTACCGAAGCCATGGCAAAACGCCGTATGTTAACCAACTCGACGGCTATCGGTTCCGCTTTACTGGAACTCGGTTATGCGGACGCAATGCTTTGCGGATTAGTCGGTACCTATTCTTCCAGCCTTTCTTTATTGAAAGAAGTTATCGGCATTAAAGAAAATGTAGACATCCCGGCAACGGTAAACGGATTGGTACTGCCAAGCGGCAACTTATTTATCGCGGATACTTTCGTTAATTTAGCGCCGACGGCGGAAGAATTAGCGGAAATTACCTTAATGGCGGCGGAAGAAGTGCGCCGTTTCGGTATTGAACCGCAAGTGGCGTTAATTTCTCATTCTAATTTCGGTACTTCGGAAGATCAAAGTGCGGTCAAAATGCGCGAAGTTTTACAATTAGTGAAAACGCAGGCGCCTGATTTGATCATTGACGGCGAAATGCACGCTAATGTAGCGTTAAATGAGAATTTACGCCGCGAAGTTATGCCTGACAGTCCGCTCAAAGGCGCGGCAAATCTGCTCATTATGCCGGATATGGAATCCGCCCGTATCAGTTTGAATTTATTACAGGGCACCGCGACACCGATTACTATCGGACCAATCCTGATGGGTATGAAAAAACCGGCGCATATTTTAACTTCCGTGTCTTCCGTACGCCGTATTATCAATATGGTTGCTATTGCGGCGGTTAAAGCGCAACAAAACTAAATTGATTTGATTTAAGGTCTGTTTATCTTTTATAAACAAACCCTAAATATTACAAAATAGGCTGCTTAATAAAAAGTAGCCTATTTTTTATGAAAAAAGAGTAAATTTAATGATCTTAATCAAATTTACTGTTAAAATATTTCAAGAATCAGGGTTGCGGGACTTTTAAATAATAAGTAGTGCTATTTAAAATGCCGGCAAACTTCAACAACACTCAACAAAATTACAAGGAACTTTTATGGCTTACACTCTACCTGAATTAGGTTACGCATATGATGCGTTAGAACCACATTTTGATGCGTTAACAATGGAAATTCACCATAGCAAACACCATCAAACTTATGTAAACAATGCCAACGCGGCGGTTGAAGCGGCGGTTAAAAACGTGCCGGCATTAGCGGAATATCTTGACGCCTGCCCGGGTAAAATTCTGAAAAACTTAGATAAAGTTGCTGCGGAAAACCGTACTGCCGTACGTAACAACGTGGGCGGTCATGCAAATCACAGTTTATTCTGGAAAGCATTAAAAACCGGCACAACATTACAAGGTGCGTTAAAAGATGCAATCATTCGCGATTTCGGTTCCGTTGAAGCATTCCAGGCTGAATTTGAAAAAGCAGCCGCAACGCGTTTTGGTTCCGGTTGGGCTTGGTTAGTTGTACAGGAAGGCGGCAAATTAGCAGTCGTTTCAACGGCAAACCAGGATTCTCCGATTATGGGAAAAGAAATTGCCGGTTGCGAAGGCTTCCCGCTATTTTGCTTAGATGTTTGGGAACACGCTTATTACTTGAAATTCCAAAACCGTCGTCCGGACTACATTAAAGAATTCTGGAACGTAGTAAACTGGGACTTTGCGGCAGAGCGCTTCGAAAAGAAATTAGCGGAATGCGGTTGCGCTAAATAATTTAATCCGATTTGCTAAAAAAGCACGATTCATAAAGTTTCGTGCTTTTTTATTGCCTGAGAAAATCTCGGTATAAAATGACTGCACTTTGATCTGCCCCCCAAAAGTGCGGTCGCTTTTGTTAAAATTTTGAATTAATGTCGCTTACAACTTGCCAGAATATCAAATTCGGGTTGATAAACAGAGGTTTTTAAATTCATATCCATCATACCGATTACGGTGCTGAAAAGATTATCATGAGAAAATTCCCGTGTTTTCGCTTTCTCTCTGACGCAATTTAAATCTACCCCCTCATTCTTTTTCCAAGTTTTTGAAAACCAAAAGACCATTGGCACGCGGGTTTGCTGTTCCGGGGCGATAGCATAAGGGGCGCCGTGCAGATACATACCGTTTTCCCCCAGAGATTCGCCGTGATCCGATACATAATAAACCGCACTTTCCAAATCATCTCTGTTTTCCAATTTTGAGATCACGGAATCAATAAAATTATCAATATACAAAATACTGTTATCGTAAGTATTAACTAATTGCTCATTGCTGCACGTCTGAATCTGATTAGTATCGCAAGTCGGTACAAACTTTTTATACTCCGGCGTATAACGCTCATAATAAGTCGGGCCGTGATTGCCGATAGTGTGCAAAATCAGCACGGTATCTTTAGTGGTTTCATTCAGGATTTTATCAAAATCGCGCAATAAAACTTCGTCCAGACATTCTCCTTCCGTACAATAATCTTTCAGCGTCATATTGACGGTTTCATTCGGCACGCGCAAACAAACACCTTTGCAGTCGCTGTTATTATCCAGCCAAAAAATATTCACCCCCGCGCGCTGCAACACGTCCAACAGATTATCCATTTTTTCCGCTTTCGAACCGTTATACTGATCTTTCGTCAAATACGAGAACATACAAGGCACAGACACCGCAGTCGCCGTACCGCAGCTGGTCACGTGATTGAAATTAATAACGTCATCACCACGCGCCGCCAGTTTCGGCGTAGTTTGCCGTTGATAACCGTTCAGTCCCCAGTTTTGTGCACGGGTAGTTTCACCGACGACAATAACCGTAAAATGACGATAAGGATCCGGTTTCTCCTGTTGAGCGTCCAATCCGATTTTTTCATAAGGGCGATTAGCATCATGGATACGTTTGATTTCATTCACACCCGCGGTAATAAAATTCGAAGGCAAAATTAAATTGACCGTCGGTTTGTTGTTGCGTACAAACGCCGCATAATCCTGATAGAAAAATTTCGAAATACTGAAAATCACAACTGCGGAAACTAAAATTGCACCCAGACGAATTCCTAATTCTTTAAACCAGGTATGGTAATTTATTTTTACGGAAAGATACAAAAAAGCTGGAATAATACCGAATCCGATAATCCATAACACATATTGCCAGGTTATCATCCGCGTACTTTCAGCAGATGTGGTCTGCAATACGTTTTCCAGCATATCCGTTGTAAAATAAACGTCCAGAAACACTTGGCTATACGCAATCGCAGCACTGATAATCAACAGTAACGGCATAATAATTTTATGCAATAGCGGCACGGCTAAGATCTGAAAAACGGCGTTCAGCGTAAAAAATACAAAAAACGGAACCGTTAATAAAAAATAATCTTCCGGCTTGCCGGTAAAAGGATGTTGGGTTAATACTTTGCCGTAAAATGCAAAATTTAATACTAATGTGAAATAAAGCGCCACAATGGCAATTAACGTTGAACTTCTTAAGTTAAAACGAGGGAAACGGATCATAGAAAATTCCTAATACTAATAAAATAGTAAAGTTGGAAGGATATTATTGCTGGTTAGACGGGTAAGCGCAATGTAAGTTCTGACTGGAAAAAAATATTTTCCCTGAGGAACTTTTGAGAAGATACAACTATCTTGTTATCCGAAATTCCTAAAAAAATAACCGCACTTTGATCTGCCCCCAAAAGTACGGTGATTTTAGGGCTTGTTGATGATTAAAATTTATACTTAAAAGATAAACAGCCTCTATTAAAATTTTGAATTAATGCGTGCTGGTACTGGTGGTGATTCGGTTAGCACGTTTGCGATCCATTCCCGTTAACAGTTTTTTACGGATACGGACGGATTGCGGGGTAACTTGTTAGAAGAATTCCTGTTTGTGACCGTTTTCTTCTTTCTTTATAGATAACTTGCGGCTGGGACAGCGCATCCGGTAGAATTTGAAATGTATTACGTTTAATTCAAAAATTAAATTTATAACGAAAAGTGCGGTAAAATTTCACAAAAATTTACCGCACTTTTCTTTATGTCCTTTTTTCTGTTATACGACTAAATCCAGCGTCTGACCCGTTGTTTATAAGCCAAATAAGTCTTGCCGAATTTTTCCGCTAACGCCGCTTCTTCGCGTTTAATCTGCCCTAAATTAAGGTAGGTTACAAAGATCACAATCCCTACAATACCCAACCAATTTCCCAGCCAAAGGATTTCACTGAATAAAAACAGCACCAAACTTAAATACATCGGATTACGGCTATAACGATAAATTCCCGAAGTCACCAACATACTGGTTTTATTCAAATGACGGGGATCCACTGTTGTTTTGAATTTATAAAATTCCCATGGACCTAAAGCCGCTACAATCATTGCTAATATAGCCACAAATACCGCCGTCAACGGGAAAGCAAACAACACACCAAAGTGCGGTAAGAATTTGATGAGAATTATGAGGAGGATAAATAAAATAATATGCATGTGAATAAAATGTCGGCTGAAAAGATATTCTGTATTTTTACACAAAATAAATAATTATCCTAATTTAGCTATCCTAGGGTCTTTTAATATTCGTTATAGCCGTAATCACTTTTTTCTTTTATAAGAATCTTCACTATCATTTTAAATAAAAAAGAGAGTTTTCACTCTCTTTTTTATCTCTAACTCGCTGATTTAGCTAATGCTTCCCGTTCCGCTAAAGCTTTACCAGCCCAACCTTCGGCAGAATAAATACCTAATTTATTTTTACGCATTTGTCTATCGAAGAACGCAACTACAAACGGGCATAAGAATAAGGTAATAATAGAAGCCGTTGCGCATTGTGCGGTTGCAAGCGGCACATGAGGTGTAAAGGTAGGGTCCGCATCAGCTACGGCAGCCGGAGTCATTGCTGAGTTTAATGCGGTTGTACCAATTGCCGCTCCCATTGCATTACGTTCTCTTTTTGGTAAGAAAATATTAAATACATAAAAAAATACCGCTGCAGTTAATGTTGAAAGGATACCTAAAATAATACCGGATGCACCGGCTTTCAAAATCGTACTGACGTCAGTACCAGAACCGATTGCAATAGTCATGAAGAAAATAATAATAGGCTGAGCTTTACCGCATAACTCACGGAATTTAGTATCAATATTACCCCAAACAAAACCAATTAATAATGGAATCAGGGTTGCTACTACCGCCATAAACGGAATATTTGCTAAACCGCTCGCTCCTAATGCGATTAGAGTGAAAAACGGTCCGTCATTTAAAGACAGAATTGAAATTGCACCCGTATCTGTTGAATTACCAAACTGTGATGAAAGTGAAATATAAAGGGAACTATTTGAGTTAGTGATTGCTGCAATTAAGACGATTGGTGATAATCCCCAAATACCCTCTGGTCCGAAAAGATGACCGACTAATAAACCAAGCGCCACACCCAAAAAGAATTTTGAACTGGTTAATACTACGCCTTTATAAAGAGGCATACCTACTTGACGAATATTAATTGACGCACCGCATAAAATAAGGAATATCCCCATCATTGCGGGCTGACCTTTTTGGAACAAGCCGGTTGTAAAACCACCTATTTCAAAAAATTGCGGAAAGAATGTTTTAATTGCAACAGCGAGCAATAATGGAATAATGACTAATCCGCCCGGGATTTTCATCATTCTTTCCATGAGTTTAAGATCAATATGACCTTCTTCATTGCGTAATGCCATAATGGTTCTCCTAAGATAGCAAGTAGATAAAAACCGCCTTATCTTTTGATACAATATGAATATAAGGCGGATTGTTCGTCAGAAATTATCTTTTGTTATATTTCGCATCAATTTCATTAATACGTTTCACTTTAGGTGCGGAACCGCCACCGGCAAACTCACATTTGAACCACACATCAATTAATGATTTTGCTAACTCAACACCTATAACACGTTCTCCCAAGCACATAATCTGAGCGTCATTACTTTTTCTTGAGCGCTCGGTTGAAAACACATCATAACATACTGCCGCGCGTATTCCCGGAACTTTATTTGCCGTAATACACATACCAATACCGGTACCGCAAGTTAGAATTGCCCGTTGGTATTTTCCCTCGGCAACCGCAACTGCAACGGCTTCCGCTACATCAGGATATAAAACGACATCTCCTTCTCCGGCGCCAAAATCATCATATTCAATGCCCAGCTCATCTAAATGCTTCATAATTTCAACTTTTAAGCGATATGCCGCTTCATCACATCCAATAGCAATTTTCATAATTATTCACTCCTCAATATATTACTTATCTCGACAGGCTTCTAAGAATAGGCGATCAACAATCTTACAAGCCGTATATTCATCACCTGTTAAGCCGCCTTTACCGACAATCGGCATTTTATTATCAAAAATCCCCACTAGACGCCCGATATCGGATTGTGGGATTACATAGTCAATCATTTCAATAGCCGAAACATTTAACTGGTTGCACACATTCACCATAGTGTCCCCGCCTGTTGCAAAAATACCGGCAAAACGTTGGTGACCAATTTGTTTAAAAATATCCGAAACAATCATGCCTAGTCCCGCATTAATTCGCTCGGCGCTTTCACCGCGAACAAACTTACGTTTAGCATCTTCCGCATCAAGATTAAGTAACGGACCATGCAATGCCGTTTCAAGTAAAATTGCTCTTGGCCGCACATCATTAGCCATATAATCTTTTACAAGACCCACCACTCGTTTTGCTTCCGTATCGGCAATATCGCCGCCTTCAATAAGCAATACGGGATCGACAGAAATTGATATATTACGAGGATCCTGACAAAGCGTATCCATTTGTAATTTAGTAACAGGTGTTGCACTACCGGCGACTACTAATACGGTTTTATCTTCAGCGCATGTAGCATCAGTTTGTGGAATATTCGGTTCTTCTCGGTGGATTAAGCCCCGTTGATAGCCGAGTGCGGCGGTAAACGGACCCGGATCAACGGCTAGAATCGGATTATCAAGCATTAAACAAGCCTGGGCGATATTAGACACATCTTCAAGAGTGATTGCATCAACAACGATTACTTGTTTGCCTTGAGTAATCTGATCCATCAAAGCAATACGAATTTCATATACGCCATGCATAACGTCGGTTAAACTGACTAACCCCACTTTACGACGAGTCTGGCTTGCAAGTAATGCCGGAATATACCCCTCCCGTACTGGTGTACGCACATCACGCGCTACTGGCGTATTGGTTAATGCAACGCCGTCAATCACTGAATAACCGCCAACAAGAATACGCCGGGATTGGGGCATCGCCGGCACCACAACCGCTATGGTATTCTCAGGCAAAGTATCAAGCATCGCATCAATTTCAACGCCGACACCACCTCGCATTGTGGTATCAATGCGTTTAGTAAAATATTGCACCCCCATATTTTTCAATACTTGAGTTGCTTCTTTCACATGTTTATAAGCTTCATGTTTAAGTAACGGACGACTACTTGTACTAATCAGTAGTGAATCGGATGGCACTTCAGCATTCGATTTAATGGCAGCTTCCGTATTAAAACATACGGTTGTTTTCGAACCTGAGCGGGCTAATAATACTCCGGTTGTTGTCGCACCGGTTAAATCATCAGCGACTACACCAATAACGGGCATATTCCACCTCCTAAATTAAGCTTTTTTATTCATATACTTAGCTGTATATTCAGCTAATACTTTAGTTGACTCAATCATGCTTACGCCATTTGCAATATTTTTCCCTGCGATATCAAAAGCAGTACCATGATCAACAGAACTACGCATAAACGGTAAACCGAATGTAATAGTTACCGATTTTTCAAAATCTAATGTTTTACATGCAATGTGCCCCTGATCATGATATAGAGACAAAATCGCATCATATTTACCGGATTTACCGATATGGAATACGGAATCCGCCGGAACCGGGCCTGTTGCATTAATCCCTTCCGCTTTTGCGGCTTCAACGGCAGGAATCAATTCATCAATTTCTTCTCGACCAAACAAACCGTTATCACCGCCATGAGGATTTAACGCCGCAACTGCAATGAACGGATTTTCAATACCGATATTACGCAATTCCTTATCAATATTTCTTACATCTTGTAATACGCGTTCTTTCGTTGCGTACTTACAAGCATCAATAACCGACATATGACGACTTACGAAGAAAACACGTAATTTATGGCAACTAAACATTGTCAAGCCATATTCGGAATGAGTTTCATTTTGATAAATTTCCGTATGGCCGGGCTCTTTCACACCTGCTAATTTAATTGCAATTTTATGAATGGGTGCGGTAGAAACCGCATCAATTTTTTTAGCCATACCTAACTCAATGGATTTTAATACCCAGTCATAAGACATTTGGCCAGCGAGTTTCTGAACCTCGCCCCACTTAATGGAATCAGTGTCATAATTACCGGTTTCAAGTACATCGAAAGTTCCTAATTCGTATTTAGCTTCACTTGGATCCTGAATTTTATTAAATTTAATTGAAACGCCACGAACCTTGGCAGCCCTTTCTAAAATAGGAATGCTACCGATAACAAAAGGTTTACATACATTATGAATCTCTTCACTTAGCATTGTATCGACGGTAATTTCCGGACCAATACCTGCGGGATCACCCATTGTTAATGCAATTACTGGTTTTTTCATTTAAAGCTCCTTAAAATAATTTAAACTTTCGCTTTCTTTCGTTTTAAATTTATCGTAAAATAACTATATTGAGACAGAAACTAAAAAACAAATATTTTTTGTTCAAAAATCGATCTAGATCACAAAAAAATTTAATTTTTTATTTTTTTCGTTGCTAAACAAAAGAAAAAAAATGAAAATAAGGAGTAAATATGAAGCTGAACGAGAAAGAACAACTAATCATAGATTCGCTTAAACGGAAAGACGTCATTACAAACATAGAACTAAGCGAAATATTACAATGCTCAACCGTTACAATCAGAAGTCTGATTCGATCTTTAGAAAAAAAAGGGCTAATTATTCGCACGCACGGAGGGGCCAAACTCTGCAATGATTACCTTGATATTCATATACCGGCCGGAAATATTTTTAAGGAAAGAGAAGCTAAATTACGTATCGCCGAGAAAGCCTATCAATACATAGCGGAAAGAGACACTATTATTTTAGATGATTCCTCTAATAGCTATTATTTAGCGCAAGTTATAAAAAAATATTCGGATAAATATTTGATTATTATAACCAATTCATTGCCGGTAATTGCTGAACTATCTACCTGTTCCGCCGTAGAAATCATTTCTATCGGCGGAGTATTGAGGGGAAATAAAAATGCCTTTGTCGGTGATTTTGCTATTGAAATGTTAAAGAATTTTAAAGCTACAAAGGCTTTTATCGGCGTACATGGTATCGATCCCGAATTTGGTATTACCTCTATTGGCAATGAACAAATGATGATCAAAAAACAGATTTTTAAAATTGCACAATATGTTTATGTTTTAACTTGTAGTGAAAAATTCGGCACGGGTTATTTACTGGTTTCAGCCCCGCTCTCTCAGGTTCATAAAATTATTACGGATAAGAATATCGATAAAAATATCTTAAATGTTATCAAAAGCAGCGTAGATATAGATCTTGTATAAATATTAAGAGGTTACTTATGAAAAAGTATTATTTTGGTACCAATCTCAAAATGTACAAAGGAATAGCCGATACAACTCGGTTTTTAGCCCAACTCTCCGAATTAACTCATGATATTCGGGCTAATAACGATATAGAATTATTTGTCATTCCGTCTTATACCGCTATCCAATCCGCTATTCAAACCACACTAGCCACTTCTCATGATAATCCGATTATTATTGGCGCTCAAAATATGAATCCTAACGATAACGGGCAATATACAGGAGATATTTCACCATTAATGCTGAAAGAAATAGGAACTCAATTGGTAATGATCGGGCATTCCGAAAGACGCCACAAATTTGGCGAAACAGATCGGCAGGAAAATGAAAAAGTACTATCGGCTTTAAAACATGATCTAACGACACTACTTTGCGTTGGCGAAACACTTGAACAAAAAAATTATAATATTTCCGACGAAGTATTAAGAACTCAATTGAAAATAGGTCTATCGGGAATTAATACAAATCAATTAGCCAAACTAAGAATAGCTTATGAACCCGTATGGGCAATTGGTGAAAGCGGCATTCCTGCCACCGCAGATTATGCGAATGAAAAACATGCAGTTATTAAACAATGTTTAATTGAGTTATTTGGTGACGCGGGAAAAGATATTCCCGTTTTCTACGGCGGTAGCGTTAATGCGGAAAACTCGAATGAACTATTCGGACAACAATATATTGACGGGCTATTTATAGGTCGTAGTGCTTGGGATGCAGAAAACTTCTTCAAAATTATTGAACGTATCGTTAATAAATAAGCGGAACCACTTTAAAAAGTGCGGTCAAAATTTCGAGAATTTCGACCGCACTTTACCAAGCCGCTTACCTTAATAAACAGCTATCAACAAATTTAAAAAAAGAGAAAAATTAGAATAATCTCTCGTTCATGTCTAACAATTCAGCCTTAAATGAACGTCTCATGTTATTGATTGCGTCAATGATATCATGATGGACTAATTGCTCGTTTTGAATACCGACACAATATCCGCCTTTACCTTGTAATAACAAATCAACCGCATAAACCCCCATACGGGATGCAAGAATACGGTCAAAAGCACAAGGAGAACCGCCGCGTTGAACATGACCTAATACTGTGGCACGGGTTTCATGGTGAACGCGTTCTTCAATTCTTTTAGCTAACTCATGAACATCAGTAATTAATTCCGTTATTGCAATAATTGCGTGGCGTTTACCATTAGCAATGCTGCGCTCAATTTGTTGAATTAATTCCTCTTGATCAAATTCGACTTCCGAAGCCACAATATATTCACATCCACCGGCAAGCGCAGCATTAATCGTCAAATCGCTGCAATGGCGCCCCATAATCTCCACAATAGAAATACGTTGGTGCGAACTTGAGGTATCACGTAAACGGTCAATCGCATCAACCGCCGTTTCTAATGCGGTTTGATAACCAATCGTATAGTCCGTACCCGGTGCGTCATTATCAATAGTACCCGGCAAACCTATACATTGGATGCCATGTTCTTCGGTTAATAATTTAGCCCCGGTATATGAACCGTCACCGCCGATTACGACTAATGCATCAATACCATGAGAACGTAAAATTTCTGCACATTTTGCCCGCACTTCAGGATTTTTAAATTCCGGGAAACGTGCAGAACCCAAGAAAGTGCCCCCTCTGGTAATAACATCGGATACGCTATAACGGTTCAATTGTTTGATTTTATTATGGTATAGCCCATAATAACCGTCATAGACGCCAAATACTTCCAATCCTTCAAACAATGCAGAACGCACAACGCCGCGAATCGCGGCATTCATGCCGGGTGCATCGCCACCACTTGTCAATACAGCAATTTTTTTAATCATAGGTCAATTACCTTAAGTTAAAGTCTAATAATAAATTTGGGGTATAAGATACACCATAAGGTATATCCGCTCTAGAAAAATTTTCTGATTTCCAGCAAAGTTTGATTAGTATCAGCTTTTATTTCACTTTGCTTTTTGTTCAGCCAATACCACGCTTGTAGGCTCATGATGAATTACAATTTCTACCCTTGGGAAAGCCTGTTTTAAACGCGTTTCTAAACTGTCTGTAATCGCATGCGCCTGCACAAAAGAGAGATCATCGCTAAGCTCTAAGTGCATTTGAATGAATCGCACTTCGCCCGCTCGTCTCGTACGTAAATCATGAAAACCGATTATATTCGGATCTTCTCTGATCAAACGTTCAATCTGTTCAATTTCCTGTTCCGGCAAAGCAAGATCCAATAATAATTGCACCGCATCAAAACACATTTTACCGCCGTTAACCAAAATATAAACGGCAATCAAAATAGCAAATACCGCATCCGCCCATATGAAATCCAAAGATCCTAATAATAAGGAAAGCATAATGGCGGCATTCATAAGCAAGTCCGTTTGGTAATGCAGTTGATCCGCTTTAATCGCCGGACTATCCGTTAATTTAATCACTTTGTTTTGATATGCCACTAAGATAAATGTCAGCAAAATCGAAAACATGGTTACCGTAATGCCCAGCCCCGTTTGTTGAATAACTTTAGGTTCGCCCAAACGTTGAAACGCGTGCAATAACAGCAACAGAGCGGAACCAATAATAAAAGCGCCCTGCGCAAGAGATGCCAAAGACTCGGCTTTACCATGCCCGAATGAATGATTATGATCCGCCGGCATTAAAGCAAAGCGGAGAATTAATAAACTCATGAAGGAAGCAAGCAAATCCAATGTGGAATCGGTAATCGAAGCCAACATACTCACGGAACCCGTTTGCCACCAGGCAAACGCCTTAACCACAATCAAGGTCACCGCGGTGAACACCGCCAAAAGAGAGGCTCTTTTAACCAAGGTTGAATATTGTTTACTCATTATTTCGGCAGACCCAATTCCATTTAGTAGTAGATAAACGCTCCATTTCTTTATCTACGGCGTATTTTTTTAAATAACCGATAAGTTTCACTTTGCCCATATTCATTAATTTCTTCGTTTTGGGAATCTTCAATGAATATTGATATTGAGCGAAACCGCAACCCATCACATTTTCACCCTTAGCCACATCAACCTGCCAATCGTCATGCTGTGCGGAAGGCGCATAAATCACAAACGCATATAAAGAATCGTCTTTTTCCATTAATTGAAAATGCTCGACACCGGTATTTTTATAAACCTTTTCGCGCAATGCAATACGATCGGCGATACTGCGTTGTTCGGTATTGCGATCATTTAAAATTTCGATTTCGCTCTTCCAGTTTTTCAGATTTTCTTTATTTTCAAGATAAACATAACGAGCCACCGAACCTAAATCCTGCTGAGCCCTTAAATAATAAGTCTTTCCGTTATGAACAATTTCTTTCGGCACTTCAATGTGCGGTAATTTTTCAGCGTTTTTTTGCGGAAGCGTCGAAGAACCGACACAACCCGCTAAAAAACTGACGGCGGCTAAAATAAGTATTTTTTTCATCTTTTACTCACCTAAATCACGCTTAAAGACAAATTCGTCTTTTGTGGAAGCGGCTTCATCAAACCAATAACCGGCCAAATTGAATTCTTTTAACTGCTCTGCCTCGGTTAAACGGTTTTGGATAATATAACGGCACATTAAACCGCGGGCTTTCTTGGCATAAAAACTGATTACTTTATATTTACCGCCTTTATTATCAAGAAATACGGGCTTAATAATACGCGCCTTCAATTGACTTGCTTGCACCGCTTTATAATATTCATCCGAAGCAAGGTTGACTAAGATATTATCACCCTGTTCATCCAATGCCTGTTGTAAAGTTTGGGTAATCACATTTCCCCAAAAAGCGTATAAATCTTTCCCTTTCTTATTGGCAAGTTTAGTCCCCATTTCCAAACGGTAAGGCTGCATTAAATCCAAAGGTTTCAGCAAACCGTATAAGCCTGACAACATACGCAAATGCTGCTGCGCAAACAACACATCATCAGAAGTTAAGCTTTCCACGTCCAAGCCGGTATAAACGTCGCCTTTAAAAGCATAAATTGCCGGACGCGCATTTTGTTCGTTATGGTCTGCCTGCCAATCGGCAAAACGTGCCGCATTAAGCCCCGCCAGTTTATCGCTGATAGACATCAGAGAAGCGATTTGTGCCGGACTTAATTGCTTACAAATATCAATAAGTTGTTGACTATATTGAGTTAACTGCGGTTGAGAAATTTCGAATTTTGGCACCGCACTTTGATAATCAAGTGTCTTTGCGGGTGAAATAATGGCTAACATGGCAATTCCTCCGTTTAAAGAAACTCGGCATTATACACTAAATCTAGGATAATTGGGTGTCCAATTGCCAATCAATTTCCGTGATTTTATGTTCTTGTAAGTAATTATTTGCTTTAGAAAAATGATGACATCCTAAAAAGCCTCGATGAGCGGAAAGCGGCGACGGGTGAGGCGCAGTCAGTACGCAATGGCGGTCGCGATCAATAAACTGACCTTTTTTCTGCGCATGACTGCCCCACAATAAAAATACTAAATTTTCCCGGTGTCGGTTTAAAGCGGCAATCACGCGGTCGGTAAAAGTTTCCCAACCAAAATTGGCATGGGAATGGGCCAAGCCGCGCTCAACCGTCAACACCGTATTGAGTAATAGCACGCCCTGTTCCGCCCACTTGACTAAATAACCGTGACGAGGAATTTGGAATCCCGCAATATCATTTTCCAATTCTTTATAAAT
The DNA here is from genome assembly GCF_000007745.1 of [Mannheimia] succiniciproducens MBEL55E. GTDB lineage: Bacteria > Pseudomonadota > Gammaproteobacteria > Enterobacterales > Pasteurellaceae > Basfia > Basfia succiniciproducens. Next base: position 344,905 of record NC_006300.1, on the reverse strand, counting down.
ATTCAATAGTGAAGGCGGCGGCACAATTCCCGGCAATACAGAAAACGCTAATCCGTGCGCCTGATTCGGACCGTGGTAAGGATCTTGCCCGAGAATCACTACTTTTACCTGATCAAATTCCGTTAATTTAAAAGCATTAAACACATCATGCTGAGGAGGATAAATTGTTTTACCCGCATCACGAGCGGCATGAACTTGCTGCAAAATATGCTGAAAATAAGGCTGTGTTTTTTCCGTTCCGATAACGTCTTTCCAAGTTTGCATTTAATCATCCTCCGGCTAATCATGAAACGAAATTATAAATAAGTTTACCGGCACTGAAAATAGAAAATATTCCTAGGACTTTTGAGCTTATTAAATAAAACGGTATCCGGCATTTAAAATATGTTGCTTGAATTCATTGCAATGAGCGGTTTGTTTATAAAAAAATATTCAAGGCCTTCTTATCTTTTATAAACAGAGTCTATATAAAAGTTAACAAAATTTAATTCCGTATAATTTCATACGCTAAAGCCATGATATAAATCAAAAACATAAAAATATCATAAAAATATTTTACATTTAGTTTCAAAAATAGTTGAAAATTTAAAATTTTTTGATAAACTGCTCATCACTTAAACAATTTAGCTTAACAAACGCCAAAATTTAGGAGGCAACTTTATGATTAAAGGTATTCAAATTACTAAAGCAGCAAATGACAATTTATTAAATTCATTCTGGTTATTAGACAGCGACAAAGGCGAAGCCCGTTGTCTAGCGGCTAAAGCGGAATTCGCTGAAGACCAAATCGTTGCAATCAACGAATTAGGTCAAATCGAATATCGCGAATTAGCGGTAGATGTTGCGCCTACAATTAAAGTTGAAGGCGGTCAACACTTAAACGTAAACGTATTACGTCGCGAAACATTAGAAGATGCGGTAAATAACCCGGATAAATACCCGCAATTAACAATCCGCGTTTCAGGTTATGCGGTTCGTTTCAATTCATTAACGCCTGAACAACAACGCGATGTTATCACTCGTACTTTCACAGAAAGTTTATAATTTTAAAGTTTAGCTTATAATCCGGAAAACACCTCGAAAGTTTAGCTTTTGAGGTGTTTTTTTATGTTTTTTTAGCCTCGTTTCTTCTTTTTATATCCTCTGATATTTTCTTTTCTCTTACAAAAAAGTGCGGTAAAAATTTCGCGAATTTTATAGCGCTCTCAAGGACTTTCGGGTACAATCAGCCGATTAAACTTTTTATAAAAAACAACTATTTTGAGCATATAACTATTAAAATGAAAAACATTCGTAACTTTTCGATTATTGCCCATATTGACCACGGTAAATCCACGCTTTCAGATCGTTTGATTCAAACCTGCGGCGGCTTATCCGATCGCGAAATGGAAGCGCAGGTCCTCGACTCCATGGATCTTGAACGTGAGCGCGGTATTACGATTAAAGCGCAAAGCGTAACCTTGAACTACAAAGCAAAAAACGGTGAAACCTATCAATTAAACTTTATCGATACGCCGGGACATGTTGACTTTTCATACGAGGTTTCCCGTTCGCTTGCGGCTTGCGAAGGTGCGTTATTGGTGGTTGATGCCGGACAGGGTGTAGAAGCGCAAACCCTTGCCAACTGCTACACAGCTATTGAAATGAATCTCGAAGTTGTTCCGATTTTAAATAAAATTGACTTACCGGCGGCGGATCCCGAACGCGTTGCCGAAGAAATCGAAGATATTGTCGGTATTGACGCAATGGAAGCGGTGCGTTGTTCCGCTAAAACCGGCGTAGGTATTGAAGATGTGCTTGAAGAAATCGTCGCCAAGATCCCAGCGCCCAAAGGTGATCCGAATGCGCCTTTACAGGCACTAATTATCGACTCCTGGTTCGATAATTACCTCGGTGTGGTTTCGCTGGTTCGCGTTAAAAACGGCGTATTACGCAAAGGCGATAAAATTAAAGTGATGTCAACCGGGCAAACCTACAATGTGGATCGTTTAGGGATCTTCACGCCGAAACAAGTGGATAAAAATGAGCTTGAATGCGGCGAGGTAGGTTGGGTTGTTTGCGCAATTAAAGATATTTTAGGCGCGCCGGTGGGCGATACCCTGACCTCACAACATAACCCGGCAAGTTCCGTATTACCGGGCTTTAAAAAAGTGAAACCTCAGGTTTACGCAGGTTTATTCCCGGTAAGCTCCGACGATTACGAAGCTTTCCGCGATGCGCTGGGTAAATTAAGTTTAAACGACGCGTCTTTATTCTACGAACCTGAAACCTCTACCGCTCTGGGCTTTGGTTTCCGTTGCGGTTTCTTAGGTTTGTTACACATGGAGATCATTCAGGAACGTTTAGAGCGTGAATACGATCTTGACCTAATTACCACCGCACCTACGGTAGTGTATGAAGTGGAATTAACCAACGGCGATGTGATTTATGTGGACAGCCCGTCTAAATTACCGCCGCTAAATAATATCTCTGAAATTCGCGAGCCGATTGCGGAATGTAACATGTTGGTGCCGCAAGAATATTTAGGCAACGTTATCACCCTTTGCGTGGAAAAACGCGGTGTGCAGACTAACATGGTTTATCACGGTAACCAAATCGCTCTGACCTATGAAATCCCTATGGGCGAAGTGGTATTGGACTTTTTTGATCGTCTAAAATCCACCTCACGCGGTTATGCTTCGCTGGATTACAGCTTCAAACGCTTCCAGGCCGCCGATATGGTTCGTGTGGATATTATGATTAACGGCGAACGGGTTGACGCCCTTGCCCTTATCGTTCATAAAGATAATGCGCCTTATCGCGGCCGCGAATTAGTGGAAAAAATGAAAGAGCTGATTCCGCGCCAACAATTTGATATTGCGATTCAGGCGGCTATCGGCAACCACATTATCGCCCGTTCAACGGTAAAACAATTGCGTAAAAACGTATTGGCAAAATGTTACGGTGGAGACGTGAGCCGTAAGAAAAAACTCTTACAAAAACAAAAAGAAGGTAAAAAACGCATGAAACAATTAGGTAACGTTGAAGTTCCTCAAGAGGCGTTTTTAGCTATCTTACACGTTGGTAAAGACAGTAAATAAGGAAAGATTAATGGCGAATTTTTTTCTCCCGATTCTATTAGTTGTCGGTTTTGCTATCTGGAAAGTATTGGATCATTTTACGTTGCCTAATACTTTTTCCATTTTATTGATAATTTTGACCGCACTTTCCGGCATTTTGTGGTGCTATCACCGTTTTGTCGTTAACCCGAAACGCAGCCGCCAGATTACCCGTATTGAACAACGTACGGGCAAAACCCTCAGCGCCGAAGAAAAACAAAAAGTGGAACCGGTTTCCGAAGGTTCCGAATTTGTCGCTTCAATTTTCCCGGTATTGGCTTTTGTGCTGATTCTGCGTTCTTTTGTATTCGAACCTTTTCAAATTCCTTCGGGTTCAATGGAGCCGACATTACGTATCGGTGATTTTTTGGTGGTGGAAAAATACGCTTACGGTATTAAAGATCCCGTTTTTCAAAATACCTTAATTGAAACGGGTAAACCGCAACGCGGCGACGTAATTGTATTCAAAGCGCCGCCGCAACCGAATGTGGATTACATTAAGCGTATCGTCGCTATTGGCGGCGACCGAATCCGTTATAACGAATTAGATCGCAAAATTACGCTTGTTTACGGTGAAAACGGCAAACCTTGCAGCGAAAACTGCGAAGTTAAAGAATTCTCATATAGCGAGCCTGTGGAAAATAAAGAATTTCAGTTCATTATCGGTCAAAACCCTGACGGAAGTTTAATGTATGGTCCGAGCCCGCTGGAAACAACGGAAAGCGGCGATGTAGAACATAAAATCCATTGGTATCCGGAACCGATTTCCGAAGGATACCGCTATAAAGATTATAGTACTCAGGATAATTACATCACCGAATGGACAGTACCGGAAAACCAATATTTCGTCATGGGTGATAACCGCAACAACAGCGAAGACAGCCGCTTTTGGGGTTTTGTGCCGGAAAAAAATATTGTCGGTAAAGCCACTTATATTTGGCTGAGTCTGGATAAAAAACAAAACGAATGGCCGACGGGCATCCGTAGCGAACGGATTTTTCAAAAGATTCAATAATTTTTTGTTTTGCTCATGCTTAAAAGACTGGCAAAACTCGTTGTTTTACTGTCTGTTTTACGGGGTATTATTGCTTATTTAATCAATATCGTCCCAACCGCCAGCATGGCGCCGACATTTATGCCGCAGGATTTTATTTTGGTTAATCGCGTTGCCTATAATTTAAAAATTCCCGTACTTGGCGATACGATAACTCCTTTAAATACGGCAAAAAGAGGCGATATCGTTATCTTCAGACAAGATGGCGGAACTGATGAATACATTAAACGTATAATTGCCGTTGAACATGATCATGTTCGTTATGATCAAAAAAGCGGAATAATTTCGGTTACGCCGAATTACAGGCAAAATAATTGTCAGATTAATCATTGTGAAACACTGCTTTATAAACAGCAAAACGAACGGAATTATTTGAATCCGGAAACGGTACTCTTTTCCCAGCAAGGCGAGAAACTTGCCTTGATTGAGCGTCAGGAATTCACTGATGAAACTAACCACGCTATTTTGTTGACAAAAGTGCGATACGATCAGTCCGCCCATTATTTTAAACAGGATAATTTGCCGTTAGGCGAATGGATTGTGCCGGCAGGACATTATTTCGTGATGGGGGATTTTCGAGAAAACAGCATTGACAGCCGCTTTTTCGGTTTTATCCCTCATGATAACTTAACGGGAAAAGCGGTTAGCGTTATTTTTAACCCGAAACAAGAAACTCGTTTTTTTAAAACTATTCAATAATATGAACCATTTAGATAGATTACAACGTCAGATAAGTTATGAATTTAAAGATATTACGTTGCTAAAACAAGCGTTAACGCACCGTAGTGCCGCCACCAAACATAACGAACGCCTTGAATTTTTAGGCGATGCGATTTTGAATTACACGATTGCCGACGCCTTATATCATCAATTTCCTAAATGTAATGAAGGGGAATTGAGCCGTATGCGCGCAACCCTTGTCAGAGAGCCTACATTGGCAATTCTGGCCCGCCAGTTTAAACTCGGCGAATATATGGCGCTTGGACATGGCGAACTGAAAAGCGGCGGTTTCCGTCGCGAATCAATTCTGGCGGACTGTGTCGAAGCTATTATCGGCGCGATATCGCTAGACAGCAGTTTAGTCAGCGCTACACAAATTACCTTACATTGGTATGAAAAATTATTACGGGAAATCAAACCCGGCGAAAACCAAAAAGACCCGAAAACAAGATTACAGGAATATTTACAAGGTCACCGTTTAGCACTACCGACTTACGATGTAAAAGACATAAAAGGGGAAGCACACTGCCAAACCTTTACTATCGAATGCCATGTGCCGAACCTTGACCGCACGTTTATCGGCGTCGGCAGTAGCCGCCGTAAAGCGGAACAAGCCGCCGCAGAACAAATTTTGACAGCATTGGAAATCAAATGACAGAAACAAAACCGGAAAACATTGTACAACACAATGAAACAACTGCCGCCGAGCAAGAAACCTATTGTGGCTTCGTTGCTATCGTCGGTCGTCCGAATGTAGGCAAATCGACCCTACTGAACAAAATTTTAGGACAAAAAATTTCAATTACTTCGCGTAAAGCGCAAACCACCAGACACCGCATCGTCGGAATTCATACCGAAGGCCCTTATCAAGCCATTTATGTGGATACGCCGGGGTTGCACATTGAAGAAAAACGCGCCATTAACCGCTTAATGAACCGTGCGGCAAGCAGCGCAATCAGCGATGTAGATTTAATTATCTTCGTTGTGGACGGTATTCACTGGAATGCGGACGACGAAATGGTGCTCAATAAATTACGGGCCTCAAAAGCGCCTGTAGTATTGGCAATCAACAAAATAGATAATATCAAAAATAAAGATGAACTCTTGCCGTTCATCACCGAATTAAGCGGTAAATTCAATTTTAAAGAAATTATCCCTATTTCCGCACAACGCGGCAATAACGTACATAATCTACAAAAAGTGGTTCGTCAGTCTTTGCGTAAAGGCGTTCACCATTTCCCGGAAGATTATGTTACCGATCGCTCGCAACGTTTTATGGCGTCGGAAATTATCCGTGAAAAACTTATGCGCTTTATGGGCGAAGAACTGCCTTATTCGGTTACCGTCGAAATCGAACAATTTAAAATGAACGAGCGCGGTACTTACGAAATTAACGGATTAATCCTCGTCGAACGGGAAGGCCAAAAGAAAATGGTTATCGGACAAGGCGGTCAGAAAATTAAAACCGTCGGCATTGAAGCCCGCGCAGATATGGAACGTTTGTTTGATAATAAAGTACATCTTGAATTATGGGTTAAAGTGAAATCCGGCTGGGCGGATGACGAACGAGCCTTACGCAGCCTGGGTTATATGGAAGAATATTAATCCGTTACTCTTTTCTGAAAAACTGCGGTCGAAATTTTTAAAATTTCGACCGCAGTTTTTTACTTATAATTCAATTATTTTCTGTATAAATTGATACAAAGCACTTGGGCTAAGGTATAAAGTGACGAGCCTTTACGTAAATCCACCGTTCTCATTTTTTGATGTTCGGGCGTAACGGGATCACCGGTTCCCCAGAATTCGGAATAATAATCGGTTTTTAAATGAGTTAGTTTCATGGTATCGCAATTGACCACTTTCGCCTGACGCATAGATTTTGCGATTTTATCGCGGTCGCTATAAACATGAGGACCTTTTCGCAAATTAATCACCGCATCAAAATGAATCATATTTTTACTGTCCGAATCCACCCACACCGAATTGATATCTGCATAATAATGCAAATTATGCGGCATTCTTACAAAACCTGGTTGTACTAAAGATGGCGGCAGCAACGGATCCGCTGGTAATGTTCGCTGGCTAATACTGCCTGTTGAACAAGCAACAAGCATTGATGCAGCAATAAATAACAAAACTGATTTTTTCATCTTGAGCTCCTTAAACCATAATGCAAGCGGTGCGATAAGGTTAGTTTATTGTGGCACACTTTTCTGCAAACCGCTAGCGCTTATAGATGTTTTAAATCAGTAGCTTCTATTTAAAATGATGCGAGCAGAAAAAATATTTATTGGCTTTCTTTCAGTAAATCGAAATATTTTGTCCATTCAAAATACTGACCGGGGTCAATCTTTCGCCCCGGCGCAACATCACAATGTCCCACAATACGATCTTCGGTTATTTTCGGGTAATAATGTCGAATGATGTTCGTTAACTCCGCTAAACGTTGATACTGCACTTCGGTAAAAGGCTGTTCATTACTTCCTTCCAGTTCAATGCCGATAGCATAATCATTGCATTTTTCCCTCCCTTGAAAGCAGGATTCGCCCGCGTGCCAAGCCCGATCATTAAAGCTGACAAACTGAGTGACCCGCCCGTCCCGTCCAATTAAACAATGAGCCGAAACCCTGATTTGGTAAATAGTCTGGAAATAAGGATGAGTTTCCGGATTTAATTTTCCTTGGAAAAAATCCTCAATATAACCGCCGCCAAACTGTTCGGGCGGTAGACTAATATAATGAATAACTAAGAGGGAAATATCCGCTTGCGACGGACGCGAGTCGAAATGGGGCGAAATAATTTTTCTTACTCCGCTTAGCCAACCGTTTTTAATTTTTATTGGATGTTTTACTGTCATCATTTTTTATTTTTGCGATCCTGCTCGAGAATTAAAATGAAAAAATTTGCTCACATTTTTCTTTTATTAGATGTTAATACTATTCTCTCTAACATAAGGAAAATTCATGAAAAATTACCGCACTTTATCTCAGTACCCTGCCATTCGCAAAGGTTTTACACTGATTGAATTAATGATTGTTATCGCTATTATTGCCATTCTCGCTACTATTGCAATTCCCTCTTATCAAAATTACACCAAACGGGCGGCAATTTCCGAATTATTGCAGGCGGGCGCACCCTATAAAGCCGATGTGGAATTATGTATTTATGAAAAAGGCGGTGAAAAAGACTGCTCAAGCGGTGCCAACGGTATTGCCGAACCGGCGAAAACAAAAGGGAAATACGTTGATGCCGTCACCGTGAGCAGTGGTACGATTTCCGTTACCGGTAAAGGCAGTTTATCCGGTGTCAGTTATTCGACCAAAGCTACCGGTAATGCTTCGGAAGGTATCAGTTGGACGACAACCTGCACGCCTAAAGATATTTTCCCGGCAGGTTTTTGTGATAATAAAGAATAGCGATGTCCGACTAATGCAATCAATTAAAATCATTGCCGGCAATGGCGAACAATACATGATTGATCACGAATTGTGGCAACGCAATCAACAGCAGCAACATGTATTGTTACGCTATCTTGCCGTACCCATCAAAGAGGAAGAGCAAAAACTATGGCTTGCCATTGATAATGTAGAAAATATCGCCGCTTGCGAAACCTTTTCCTTTTTAACCGGCAAAATTGTTGAACCCGTATTAGTCAGTAACGAAACCTTAAAATCATTATTGCAACCGGATGAACCGCAATCATTAAGTATTGAAGAAACATCATTGATTTATACGGAAAGCCTCTCTCAAAATAAGGAAAATAAAAATACCGACGAACCTATTATCCGTTTATTAAATAATATTTTTGAGAGCGCCCTAAGTAAAAATGCCTCCGATATTCATTTCGAGCCGCAAAAAAACCAGCTTCGGATTCGTTTTAGGATTGACGGTGTGTTGCAACAACAAACACCCGTTAATCTTTCTTTAGCAGGGCGCATTATTTCAAGATTAAAACTGTTGGCAAAATTAGATATCAGCGAAACCCGCTTACCGCAAGACGGACGTTTTGATTTCAAAACCACCTTCGCCGAAACCCTGGATTTTCGTATATCGACCCTTGCCACCAGTAACGGTGAAAAAATCGTGCTGCGTTTACAACAAAATAAACCGGTGGATTTCAGCTTTGAACAACTTGGTATGGAGCCTGCGCAACAACAAAAACTCGAACAAGCACTTAATCAGCCGCAAGGCTTAATTTTAGTGACCGGCCCGACCGGTAGCGGGAAAAGTATCACCCTTTATACGGCGCTGCAATGGCTTAATAGCGCCTCAAAGCATATAATGACGGCGGAAGATCCCATTGAAATTGAACTTGAAGGGATTATTCAAACCCAAATACAGCCTCAAATAGGCTTGAGTTTCAGCCGACTGCTGCGCACATTTCTACGTCAGGATCCGGATGTCATTATGCTAGGTGAAATCCGTGATGATGAAAGTGCTCAAATGGCATTACGTGCAGCGCAAACCGGGCATTTGGTTCTATCCACCTTGCATACTAACAATGCTTACTCCGCAATTTCACGCTTATTGCAACTGGGAATTAAACAGCATGAAATCGATAATAGCCTGCTCCTTATTATCGCCCAACGCTTAGTGCGAAAGCGTTGCCAAAAGTGCGGTCAATTTTCCGAAAATTTTATCAACTGCGACTGTCATCAAGGTTACCGAGGACGTATCGGCATTTATCAGTTTCTTCATCCCCGGTGGCAAGCTCAGAAATGGCAATATGTCACGGATTTTCCTTCCCTTTATCAGGCGGCAAAAAACAAAGTACAACAACAAATTACCGATAAGCAGGAATTATTGCGCGTATTAGGAAGTGAAAAATGACATTAAAACGCTATCGCTGGAAAGCTCTCAATCGGCTAAAACAAACCCAATCAGGCTTTATTCTGGCGGAATCGGACATTCAGGCAAAACAAAACCTGCTGGCGCGAAATTTATATGAAATCAAGCTGCAACAAGATTGGCAACTTAGGTACAAAGTAAGCAATGCAGAAATTTGTGATGTGCTGAACCAACTGGCGACATTATTGGATGCTCAAATCCCCTTAAAAGAAAGCCTGCATATTCTTATCCAAAATTGCAGTTCGATTCCGTTGAATCAATGGCTGCGCAATTTATTATCGCAATTGGAACGCGGCTTTGCTTTTTCCAAGTCCATTGAACTGCAAGGATTATATCTCTCAGCCCAAGAGTTACAGTTGATTAAAGTAGGTGAAATGAGCGGAAAACTAAGTTATGTTTGCAGCCAAATTGCTCATTTTCGCCAACAGCAATTGGCATTACAACGCAAAATACAAAAAATTCTGCTTTACCCTTTGGTGGTGCTTGTTATATCTGCGACGCTAACATTATTGCTATTAATATTTATCGTACCTCAATTTGCCGAAATGTATCAGGATAACAACCAAGATCTCCCGTTCATCACTAAATTTTTGTTAGTTTTATCGCACAGTTTAACTCATTATATTTGGTATATAATCGGTGTCGCCACATTAACTTTTATATTTATCAAAAAACAGTGGCGTCATTCAATATGGTTATATAAATGCGCCCAACAACTCATGGCATTAATGCCGCTCATAAGTACCATTAAACAGCAGGCAAGGCTGATTAATTTCTGTCGCAGCCTGCAATTAATGTTAAACGCAGGTATTCCGCTACAACAAGGATTGCAGGCTTTTCTGCCGCAGATCAAAACATGGCAAAACACCGGCGCTTTGCCCGGTGATCTTATCTTAGTTGAAGAAGTTCAAGCTATTTTACATTGGATAAAGCAAGGTTACGGCTTTTCTAACAGCGTAGGAAGCCGTCTGTTTCCTCAACAGGCACAACAAATTTTGCAGGTGGGTGAAAGTTCCGGTCAACTAAGCAACATTCTGCAAAAAATTGCCGACGATTATCAGCAACAACTTGATCACAAAATCGATTTGCTTTCCCAATTGCTCGAACCTTTTCTAATGCTGCTCATCGGCATTATCATTGGTGTAATTATGCTCGGAATGTATCTTCCTATTTTTAATATGGGGAATATAATGTGAGTAATTTATATCTTGTGTTTTTCGCTTGTTTGCTTGGTTACTTAACCTATTACTATTTAAGCAATTTTCGAACAAAACTGCATAAGGATATTTATTACGCCTTTTACCAAATATTTCCGCAAAAACAACCGCACTTTACCATTGAACAAGCCGACCAAGCAGGTCAATTAAGTCCGCTTTCCCTTGCCAATCAATGGATTTATATCGGGGTCTCAATTGTACTTTGTTCTATCATACAAACCTTGACAAAAGACTTAACGCTCACCTGTTTTTACATGAGCTATCTTGTTTTATTGTTTATTATCGGCAAACTCGATTGGCATTATCAGCTCATTGAACCTGCTTTATGCCAGTTGTTGCTGTTAATTCTGTCAGGCGCAAGTTATTTCCGCCTAATTTCCAATTCTTTGGAAGATGTTGTTGAAAGTGCGGTAATTTCTTTTGTTATTTTTTATCTTGTATACCACATAAGCAAACTTTGCTACAAAAAAGAAGTATTCGGGCAGGGCGATTATTGGCTAATCAGCGCATTATCCGCAGGTTTATCCTGGCGGGATATTCCGCTGATGATAAGCCTTGCCTGCCTTTTAGCCTTATTTTATGCTTTAATTTATAACCGCCTCCTAGCCCACACAAAAATCAGCCTTGTTCCTTTCGCGCCTTTTCTCTGTACCGCTAACCTTGTGACTCTTTTTATAAAGATGTTAATATGAAGAACAATCAATAAAAAGGACAAAATATGGCTTATATCGTAGGTTTAACCGGTGGCATTGGCAGTGGCAAAAGTACCATCGCCGATCTTTTTATGGAATTAGGCGTACCCGTTGTTGATGCCGACGAGGTATCCCGCCGGCTTGTCGAAAAAGGTTCGCCTTTACTGAGCAAAATAGCGACGCATTTCGGTGCGGATATTCTCACAAACGGCGGCGAACTCAACCGCAGCAAATTACGGGAAATTATCTTCAACCGACCCGAACAAAAAAATTGGCTGAATGCCCTTTTACATCCGGCGATTAATGAGGAAATGCAACGCCAATTACAGGCGCAACAAGCGCCTTATGTTTTATTCGTTGTACCTTTGCTCATTGAAAATAACCTCATGTCGCTTTGCGATCGCATTCTTATTATTGATGTGTCGCCGCAAACCCAGCTTGAACGCGCGACCAAGCGGGATAAAAATCAGCGGGAACTCATTCAACAAATTATGAATTCTCAAGTGAGCCGTGAAAAACGTTTAACCTTCGCCGATGATATTATCAATAATGACGAGGATTTTGCGCAAAACGGCGACCGCATCAAACAAAAAGTGTTAGAATTACATCAGCGATACTTACAACTTGCTCAACAAAAGAGTTCAACATATGACAACAAAAACGACAGATGAAACCTTTACCGTTGACTGCCCTATTTGCAAAAAGGCGGTAATTTGGTCCCCGCAAAGCCCTTATCGTCCTTTTTGTAGCAAACGCTGCCAATTAATCGATTTAGGCGAATGGGCGGCGGAAGAAAAAGCCATTCCTTGTGAAAACGCAGACTTTGCAATGGATCCGGAAAATAACGAAGATTGGGCAAAACATTAAATTAGGAATAAACTCAATGAAAATTCAGCATACGGAAGATCAACAACAAGGCGAATTTTTTATTCTTTCGGAAACCGGTGAAAAAGTTGCTAAACTCACCTATTTCTATCAATCGCCTCGGGTAATTAACGCCAACCATACTTACGTATCCGACAGCTTACGCGGGCAAGGTATAGCGGATAAACTTTATCAGGCGTTAATTCAGCTGATTAAAGAAAAACGGCTTGAATTAATACCGAGTTGTAGTTACATTGCTAAAAAATGGCGGCGGGACCACCAAAAATCCTGAATTTACCTATATTTTGCATAGAAAAAGTGCGGTTGAGATTTTAAAAAATTATGCTAAAATCTACCGCACTTTTATTTTCACCATAAAAGTCAAGTTCGGATGAAGGTAGCTGGAGAGTGGGGAATTAACCCTACGCCGACGATGAAAAATCTTTCAGGCGCAAAGTAATTTGCAAGGACTGTTACTGGACGAACCCTTGGAGAGATCCAATGTGCTTAGCACAAAATGGACGCCGAAGGCGCAAAAGTGCGGTCAATTTTGACCGATTTTCTTGAAACGCTCAGGCAAAAGGACAGGGGCAAGAGATAATTCGGTTGAATCTGATCACTCACACTTGAGCGTATTGCTTTTTTATCACCATTTCTTTTCGCCTCCTTGTATATTTTGAAGTTTACGAGGAATCAACATAATGTCGTTAGAAACGATTTTATCATCAATCGACTCTTTTATTTGGGGTCCGCCGCTTTTAATTTTACTTTCCGGTACAGGTTTATATTTGACTTTACGTCTCGGCTTTTTGCAAATTCGCCATTTGCCGAGAGCATTCGCTTATATGTTCAAAAAAGAGGAAGGCAATCACCAAAGAGGTGACGTTTCCGCATTTCAGGCTTTATGTACCGCACTTTCCGCAACAATCGGAACGGGAAATATTGTCGGTGTAGCCACAGCGATTCAGGCGGGCGGCCCGGGCGCTATGTTCTGGATGTGGTTAGTGGCGTTACTTGGTATGTCCACCAAATATGCGGAATGTTTACTGGCGGTAAAATACCGTGTTCGCGATAAAAACGGTTTCATGGCGGGCGGCCCGATGTATTATATTGAACGTGGGCTTGGTATTAAATGGTTAGCTAAATTATTTGCCGTTTTTGGCGTGCTGGTAGCATTCTTTGGCATCGGTACCTTTCCGCAAATAAATGCTATTACTCATGCTATGAACGATACATTCAGCGTTCCCGTAACTATCAGTGCGGCAATTATCACCATTCTTGTAGCGGCGATTATTTTAGGCGGTGTAAAACGCATTGCCGCGGTTTCCTCTTACATTGTACCGTTTATGGCGGTGTTATATGTTACTACCTCATTGATTATTTTATTAATTAATGCGGATAAAGTGCCTTCAGCACTTGCCTTGATCATTGAAAGCGCCTTTAACCCGGAAGCAGCATTAGGCGGTGCTTTGGGTTTCACAGTTATGAAAGCTATTCAGTCCGGTGTGGCCCGCGGTATTTTCTCTAACGAATCAGGTTTAGGTAGCGCGCCTATCGCAGCTGCGGCTGCACATACCAAAGAACCGGTGCGCCAAGGTTTGATTTCAATGACGGGAACCTTCCTTGATACCATTATCGTATGTTCAATGACCGGCTTGGTTTTAGTCATTACCGGTGCGTGGCAATCTTCGGATATGGCGGGCGCGGCGGTAACCAACTACGCTTTCAGCCAAGGTTTGGGTACGAATATCGGTGCTACTATTGTCACCGTCGGGTTATTATTTTTCGCATTTACCACTATTTTAGGCTGGTGTTATTACGGCGAACGTTGTTTCGTTTATTTGGTCGGAATCAAAGGTATCAAGCTTTACCGCACGGCTTTCATTATCTTAGTTGCTTGCGGTGCATTTATTAAACTTGATTTAATCTGGATTCTGGCGGATATCGTAAACGGTTTAATGGCATTCCCTAACTTAATCGCCTTAATTGGCTTACGTAAGGTTATCGTCAGCGAAACAAAAGATTACTTTATGCGTTTAAAAACAAATAATTACA